>JAFRIR010000016.1 GCA_017432685.1 Flexilinea sp. | reverse complement strand
TCACCAGACCAAGGGAGTACTGTGCCTGTTTTTCTGCAAAGAATTCTCAAATCCGGTCTGAAAGCTGTTCGGCTTTTCAACTGTCACTTAAATCATGTTTGTTTCGAAGCCTATGAAAGCTTCATGAATAATTCGGGCTAAAAATGAACGTTTTTTTGAAACTGTCTTGGAAATACTCTAGTTAGAAATACTTATTGATATTTTCACGGGTGCATTTAAGCCTGTTTTTTTGTAAAATCTGCCCAATAATGTGAAATGGAGAATGAAATGATCCGAAGAAGAAAGACTGAAAAAATCTTATATTCCACAGCATGGGCAGCATCAATCCTGGCATTTCCGCTTCCTGTTTACGCGGAAAGTGAACTTGCCAAACAGGTCCTGAAAGCCGTATCAAATGTTTCAGATGCGATCGTGACCATTCTTCTCGGCCTGATCGTCCTGATTACAGTCATATCTCTGGTCAGGAGCGGATTATCTGCGCAGATCAGCACACAGTTTCAGAAAAAATATGGATTGTCAAGGGAAATAATCATGGTATTGGAGACGGTTACGATCTTTGTTTTGGCAATTATCGCGCTTCCGGTTCTCAAAAAAATCATGAGAATAGCCATCTCTAAAGCAGGATCCCAATCAACAATGCTGGGAGGCGACTTCCACATGCCAAATTATTAGGTCGCTTTCGAATACTAAGCACAAACATTGACGCTGCAGCTGTCACACTTACATTATTTGCAGTAACCCTATTCAGACATTCTTATTTTTCACGTTTGGATCTTCGTAAATCCCCGGAAAAGCACGCTCGGGGGATTTACGAAGAGAACATTTTCTTGTCTGTTTCAAGCTCCTGTCGGCAAATAATATGCTGGAGTTATTTCCTGCGGTACCTTCCATCCGTTCAGAGAAATGATGTCAAGTAGTCTGCTGGCTTCTGAAAATTTCCAGGTCCCGACATGCTGAAATCCGAACTTTTCAAGGGTCCTGATCTGTTTCGGTGTAGTGAGCCCTTGAGATCGTCTGCTAATTAGCTGGTCGAGGATCATTCTTGCCATTCCTTTATTCTGTACTTCAGATGCTGATATCCCAAATTTTTCCAATAAATCCAGTTGTTTCTGCGTGGCCGGAGCCATATCAGAAAGGTACATCGGTTCATAATTCAGCAAATCAAGCGACATGATTGATTGCGCGAACTGCATGGGGTCCACCAGTTTCTTCTGCCGGTTTCTCATCTCACTCAGCTGCTTTGCGAGGGCATTTTCCCGCTCTACAATAACTTCTTTTTCCGCCGCTTCTTCTACCTCAAGCAGGTCGTATATTCGGTCATCTTGCTGCAGTCTTTCGTTAATCCTTGCCGCGATTTTTTCGTCCTTGCTTATCATAGAAGACGGGCGGCACAGATCGTGACGTTCTGTTAACCACAAAAAATCCAGTATCAACAAATGATCCTTCCCGGGGAAAAGCCGCATGCCGCGGCCAACCATCTGTTGATATAATGCCCGGTTCTCTGTAGGTCTCAAAACGACGATGCAGTCTACCGCCGGACAGTCCCAACCTTCCGTCAGCAACATTGAGTTGCATAAGACATCGTATTTACCGTTCTCAAAATCCCGGATGATCTCTTTCCGGTCTTTGCTTTTCCCGTTTACTTCACAGGCTTTCATCCCGGCATCAGTCAGTATCCGGCAGAATTTCTGGCTGGTGGCGATCATCGGGAGGAAAACCACAGTCTTCCTTCCTGCGCAGTAATAGACCATTTCCTTTGCGATCAGTTCCAGAAATGGATCCAATGCGCTGCTTATCTCACCTGCTGAATAATCACCATTGGAAATACCGACGTCGTTGATGTCCAATTCAAGCGGGATCATCTGCGCCTTGATGGGCACCAGATATCCGTCCCGGATCGCTTCCCTCATCGTGTACTCAAATGCCTGACTGTCAAAAAACGTTCCCAGGTTCTTTTTATCGCCGCGATCCGGTGTCGCTTTAACACCCAGAATGTTTGCGTTGGGAAAGTGCTCCAGGACCCGCTGGTAACTGTCGCTGAGCACATGATGCGCTTCATCGACAATAATGTCACTGTAATAATCATTTGGAAACATTGCCAACCGTTTGGGCTGCATCATGCTTTGAACACTGCCGACCGTTACCGGGAACATGGAACCGATAGCCGTATTTTCTGCTCTTTCCAGTGCAGATTCAATCCCGGTGTTTTTCATCAGTTTGTCCGCGGCCTGATCCAGCAGTTCACCTCTGTGGGCAAGGATCAGCGCCCGCCGGCCGTCCTGCTTTACCTGATGTTCAATGACAGATGCGAACAGGATCGTCTTTCCGGTACCGGTAGGAAGCACTGCAACCGTTTTTCTGTTTCCATGCTCCCACTCTCCAAGAATTGCATTTTTTGCAGCTTCCTGATAAGGTCTCAAATTCATCATTCCTCCATATACCAAAATTCCAGAACCCTAAGAAAAATTCAATTTTCAAAATCTTTCTCCCTCAAATATAGAAAAATTCAGAATATCGAATAAAAGACTGTACTTTGTATCCTTTCCACTGTGCCGAAAAACCGGCAGAAAATACGAAAGGAACTTATATGAAGAGCAACAAAATCGTGATCGTGGCCGGCATTCTTCTGCTGGTCGTTACATTCTTCGGGATTCTGGCGTATGGCAGACTGATGAATCCGGATCCGGTATATATCCTTACTGCGAAATCGGATATCAATCAGGGGACCAGTCTTGTTTCGCTTACCCAGGAGAATTTCAATATTGTGGATATTTCTTCCAATGCCGCGATGGTCGGGACATTCGTGACGCCTTCTGACTTTGCAAAAATGCAGAGCGCAGGCGGACAGTTCATCAATCTTGTTTCCCGCAACGAGCCGGTGAAATATACCGATATCATGTCCTCCGCCAATCCGCTGTCATCCAGGATCGTCTCGCTAGGACAGGATGATCCGAATAAGGTCGTCATGACCATCAATGTGTCAGGCTACGCGCCTGTTGGTATCCGGGAAGGTGATTATATCGATATCATCGGCACCGTCTCCAACTATGATACCGAAGATGCCTATGCAAACTCCCTTGCCAACATCCTGATGGATGCCCGTAAGAAAGCTCTGGCGGAGATCGATGCGGATGAGCTTTCTAGGAAGATTTCCGAGGCGGATTTCGGATATGCGGACGATGTTTCGTTCGGCGATGACTATTATGACGCGATTTCCGGCGGCTTTGGAAGCTCACAGACAGAAACCAATGTCTTCTCTGTAACCACGCCCTCCATTACCGATGAGATCATGGAAAAGGCGGATCTGCTTCAGGAAAAGACCGATGAACTTTCTGCGATGCTTGCTGAGTGGAAGGAATTTGTGGATCTCTGGGGTACAGCGGATCCTGTAAAACTTTCCGAACTGCTTGAAGCCGGATACTATATGGCTCCCATTTCCAAGGTGCTTGTCAACGGTGCGAAGGTAATCAATGTAAACCGCACGGAAGACAGCTATGCCGCAGGTGTGGATTCTCTGGATGTGCTTGTTCCCCGTGACGCCATCGAATGGGTCGCCATGGCTGAACAAGGCGGCACTCTCCGGGTCGCCATTCTCTCCGCCAATGCCAACCCGAACGGTTCCGGTCCGACGGAAGGCGCGTCCATGCAGGACTTCATTGAGTCCTTTGTCAGCGACCGCGGCGACAAAACCGAATACTCGGTCATCCCGTCCAGCCGCTGACCATCATCAAATCTCACGGGGACACATAATGTGTCTCCGTGAGAAATCACAGGAAAGAAGATATGGAAGATAAAGAAAAAACTCGTCTGAATGTACTGGCTTACGCAAGCCCTTCACTCTATGGGGACTTTGCGAAATACTTCTATTCCTCCGAAAACTCCGGTCTGAATCTTGTGATGCAGTTTCCGAATTTCGATCTGCTGAACGCGTCTCAGTTCATCGCAACGAATGATGTCGACATCATTATCGCGGAACCTCACGTGGACCGTTTCAGCATTACGGATTTCCTGTCACTCCGCCAGAAAGCGGACCGCCCGATGCTTCTTGTCGGGCTGGCTTATGCGGGAGCGGATATGGAGCAGTTTTCCCGCAGCGGGATGGATATGTGTTATACGCTCCCGCTGAATGAAGCAGTCATGGCAAAAATGAACGCGGAACTGCCCCGTAAACTGGAAGCTGTATCAAAAGACTGGAAAAAAGGTGCATGGGATTCCATTTCCACACAGGAGATCCGTGATGCCGTGTCACAGTCCGCTGCCGGAAACTGGCAGAAATCGGTGATTTCGGTCTGGTCACCAAAGGTTGGTGTAGGGAAAACAACCGTAGCTGTGGAGCTTGCCAGTATCTTGGCGGGTGTCGGAGGCAGGAATGTCTGCCTTCTGGACACAAACCTGAACGGCGGCCATGTACGTCTGCGTCTGAATGTGATGTCCGAGCACAGCATCGTGTCTGTCGCGTCCATGTACGCGGGAGCGAAGAATAACAACAGCGACTGGTCTTCCGCCCAGAGGGAGATCAATCAGGAGATGGAGAAATTCCTCATCCCCGTTCCCGGCAGCAGCGATGTCAACGGAAGATACAACTTTTTCTGTATTCCGGGCATCACCAACCAGGAACAGGCCCGCAGCCCATATTTGAAGGCGGATGCCTGCGGGGAATTCATGCGCTCCCTTATCGATTATCTCAAGCAGCGTTTTGATTTCGTCGTGATCGATGTCGGCTCATCCATCAACGTGCCGCTGCACCGGGAATCCTTCAAAAATTCCGATGTGATCCTGGTCGTTTGTGACGCGGACGCGGCATGCATCGCCGATACGCAGAAGACGGTTACCAAAATTCTGTCATCCCAGTTTCCGCTTGATAAATTTGCCCTTGTTCTGAACCGCTGGCAGGAAAACACCGGCATCAGCATGCAGGATGTGGCCGGAAGGATGGGTATTCCTGTCCGCGGACTTATTCAGAATGACCATCTGGGCGGTGTCGTAAAAGCCGGAAATACAGGCTGTTCCTACGTTGTCTCCAACAACAGGAAACCGGACAATCCGCTGATCACAGAACGCTGCATGCAGGGCTTTGTCTCACTTGCGGCTACCTTCTATCCTCCGATCACCCCGGTCTGGGCTGCAAGGGCGGAAAGTGTCAAAGGAATTGACAAATCAAAGATCAGCTTTGGGAATGGGGCTGCTGAGGCGATGAATAAAACTCAGAAGAAAAAGAAAGGATTCTTTGCCCGTCTTTTCGGTAAAGACTAATGCATATGAACGATTTCGATTATTTTGATGAAACCGGGGAAGATGGATTCGAATACGGATCCGTCTCCGGACTTACGCTGGATAAGAGCAAAGAAGGATCTCCTTTTCTGGAAGGTCTTGCTCGTGTCCGCAATGAACTGACCAGGCTCGGATACAGCGCACAGGACTTTACCAATGCCGGCCCGAAAATTGAGATGGATGCCCGTCTTGCGGCAAGAAGTGTATTTTCATCTTATAACACTTCCGCGGGGGAAAAGGGATGTCTCACGATTGACATGCCTCGTGAGGAGTTTGTCCAGAAGGTCGTGGATGAGATTCTCGGCATGGGCGAACTCACGCCGCTTCTTGCGGATCAGTCTATTGAGGATATCACCGTAAATGGACCGGGAGAGATCATGACATACAGTGCTGGCGGCTGGGATCACCAGAAAATGAAATTCGAGAGCAGCGAACGCCTGTTGGAGATGATCAACCGCGGGATCTCAAAATCCGGTAAGAAAGCTAATCCTGTCACGCCTATCGTAGACGCGATCCTTCCCGGCGGGGAGCGCGTCAGCATCGTTACATATCCAGTGACGGACGCATGGCCTACGATCTGTATCCGCGCGCACCGTTCAAAGGACATCCAGCTGTCGGATTTCACGAAGAAATACGAAGCGAAGAACAACGATTCGGACCGCTTTGACCTGACGAAATATCTTCCGGACTACACAAAGACGGATACCGGCGGAATGCTTTCAGCTAAGGCGGCGGCATATCTTCATGCCGCGGTTCTTGCGGGGCTGAATATCGTTATGGTCGGCCCTACCGGTTGCGGGAAGACCACCATGCTTACCGCGCTCGGGAAATGTATTCCTCCGGGAAAACGTATCCTGATCATCGAGGACACGCCTGAAATCGATCTGAATCCGGGTGCGAAAACGCCGAACAATGTCATCTACCTGCGTACCCGCGCTGCCAGCCTGGACGGCAACGTGGCAGCTGTCGAGCAGGCTGATCTGGTCAAACTGGCCTTGCGCCAGCGTCCGGACGCCCTGACGCTCGGGGAAGCCCGCGGAAAGGAAGTTTTCGATCTGCTCAACGCCCTGAACACCGGTCATAAGAACGGGCTGACCTCGCTTCACGCGGAAGGTCCGCATGAGGTTTTCGGACGTATCTTCATGATGCTTTCCCAGTCTGAACAGGGACGTCATCTGGACCGTTACCGGGCGGCAAATCTCGCTGCCGGAACGCTGAATATTCTAGTCACTCTTCAGATCCATGGGAGCCGCCGATCGGTGCATTCTATCGTCGAGTATTCCGGAAAACTGGTGAATGAAAACACGACTCCGGAACCGGAGATCGTGCCGATCTTCATGAATGAAGGCGGAAGATACGGAGATCTCGGCCCGATGCTCTGCGGATCCTGCTTCGCTCAGAAATTCGAGGACGCGGGAATGCCGGAATATACCTACACAACACAGCCGCTGCCGGGACAGTCAGCGGAGAAAGGAACTGCGGATGAATAACGCAATTATCGATACCAACCTGCTTTTCGCCATTGTCGGTGCCCTCGGCGCCTTCCTGATCTGGACAGGGTTGACATACCGTGAAAAGAAAGCCGAACAGACGGATCTGGACCGTGTTTCCGCTCTGCTGGACGCGGACAAGCTGAGTTATAAGCAGCAGAATTTCATCAAAACAGCCCGGAAATACGGACTTGAGTCCGCTATCGGACAGGCGAACCTGAATGTCTCCAAAGCTGTCTTTATCCGTGACGGGATGATCATCATGGCAGTCCTTATGGCAGCGGGATGGATCTCGTCCAACAACATTGTCGTAATGCTTACGCTTGGCGGGATCTCCTGGTTCGCCTATATCATGTGGCTGTTCGAACGCCGTGACAAGCAGGGGCTGGAATATGAAGAGGCTCTTGCGGATATGGCAGACCGTATGGCATCCGGTGCGGCCATCCACACTGTTATCCGCGATACACTCGATCACGCCATCCGGATGGCGCCAGCTATTGTCAAGACTGACTTTGAACTGATCCTTACCAACCTGAATCAGGGTGCTAAGTTTGATGAAGCGGTCCAGGAGGTGAAGAAGAAACGTCATTCCACCTCCCTGAATCTGCTTCTGGACACGCTTGAAACCTGGGAGTATAAAGGCAGTGCTGTGCCGCTTGCGGACGTTCTTCATCCGCTTACAGAAACGATCCGTTCCCGTATGAGAGCACGGCAGAAAGTAAACGCAGATCTGCAGACACAGAAGAGTACGCTGTACATCATCACGGCTTCGCCTTTTGTCTTTATGATCGCCATGCGTCTGTTCTTTCCGGATTCCCGGGAAGCATACCAGGCACCGCTGGGGGCTTTCTTCCTGATCCTGTCTATCGCGACGGCGTGTGTCGGGTATATCGTCGGGAACAAGGTTCTGAATTCCGCGGGTAAGGTTCTTGAAATCGGCGGAGAATAAGGAGGCTTTATGAATTACATCGTATTTGCTTTTGCTGCAGCAGCCGGCATCGCTCTGATCATGATCGGCATTCTCAGCGGAAAAACCGCCGGCAGGAAAGTTCTCCAGGAAGATGAAAACGGGTATCTCAGGTCTGTCGCCGCCAACGAGTCTACTGTTTTCACATCAATGCTCGCGGATCTTTCCAATAAGATCCGTCCGGTCGATGGAAATCTTGAGACACGCCTGAGAAAATCCGGCTGGGTTTACCAGGGACCAATGGAATATCATGCCAAGCGCATGACGCTTGCGATCCTTTTCTTTATCATTCCTGTTGTATTGGGCTTGATTCTGAAAGGCAGCTTTCTGACGGTCGCTCTGCTTGCGACAGGCGCGTCTGTTTTCGGGTTTATCACACCGGACCGGAAGATCGTCAGCGCGACGAATGCCAGGAAAAAGACGATCCAGCGTGAGATGGGTTTTGGTCTTGAACAGATTTCCCTGATGCTGACATCCGGCGAACAGCTGGAAAAGGCTCTGTCATCCGCAAAGAAGACCGGGGAGTTCGGACAGATCTGCGAACATATCGCGGTCGGGAAGGCGACGAACCGGACGATCGGGGATATTATTGATGAGATCAAAGCGGAACTGCCGGAGATCTCTGTGATGAACGAGTTTCTTGAACTGGTCCGTATGGAGAGTAAGGGGCAGAATCTGGTTGAGCCATTCAGGGTTATGGCCATGCTTCAGCGTGACCGGCTCGAAAATGAGATTATCGAGGCGGGCGGCAAGGCGAAGGTCACGGTGACAATGCTGACTTCGGCTTTCGTCATGATGTCATCGCTGTTTGTCCTGATCGGACCGATCTTCATCATCATGCAGAATACGGGATTTTAGATATTAAGAGAAAGGAGCTGCAGTGTACGGCTCCTTTTGAATTGTATACCTCAATCTTGGTTCCTGGTCAATGTCTTTCTGTGATAAGATTGATTTCGAAAGGAATCTGAAAACCATGAGCAATGTGATTGTGATCACCACCAGCCTCAGAGCAGGAAGCAATTCTGACATTCTCGCGGATCGTTTAATAAAAGGAGCGCGAGATGCAGGCCACCATGTGGAACACATCAGTTTGAAAGGGAAAAATATTCGGTTCTGTATAGGATGCCTTGCCTGTCAAAGAACTCAGCAATGTATCCAAAAGGATGATGCTATAGAGATTGCTGAAAAGGTAAAAAATGCCGACACGCTTGTGTTTTCCACACCGATCTACTATTATGGGATGAGCGGACAGATGAAAACGCTGCTGGATCGTCTGAATCCGCTGTATAGATCAAACTACAAGTTTCGGAAAGTCTATTTGCTTGCAACAGCCGCAGAAGATGATAAGGAAGTGCCGGAAAATGCAGTCAAAGGACTCAGAGGATGGGTGGATTGCTTCGAGAAAGCTGAATATGTCGACACTTTTTTCAGCGGAGGCGTCTCAGAACCCGGTGAAATAGAAGCATATGAGGATGTTGATTATGCGTACGAGTTTGGCTGGAAAATCCTGTAGCGGCGGAATCCAGAATGATATTGAAAAGCATAGAGTTTAACTGCAAATGAATATGGTCGTTTTGTCAAGTCAGGAAAATGAATGCTGACGCGATTTTCCCTGAACAATCAACCGAATATCCTGTGTGTTCAATAGTTCCGAAAAAACTGCGGTATACTGAAAAAAAGAGCATAACGCTCAAAAAATGATATTTGGAGGAAACAATGGAAGGATATTGTGTAAAATGTAAGGCAAAGCGTGAGATCCAGAATCCTGTCGCCGATTTCAACAAGCGCGGCAGCGCTGTCGTTTATGGAACCTGCCCCGAATGCGGAACCAAGATCTATCGTATCGGCCGCACGGAACTACATGAAGGCATGGAAGCTCCCAAGAAATAATTCGTTTTATTTAAAAATGGAATCCCGAAACGATGTGCTTTCGGGATTTTTTTAATCCATATTTCGGTCATTCCACAGGTTCCGGTCATCTTTGTTCCCATTGCAGAATCGTATTTCAAAAAAACGATCCTATTGTCCGCAGCCTTTCAGAATCTCTGCCTTGAAATAATCGTATCTCAGAAAGAAACCTCCATCGACGGATGGCGCTTCAATATATACCAGGTCATCCCTCAGGGAAATAATCCAGCTGTATTCACCCGGCTCATCGTACCAGATAAAATCCCTTGTCTCCTTTTTCCTCAGCGATGTCGCAGCCCGGACAAAATCAGAAACTCCCGGTCCGATATAACTATAGTAAACGACATTAATAACTTTACTTTACAATAAAACAACGGTATGCTATAATTCTCCGGTAGGAGAGTAGCAATAATGAACAACAGGAGATATAAAACCGATCCTAATAAGCTTTTAGAGCAAGGTAAAGCAATA
>JAFRIR010000136.1 GCA_017432685.1 Flexilinea sp. | reverse complement strand
GGTTCCTTCACCTGTTCCGGTACCGTCAGTTTTCACATCGTCTGTACCGCCTTCGGTTCCGACACCTGTTCCGGTACCGTCTGTTTTCACATCGTCTGTACCGCCTTCGGTTCCTTCACCTGTTCCGGTTCCGTCAGTTTTCACATCGTCTGTACCGCCTTCGGTTCCTTCACCTGTTCCGGTACCGTCAGATTTCACATCGTTTGTACCGCCTTCGGTTCCGGCACCTGTTCCGGTACCGTCAGATTTCACATCGTCTGTACCGCCTTCGGTTCCGACACCTGTTCCGGTACCGTCTGTTTTCACATCGTCTGTACCGCCTTCGGTTCCTTCACCTGTTCCGCTCCTAAGTAAATTCGGGACCAAAACCGGGATCTGCTGATCTTCACCGGACTGTTCACCCGAAGCGGTGAGATCATCCGCAGCCGTATCATCCTGAACCGTCTGCGGGGTCATCCGCCCGGTTGAAAAGGCATTTACTCTGATTTCCGGTTCAACCGCAATACGATCACCGTCTGATCCTTCAGAAGAATTTCCACCATCCAAATTATTCGGAGAACTCAACAGAACAGGAACTGTAGTATCAGTCTGAGAAATTAACAGATCCGCTGACGGTTGGAGAGCTTCCGGAACGGTTTTCAATTCAGGCACGACAGCACCCGGGGCCACTGTCTGTGCTTCCGCCTGACGCTGTGCTTCTTCGGCAGCTTTCTGTGCCGCTTCTTCAGCAGCTTTCTGTGCAGCTTCTTCAGCTGTCTTCTGTGCAGCTTCTTCGGCAGCTTTCTGTGCCGCTTCTTCAGCAGCTTTCTGTGCAGCTTCCTCGGCGGCCTTCTGTGCCGCTTCTTCGGCAGCTTTCTGTGCCGCTTCCTCGGCAGCTTTCTGAGCGGCTTCTTCGGCTGCCTTCTGAGCGGCTTCTTCGGCTGCCTTCTGTGCGGCTTCTTCGGCAGCTTTCTGTGCAGCTTCTTCAGCAGCTTTCTGTGCAGCTTCTTCAGCTGTCTTCTGTGCAGCTTCTTCGGCAGCTTTCTGTGCCGCTTCTTCGGCAGCTTTCTGTGCAGCTTCCTCGGCGGCCTTCTGTGCCGCTTCTTCGGCAGCTTTCTGAGCGGCTTCTTCGGCGGCCTTCTGTGCGGCTTCTTCGGCAGCTTTCTGTGCGGCTTCTTCGGCTGCCTTCTGTGCGGCTTCTTCGGCAGCTTTCTGTGCAGCTTCCTCGGCGGCCTTCTGTGCCGCTTCTTCGGCAGCTTTCTGTGCCGCTTCTTCGGCTGCCTTCTGTGCCGCTTCTTCGGCTGCCTTCTGTGCCGCTTCTTCGGCAGCTTTCTGTGCAGCTTCTTCAGCGGCCTTCCGGGCAGCTTCTTCGGCTTCAGCCTGGGCCTGTGCAAGGCGGGCTGCTTCCTCGGCTGCCAGGCGCTGACGCTCGGCTTCTTCAGCAGCTGCTTTCTGACGGGCTTCCTCTTCAGCCTGCTGTCTCAGCAGTTCCTGCTGCTTCCAGGCTGCTTGATTCGCTGCACATTGCTGCAAGGTCAGCGTATCACTCAGCGCCAGCACTTTATCTTTATTATATTGATAACAAAAGGTATTGCCCGGTGTACCTTCCGGATACGGAATACCTCTCTCATCCAGACAAGCACATTGCTGAGGGATTACGGTCTGCTGAGCAGCAGCTGTACCGGCCAAAGCCATGAGTAATATGCAAACAATAAAAAAACAGATCCTGTTCATATTTTTCATAACTCAAATCCTCCTATGCGGATTAACGGCGGATGAAAACAATAAGTTTCAAAAATGACATTTCAGTCCATAAAGGGGACAGGTCTCTGTGCCGATGAAAACAATAACAGACCGGAGGTCTGACGGCACAGAGACCCGTCCCCGTGTGCATTCACATGCAAAAAGGTTGAATTCCCCACCCGGATCAGGCCGGGAGATATTTTTTCATCAGCGCATCCCGGACAAAGGTCGGCACCATCCCGGTCACGTCCCCGCCGAGTGAAGCAACTTCCTTCACCGTCGAGGAGGAGACGAAAGTGTACTGATGTGTCGTGATCAGCGAGACCGTCTCGATATCCGGAGCCAGCTTTTTGTTGGCCAGCGCCATGCGGAATTCATAGTCAAAATCAGAAAAGACCCGCAGCCCGCGGACCATCACCTTGGCTCCGATTTTGCGCGCATAGTCGACCGTCAGGCCGGTATAGCCCTCTACCGTAATGTTGGGAATGTCTTCGAAGACACGCTGCGCCATTTCCATCCGCTCCTCAAAGCTGAACAGCAGGTTTTTCTGCGGGGTGGCATAAATGCATACGATCAGTTCGTCAAAAATGTCGGCTGCACGCCGGGCGATGTCGATATGTCCGTTGTGGATCGGGTCAAAACTGCCGGGAAAGATGGCACGTTTGCTCATCAGCTGATTTCTCCTTTTCGCTGTGCGGATGCGGTTTCCAGCACCCGCTGTTTCAATATTGCATTTTCCGGCTTGCTCAGATCCGGGTCGTCATCAAAAATTTTCTGTGCTTCATTGCGCGCCTTTTCGATCAGGCGCACGTCTGTCATGGAAGCCAGCTTCATCTCGCGCAAACCGGACTGCCGCTTGCCGATGAAATCTCCCGGTCCGCGCATTTCCAGATCCATCTCCGCCAGCTTGAAGCCGTCATTGGTTTCCACCATGGCATTCAGGCGCTGGTTTTCCATGTCATTATCTTTGTCCGGGATCAGCACGCACCAGGCCTGGGCATCGCCCCGTCCCACGCGGCCGCGGAACTGGTGCAGCTGGGCCAGACCGAAATGGTTTGCACCTTCGATCACCATCACCGTGGCGTTCGGGACGTCCACCCCCACTTCGATCACCGAGGTGGAGACCAGAATGTCATATTCACGGTTCTTGAACGCCTCCAGGATCTCGTCCTTTTCGGCGCCTTTCATCCGTCCGTGCAGCAGGGCGACCTTCCTGTCAGGGAAGACCTGCGTCTGCAGGAACTGGCTGCCTTCAATAGCGGCACGACCTTCTTTTTCTTCATCGTCACCCTCTTCCACCAGCGGATAAATGATGAAAGCCTGATGCCCTGCTTCGATCTCCTTGCGGATCTTGCCATAGACCTTTTCCCGCAGCACCGGTGGGATGATCACCGTCTTGATTGGTTTGCGTCCGGCAGGCAGCTCATCGATCAGCGTCAGGTCCAGGTCACCGTAGATTGTCAGTGAAAGCGAACGTGGGATCGGTGTAGCGGTCATCACGAGCAGATGCGGATTTGTCCCCTTGGCACGCAGCGCCGCGCGCTGGTCGACCCCAAAGCGATGCTGTTCGTCGATCACGGCCAGCTGAAGGTTCTTGAAGCGCACCGGTTCCTCAATGAGAGCATGGGTACCGATCAGCGCCCGGATCTCACCGGACTCCAGGCGCTGCCGGATCTCCTGCTTTTTTCCCTCCGGAGTAGCCCCGACGATCAGCTCCACCTGTTCGGCACGGATCGGGGCATTCTCCCCCAGTCCCTCCAGGAAGCGCAGGAAATTGCGGTAATGCTGTTCAGCCAGTACACCGGTTGGCGCCATGATGGCCGCCTGTCCGTCCTTCTGCATCACGATCAGGGCTGCCAGGCTGGCGACGATGGTTTTTCCGGAACCCACATCACCCTGGACCAGGCGGTTCATCGGATGGCCGGATGCCATGTCTTTGCGGATGTCAGCCAGGGCAGCCTTCTGTGCATCGGTCAGTTCAAAGGGCAGATGTTCCAGCCAGCCGTTTTCAAATTGTTCATCGGAAACCTCAAAGGGCTCCGCGGGCAGCCCGTTCCATTCCTGCTTTTGGGAAAGGACGTTCAGCTGCATGAAAAAGATCTCGTCAAAAGCCAGCCGGTCGCGGGAATAGCGCAGCAGCTCTTTGGATTCCGGGAAATGGATGTTGGAAATGGCTGCCTGCAGCGGCAGCAGATCCGCCGATTCCAGCACGGATTCCGGCAGACATTCCGGCAGCTGACCGACCCAGTGGCGGACAGTGTTGTACATCATCCGGCGCAGGAAATTCTGCTTGAGGTTCTGGTTCAGCGCGTAAATCGGGACGATGCGATTGGTGGTGATGTTTTCCTGATCCACCGGTTCCCATTCCGGGTTACTCATCACCGGACGTCCCAGGAAGATGTCGATTTTTCCGGAAAGCACGATGCCCATCCCGACACTGATCTGGTGGACCAGCCAGGCACGGTTGAACCAGGTCACACGCATCACACCGGTCCCGTCTGCTACGGTGATTTCCGTGATCTGATAGCGTCCCCGCTGTCCGCTGCTCACTGAGCGGACTACACCGATCACCGTAACGGTCTCATCGGGCTGTACGCGGTTGATGGCTTTGAACGAGGAGAAATCATCATAGCGGCGCGGGAAATAGAAAAGGAAGTCCCGCACTGTGTAAACATCCTGTTTCGCCAGCGCTTTGGAATTGGAATAACCGATTCCGGGAATATCCGAGACCGGACTGTCAATGGAAGGGCCTTTCGGGTTAACCTGCACATGTCCAAAACGGGCACGCAGCTCGCTCACCGAAGGTGCAGCCGGCCGGGCAAAAGGCTCATGATGGATGCGGACCGGAGCGGGCCGCTCAGCAGCAGGCACGTTATCAGGCACATTATTCTGGGCGGCAGCCGCCGCGGCAGGAAAACGTGGTTCCCGGGGAGAGAGCTTTTCATGGCGGTGTTCCTCCGGGTTCATCACCGGTTCCGGTCGATGCTTCCTCTCTACACGGTCTTCACGATGGACCGGTACAGAACGTTCATTGAAAGGCCGGCGTTCCGGACCCTTTTCCCGTGAGGAGGCTTTTCCGTTTTGCTGCACGGCCTCCGGGTCCTGCCGGCTCCCGCGGTTCCGTTCCCGCTGTGGGGCCTCTTCCGGCGGAGGCAGAATACCCAGGATCTCGTTGACAGCTGCTTTCCGTCCTTCAGGGTCCTTATCCCCATAACTGTTCAGGAAAGCGATGATTTTTTCATTCAGTTCCGGTGAGATGCCCACAGTGGCAGACTCTTTCTGCCAGTTCGGAAGAAATTTTCCCATCCCACCAACAACAGCCCGATTGTCGCAGTTTCGGCTGAGTTCCAGCTTCAAAAAGCGTCGGAGCTTTTCCACAGGTGATATGATCATTGTTCAATTTTCCGTTTCTTTAGTTACCCCCGGGCCGGGGTTCCCCCCGGAGAAGGCGGCACGATGTGATTAAATTATAAAATAAGAAATAAGAAATCAGAAATAAGACAGATAATTTTATTTGTACGCAATTTCTTATTTCATATTTCTTATTTCTTATTTAGATGAACATTCCGTCCACGATCCAGTCCTGGACATTCCCGTTCCGGACATCATTCGTCTCTCCTTCGGCTACACGAACCGTAACCGTACTGCCGGCAGGGACCGAATGGGTCAGCCAGACGTTACCGCCTATCACGCTGTCTTCACCGATGTTGGTGTTCCCGCCCAGAATCGTGGCGCCGGCATAGATCACCACCCGGTCACCGATGTTCGGATGGCGTTTGATACCTTTCACCAACACACCGTCCGGACCGGCCTCAAAGCTCTTCGCACCCAGCGTCACATGCTGGTAGAGCTTGACGTGCTCCCCGATGGTGGTGGTTTCACCGATCACCACACCGGTGCCGTGGTCGATGAAGAAATAACGCCCGATGGTCGCACCCGGATGGATGTCGATGCCGGTGATCCGGTGAGCATATTCGGTCATGATGCGTGGAATCAGCGGGACACCCATTTCATAAAGCTTGTGCGCCACACGGTAGATGGTGATAGCCTTGAAGGCCGGATAAGTGAGGATGATCTCATCCACGTCCTTAGCCGCCGGATCCCCCTCATAGCCGGCCCGAATATCGGTCTTCAGCACTTCGAGGATCCGCGGAAGAGCATCGATCAGCTCCAGCGCCCGGGCTTCCGCCTGCTCCCGGCTCTCAGAGACAGAAGCAAAACAAGTCGAAAAGGAATCATAAGCACGCATCAGCTCCCAGGTGCGTTTTTCGGTCTCTTCAAAGCGTCCCCGTGCCGAGCCGAAATGATGGGGGAACAGGGCAATGAACAGGAAACCGATGGCTTCGATGATCTCATTTTCCAGCCCCAGATACGACCCGGATTCGGGGGCTGTTCCGATTTTTACGAATTCTCCGGCGACCTCTTCAAGGTGTGCGGCCAATGATTTTTTTGTGTTTTCTTCCATAATTCTTCCGCTAACGATCCTCTATTCTTTTTCTGATACTGATCCTGTCAATCGTCACTACATGATCGGTCTCCTCAGAAACATTTATCACCACCGTCTCAACGCCGCGCATTTTCTGATCCAGCCGGAAAGTAAACCGGACTTCTTCATCGTTCCGGCTCAGGTTTTCCATAGCCAGCATCCTCTCACCGTTTTCAGCCTGACAGGTCACCTCGGTACTGTCCAGATTAACGCCGCTGATCACCACATCATAGGTTCCCGGCCAGAACGTTTGGTAAGGCCCGGAGGAGATCCCACCCGGCGCCAGCAGCCGTTTTCCATCCAGATCCACACCTTTTTCCAGCCAGCTGCCATCCTCAAAAACAAAGTCATAGCCGGGATAAAGGCAGTCGATCATAGCCTCATAACTGTCAAAACCGACAGCCACGAATTCATCCGACCTGTGAAGGATCTTTGCCTCTTCCAGCTGAGCCTTCCAGTTGTTATTTTCGAATTCCCCGGCTGTGAAGAAGATAAACACCTTCCCGGAGGGGTGCGTGGTATCGTGACTCACCGGCTGCAGGAAGTGGTACATTTCATCGATATCCTTCACGCGGTAAAAGCCCTGATCATTGAAGTCATTCACAACATTCCAGACCTCGATCTTCCCGTTTGAAAGCTCTGTGAGCACGTTCGTCCACCAGAAAGAGGCATAGCCGTTATGGTAACCTTCCGTGACCAGTGTATCACAGGCTTTGCGCAGGTCTTCATTTTCATCGTTCGTCCAACCGGTCCTGTAATAGAGCAGACCGCTGAGCGCAGTGAGCAGCACCACGGAACCAAGCAGGATCCCGCTCAGGTTTTTCCGCAGATCCGCCTGTTCAGCAAACAACGCCGAGGCAGGGAAGGCCAGGACAACGAGCGAAAGGCAATAGCGCGTGTTAAAATAGGAATCCGTCAGGCCGTAATAAACGATATAGATCACAAAAGCCAGAAAGGTGAAAAGGCTGAAGCGAAAATATTCCCCGCTGACCTTTTCCCGGTTCCGCAGAGCGTAATAAAGCGCATAAGCTGTCAGCAGCAGCCAACCGCCGCATGCCAGGTTGAAGAGAAACGCCGGAGAGAAAAAATTCCCCGGTGTATAGCCAAAGGTCTGCATGATGCCGCTGAAAGCTCCGCTGATACGGGTGATGTCAAAATTGATGAAGGCCACCTTTTCCCAGGCATCAAAATGATATATTTTGGCAAGTACAGTAAAATTTACCAGAAAACCGATACAGTTGAAAACAAACACTGTCAGAGAAAAAACGAACCAACGGGTCTGTTTTCTGCCGGGTTCTTTACCGAGCATCAGCAGCCCGGAGGCAGCCAGCAGCGGGATATACAAGTGGAAAAGCATGCGCGCTCCGCCGAAACCGACAAAGAGTGAGAACAGCGCTGAAACCGTCAGCATCAGGAAAGCCTTCCGTCCGTCCTGACGGATGTAGAATTCGGAAAGCATCAGAACCAGGAACAGGATCGTGAAGTAGGGATAGTAAAACAGACCCTTGATCACGAAATGGTAAAAGGTCTCCGAGAAGGGGATAAATAACAAAGCCGCTGTCAGGGCAAAATATTTTTTAAAGCGATAAGCGCGGCTCAGCCCGAAATATACAGCAAGCATGATCAGGTAAATCACAACAGTGGAGATCACCCGCACCCGGTGCCAGCTGTCGGAAAGGCGGAAGACGAAGGGGTAGATCAGGTTGGTGTTGACCACGCTCAGTTCCGTGGAATAATACCAGTTTTTGGAGACCAGGCTGCCTTCCTCCGAGAGAAATTTTCCCAGCGCAAACTCACTGGCGTCATCTGTGTTCAGGGTATAATCTGCCCGGAAGCGAATATAACTGACCGCCCCTGCCAGGCAGGCAAGCAGAAAAAAGATCGAGATTAGCCGGAAAATCGAAGATCCGGAGAATTTTTCCTGCTTTGATGCAGGTCTGTTTTGTTCCATAAACTTACACTCCGCAGATGAAGCGCCGCAGGATCGAACTGTGACAGCCGTTCCAATTATAAACCACTTTTCACACTCTCCGCCGTCCCGCCCGGTCAAGTAGTAACAAGCTTATCGGGAAATCTGCCGTATCAATTCCGGTGTAACGAAATTTTCCGACTCCTCCGAAAACCATGTATAATTATTCTTCGTGAGTTGCCAACATAGCTCAGCCGGCAGAGCAGGCGTTTCGTAAACGTCAGGTCATGAGTTCGAATCTCATTGTTGGCTCAAAAAACAGACCCTTTTCAGGGTCTGTTTTTTTTCGACAGCATGCACGTGGGGACGGTTTTTGCATTGTCGAGAAGCCAACACGCAAGAACTGTCCTCATGTGCGTCGAATTGCAGGAGAAGAGTTTAAAATCAGGCGCACAAGGTGACAGTTCTCCTGTGCAGGCTTCGCTGCAGCAGGAAACCCGTCCCCATTGTGCACGTGGGGATGGTTATTGCGCTGTCGAGAAGCCGACACGCAAGAACTGTCCTCATGTGCGTCGAATTGCAGGAGAAGAGTTTAAAATCAGGCGCACAAGGTGACAGTTCTCCTGTGCAGGCTTCGCTGCAGCAGGAAACCCGTCCCCGTGTGCTTCGGCCGCCCCTTCGACAGACATGGGAACAGTCCCATGAAGGGACAGTCCCCGTCTCCTCCTCAAAATGTTATTTGGGGAAAATTTGCGATATAATTTAGGGGTTTATGATAGTGTAGCTCTCAGAATAATCGATTTCCGGCGGGAAAACCGGTTTCACGCCGGAGCTCATAAAGGAAAATCAGGAATGACAAAAACAGAGGGACAGCAGATGAATCACACCATGGAAACCTACAAAAATAACACTTCCGCAGCCTGCGGCACAGTTCTTTCGCAAATCCAAACCACGGCGGGTACGGCGCGTCTCCGTCCGTATGGTTTTCTATTTCTCTTCCTCACCCTGCTGGGGCTTTTCGCCGGGATCCTGCCCGCAACGGCACTGAGCGGCGCAGGTACTTCGGAGGATCCCTGGGGCGTTACCACCTGGAGCGAGCTCTGCGAAAAGATGAAAGTCGAGTATGATGCTTATATCAGGCTTGACAACGATGTGATATTCGGCACAGGCGGCGGTCAATTTCAAAACGATGCGCTTGAGATTTCATCCAATACGAATGTGCATATCCATCTCAACCTGAACGGGCACAGGATTGACCGCAATCTGAAGAACCTTTCTGCAGTAGAAAACGGCTATGTCATCAAAGTTCCCGGGGGCACGCTGTCTCTTTCCGATGACAGCAATGAAAAAACCGGCACCATCACCGGCGGTAAGAATACCGGCAATGGCGGCGGGGTGTATGTCGGCGGCGCCTATCAGCTGCGTCCGGACGGGACGAAGGAGTACCTGATTTTCCAGACCTACGACATCTGCATGGCGTACCTCGGCCGGGATGAGCTCTGCCGCGGCCCGGAACGGTGTTATCATAAGTAGGGTTTTAGGGGTTAGGGTCCAGGGGCTAGACGTTAGACGTTAGACCTTAGACCTTAGACCTTAGACTTTGGTATGTAGATGCCTCTGCAAAAGGGGCATCCTTACATTAAAAAAGGGGGATGGTTCCCTCTTTTTTTATTCTCTCTTTTTCGATGTATAATTGTACATTTGGAGGGACAAACGTGAAAAAAGTCAGATATGTAGCCGGAACACAGGCAGACGAGACGGTCAGTCCGCGGGAAGCAGCCCACCGGGAGCTCGCCCGGGAAGCCGCCGGAGAAAGCATCGTGCTGCTGGAAAACAACGGCGCCCTGCCCCTGAAACCCGGAAAGATCGCCCTCTACGGCTCCGGCGCCATCTCCACCATCAAAGGCGGAACCGGTTCCGGCGAAGTCAACGAACGTTATTCCGTCAGCATCGCTGAAGGACTCACAAACGCCGGATTCATCATCACCAGTCAGGACTGGCTGGATGAATACAAGCAGGAGCTGGCAGCCGCACTCGAAGCGCACGACAAAGACTGCATCGAGGCCGTGAAACGATCCGGGAGCCTTCACTCCCTGATGGATGTCACCAACATGCCCTTCATCTTTCCGCTGGGACGTGAGATCACGGAAGCGGACGTACAACTCAGCGATACCGACACGGCGCTTTACGTCATCGCCCGCCAGGCCGGGGAAAGCGGCGACAAAAAGCTGGAATCCGGTGACTTTGACCTTTATCCAAAAGAGGCGGAAAGCCTGCGTTTCCTCGCATCCCATTATTCTAAAACTATCCTGGTCATCAACAGCGGTTCCTCCATGGACCTGACACCGCTGGATAGCATTCCACTCTCCGCGCTGATTTTCTTCTGCCAGCAGGGAGAGGAAGGCGGCAATGCCCTGGCGGATATCCTCACCGGGAAAGTGAATCCCAGCGGCAAGCTGACCGACAGCTGGGCACGTTCTTACACTGATATTCCCTTCGGCGATGAATTCAGCTACCTGAACGGGGATATGGAGCACGAATACTACCATGAGGGGATCTACGTCGGTTACCGCTACTTCGACAGCTTCCGTGTAAAACCGCGCTACGCCTTCGGATATGGGATGAGCTACAGCAGCTTTGAGATCCGTACAGAAAAGGTCCGGAATGAAAAGTCGCTGGTCCATGTTTCCGTTTCCGTACAAAACACCGGCAGTTACGCGGGGAAGGAAGTCGTTCAGCTTTATCTCTCCTGCCCGGCGGGAAAGTTTGACCGGGAATACCAGATGCTGACAGCTTTTGAAAAAACGCCGCTGCTGGCCCCGGGCGACAGAGAAACGCTGGACCTTCACTTCGACCTGAGAGACTGCGCCGCATACGACGCAGCTGCAGCCGTGAAGCTACTCGAAAAAGGGGACTATGTCCTCCGGGTCGGTAATGCCTCCGACCGTACCGTACCCGCGGCCGTACTCACACTGACCAGGGATGTGACCATCTGGCAGGGGGAAAACCGCTGTACACCGCTTGTCGCTTTCGAAGAACTGCACGCGGAGAAACAACCACGCGAAGAACTGCCGGATGCACTGCATTTGGTGATCTCCCCGGACGCCTTTGATACCGTTCGCTCAGACTATACGCAACCTCAGCCCGTGCAGGATGAGGATGTTCAGGCGATCCTCCGGAAGCTGAGCCTCAAGGACCTGATCGAATTATGCGTCGGCTACGGATTCATCGGCATGTTTTCCGGGGTCAAGATCCTGGCGCCGGGCACCGTAGGACGAACCACAGACCGGCTCTTCCACAAGGGACTGGTCAATGTCAACCTTTCCGACGGGCCTGCCGGACTGCGGCTGATGCGGCGCTCCGCTTTTAAA
Source organism: Flexilinea sp. (assembly GCA_017432685.1). Classification (GTDB taxonomy): domain Bacteria; phylum Chloroflexota; class Anaerolineae; order Anaerolineales; family Anaerolineaceae; genus Flexilinea. The sequence continues at coordinate 59,877 of JAFRIR010000136.1, read as the reverse complement.
TGGGGGCTGGTCCGCATGGCGGATTACCTGATGGGCTTCATGAAATATTTTCCCGGCTGGATCAAACGCATCATCATGGCAGACCCGGAGCGGGAAAAGATCGGCTATCAATTCTGCACCGCTTTTCCCGTTGGCACCAGCATGGCACAGACCTGGAACACAGAACTGTGCAGCCGGGTCGGCGAGGCGATCGCCGTGGAAATGGATGAATTCAACGTCACCTATTGGCTGGCGCCGGCGCTGAACATCCACCGCAACCCGCTGTGCGGACGGAATTTCGAATATTACAGCGAGGATCCACTGCTGAGCGGGAAGATCGCTGCCGCAGTTGTCAAAGGGGTTCAGTCCCATGAAGGAACCTATGCCACCGTCAAACATTTCGCCTGCAACAACCAGGAGGATAACCGCAATTATTCCGACAGCATCCTGAGCGAACGGGCACTGCGGGAAATCTATCTGAAAGGGTTCGAGATATGCATACGCGAGGCTCGTCCCCGGGCGGTGATGTCCAGCTATAACAAAGTAAACGGGATCTATGCGCCGAACAATTATGATTTGCTGACGGCCATTCTGCGCTGTGAGTGGGGGTTTGACGGAATCGTCATGACGGATTGGCACTCCACCGGCGACGACAAAGCCGATGACGGGCAGACCTTCCCCAGCGGGAACGACCTGATCATGCCGGGCGGTTCCAAATACCGCTTCGCAATATGGAAAGCTATCCTGACAAGAAGACTTTCCCGTCAGGATCTGGAGCGCTCCGCCTCCCGCATCATCCGCCAGATCCTCGATTCCAATGTTGCGAAACGATTCCCTGTGGAAATGTTTCGGTAAAGAGTAAAGAGTAAGGAAAAAGGAGTAAGGAATTAAGAGTAAATGGCTGAGGTTGAAAGCTAAAGTCTAAAGTCTAAGTGATCTAAGGTCTAAAGTCTACCACCTACCACCTAATACCTACCACCTAATTAATCCACATCATTCAGGACGCGGATATAAACATCACAGGATGGGAGTTCCTGATTGTTGAGGTCATAGACTGTGAGACGGAGCACGTAGTCACCGTTGGCAACCTGAGAGGTTGCCCACAAGCCCAGTTCTCCTTCGATCAGGGGCAGATTCCCTGCCGAAAGCGTCTGCCAGGAGTCCTGATCGTCGACTGACGCAAAAGCCCAGTTATAAAACGCCATATCCTTCACATTCACGGTAGCCTCCAGCGTGTAACTGCCTTCGATCACATCACCGGAACGGGGAGAGAGCCATTCCAACTGGTTCGGAATGCACCCGGAAGAAAGCCGGGAAACCGTCCCGCTGCTTTCAGCGCCTTCCGGCGTAGAAAGAATCACCAGACCACCCTCCTCCGCGGGACGGGTGATCATCGGCTGAACCTCGTCAACAACAGGAGTCGGAGAAGGCGTCATCATCACCAGCGGCCATTCCGGGATCACAAAAGTCACCAAAACAAACTCTGCTGCAATGAGCAGTACAAGCAGTACAAAGATCGCCAAACTTGAATTCAAACGCCGTTGTGCATCGTCACGTTCCAGGCCGAAGATGGTCGTATAGCGCTCCCGCCAGGCGCTGATGACACGGATGAGGTAAACCAGCGCCAGAACACCCAGGATGGCATAGATCCAGAGCTGATAGTCAAGGAGAAAACGGAACAGTTCACGCATTTTACATCACCGCCGGCAGCGTTTTCAATAGAATTTAAGGGAAACTCTAAAAACCCCTAAAATTATATTCTCATTCACAGTTCATTCGTTATGGCGCGGGATTCTGACTGATTTTTACTCGGGAAATAACCTTCCCGCGCCATGGTTTGAGTGGGGCGAAGCTCCTGCTCCGCATATAAACCGGGCGACAGCCCGTACCTTACGGAGCAGGCTATACTATGCAGCCCCCATACCCCCGCTCAGGACTTTTTAGAGGTTCCCATAATGTGAAGCCTTCGGTCCAGCGCCTTCAAAAAGACAGCGCTGCGGGAATAGAAACGTACAAAGGGCGAAGATACCTTCCCGAAAACCTTTGCGAACCGAACAGCTTCTCTCAGCTCTTCGGCGTTTTGAAAATCCGGCAGTTCAAGCCCCATCGCACCAAGTTCCGGCACCCCGTGTGCATCCGAACCGGCTGTACCGTACAGTCCATGATCCGCGGCAAAATGCGCTGCCGAGCGGTTCATTTCCGGCAGATTCCGGGCATTGGCGATCTCAATTGCATCCAGCCAGGGCAGATATTCCTCCATCTCAGCTTCCGTCCAGCCATGCCGCATATGCGCATAAGGATGAGAAAGCGAAATAAAGGCTCCCTGGTCTTTGAGCCGCTTGAATGCCTCCAACGGCTCGATCCCTTTGGGCAGTTCTTCCTTGACAAAGACGGCCAGGATCTCTCCCTTTGTCGTGAGGATCTCCTCACCAACGATGACAAAGTCCGGATATCGTTCCTGCAGTTCCAGCGCTCCCCCGATCGTGTTGTGGTCCGTCAGGATCAGCTTTCCCAGCCCGAGCTCTCTTGCCCGGGCAACGAGCTTTTCACCCTTCGAAAGAGAGTCTTTTGAGGCGATACTGTGCACGTGAAAATCGACTTTGACCATTCTTAAAACGTTTAACTACACGCATTACAGGAAACTACCCGGCTGTGCAGGCTTCGCTGTATCAGCAGAGCAGCCTCCCTGTACTTATTTACTTTTTTCCTTTTTTTCTCGCTTCCAGCTTGTTGATAAAATCCTGAAGCGAATCGGCATCCAGATCCTCTTCCGCCATGTCCTCGAACTCAGCCCAAAGGTCCTCCTCATCCGCATCATGCCGGGCAGCCGACTCATAAGATTCCAGGTCATCCAGAATACGGAAACGGGAAGGGTCCAACCCCTTCAGCGGGTTGTCATGATCGTGCTCATGATGATGGTGGTGATGGTGATGTTCGCCACAGTCACAGTCCTCATCGTCATCCTCATCGAAATCCAGAGCTTCATCATCTTCCAGGTCATGCGGGATCTTTTCCTCCAGGATGCTCAGACAGCGGTCTTTTGCCAATTCAATAGCATCGTCCAGCATGACCTTTTTCCGGTGGGATGTCTGCTTTTCGTCCTCGTCGAAGTCAAAATCCATGTTTACCGTCATGTTAAGCGTATCAATACAGTCATCAATGGATTCCGTGATCTCCTCATCCATGTCGACTACGGCCTCCCCCAGCGTTTCAAGGACATCGATTGAGCTTTCATCACCGATCTCCGCAACAGCGTCTGCAGCTGCGAGAAGTAAATCCGGAGAGATGCGGTCAAAACGGGAAATGATTTCGTATAAAACAGGCAAGGACTCACGCAGCTGCAGCGCACCGGCAGCCCGGACAGCTTCTGTGACAACCTCTTCATCCTCATGATTGATCAGCTCCAGCACCGACTTTCCCTTGTCTTCATTCAGAGAAATACGGATAGCCCGGAGAGCAGTCACAAGTTCTTCGCGTTCATTTCCGGCAAGGTACCCGGCAATAATTTCATTGACGCGATCCGTTTCGGAAATCGCATAAGAGATCACGGCAGCCCGACGAATCAGGGGATTTTTATGCTCGATCAGCTTTTCCAGAACGGAATGCAGCTTTTTCGGGGAAACCGGGATCGGCTCTTCGATCACATCATCAAACATATATTGGCCTAAAACGCTGACCGCAGCGGCCTGCGCCTGCTCGTCCGGGTCATTTTCTGCAGCATCCAGGATCTTTGCACCGATCTCCGGGGATTCCTCCAGCCCGAGCGTGGAAATCGAAATCGCACGGATCGCGCCTTCGGGGTCTTCCATGCCCATGACAGCAATCGGTGCAAAATCATATTCAAAGAATTCCGTGCCCATGTCTTCCATGGCATTGTAAAAGGCGGACCTGCGTTCGGCAGTCATTTCTGACAGCACAGAACGCAGCTTTGCAATTTTTTCAGCAGGCAATCCCGAAAGCATCCGGGCATAACGGGCAAAAACAGATTCCGGGGCTTCCCGAACCATCTGCAAAACGTTGTCAAAATTTGTACGTTTGCTTTTCTGAGCCATTCCAACAGTCTCCATATTTCTTCATATCAAAATTACGGGAACCTCTAAAAAACCCTTGAAATTTTGACCTCATTCACAGTTTATTCTTTATGGCGCGGGATTCACCATTTCCTACCTCGAAAAAAAACTTCCCCGCGCCATGGTCTCCGTGGGGCGAAGCTCCTGCTCCGAATATAAATCGGGCGTCAGCCCGTACCTTACGGAGCAGGCTATACTATGCAGCCCCATACCCCCGCCTAATAGTTTTTAGAGGCGCTATTATCGCGAGAGCATAAACACATCTTTGAACATCACAACAGCCATCAGGGCAATCAACAGGGTCATGCAGACACCGTTGAAGGCTGTTTCCACTTTGAGCGGAACTTTCTTTTTGAAGAGCAGCTCCGGCAGCAGGAAGAGGATCCGCCCGCCGTCGAGTGCGGGAATCGGGAAGAGATTTGTGACACCCAGCGCTACGGAGATGAGGCCAAAAAAAGTCAGGCGTGAGGCCCAGCCGGAATTGGAGTTGCTGGCAGTGCGGATCTCGCTGCTGACGCCGGCTTTTTCCAGTTCTTCGCGATGTTCCTGAACTGCCGCGGCTCTTTCCTCATCGATCTCAGCAGCCTCAGAGAAGTAAGAATACATACCGACCGGCCCGACGATGGATTCCAGTCCCATTTCCACCTTGCCGGTGATGATCTGCCCAAGTCCGGTCAGGTAAGATTTCGTCATCAGGACAGTATCCTCAAAACCGGCTTTGATGCTTTCCAGCAGGCCGATATCGCGAACGGCATAGGTGATGAGTACACCCATCGCCCCGCGCCCCTCCGGCGGGTTGGAAAGCGGTGTAACCGTTAGCTCCAGCGTCTCACCGTTTCGGATCACCCGGATAGGCGTCGGTTCGTCCAGATGCTGCTGCACCGTGGAGGAGACCATGTCATAGTGGGTGATTTCCGTATCGCCGATTTGGACCACCTGATCCCCGGGCAGCATGCCGGCGATCTCCGCAGGAGAGTCCGGCTCGACCTTGTCAAGGATCACGATGGAGGGCTCCGGTGAACCGATTTGATGGACACAGATCGTGAAAAGAACCAAAGCGGTGAGGAAGTTCATCCCGGGTCCGGCGAGCAGCACCAGGATCTGTTTCCAGGCGGGAGCAGAACGCAGGCTGTTCTCACTGGGATCGTCGAACTCACCTTTCGGTTTGACAAAAGCGCCGAAAGGGAGCAGGTTTAAAGTGAATTCAGTCCCTTTCCAGGTGAAAAGTTTGCACAGGCGGGGCGGAAGCCCGAAACCGAATTCTTCCACTTCGATTCCGAATGCCTTGGAGACGATGAAGTGCCCGAACTCATGCAGGAACAGCATCACTCCAAAAGCGAGTATGAACTGTAAAATCAGCATAATGTCAAAAATCCTTTCAGGAGCGCAGCACAGGGATTTTTGCGCCGGACAATTATGCGGTACCGGCGGCTGCATTCCCGTGCGAAATTTTATAATTTCTGTCGATTATGATTTTACTCTATTCTGAGCGTTTTCGATCAATATTAAGAAAACGCTAATCTTTTCCATGCTATAAAATAATCACTATTATAATTATCATGATCAGAGTAATTTGATCATCCTTCGGACTTTACCATCTCCATGTAAAATCTGCTCTTTTGGCTGGACATATGACCGGGAAAGGGAGAATCTCCTTTTTCTGGTTAGATATCTAACCAAATTCCGGAAACATCGACGGCAAATGGATTGTTGGCGATGATACGGTATCAGGAGGGCAAAATGATAGAGTGGGCTAATAAAAAAACCCTAAAACTGAGACTTTTAGGGCTGATTATTACGATGACTTTTGAAATAAAAGTCAAACATCACTAAATTTTGCTGTAAGGGGGTAAGATTGGAGCTTATCCCCTTCTTTCCTGATTTCATTATAAAACATAAATAATAATTCGTCAAGTACTTTGAAATTGACGGCAGCGCAGGGGTATGTTTAAATTTTTCTTCAATACTGCAATCCTTTTTTTGTTGGTACAATAGATTGTATATGAAAAAGTTTGTCTTGATAATGATCCTTGCGGTGATGGTCATTGCCGCCTGCAACACACCACAGGGGCGGCAGGAGGATGAACGGCTGGCTACCGAAGTCGCGCTGATCTCAACTTCCATCCACAGCACGGTGCAGGCTGACTGGACAGCAACCGCTGTCCCAACGCAGGTTCCGACAGCAGAACCCTCTGTCACCCCGACCGCAGCGCTCTTTTATGATCCCAGCGACACTCCGGAAGCCACTGCCACCGTCCCGATGATCATCATGCCGAGCGACACACCGACTCCCGAAAGTACCGATACCCCGGTTCCCGTGGAGACCCGGAAGGTCGGCCATTTCGTGACCCGGACGCCCGGGCCCGGCTATCCAACGCCGGATAACCGTCCCTCTGCTGCCAACTGGCGGCAATGGCCGGTAGTGCCTGAAATTTCAGATACGGCAGCCGACATTTACTGGTACGGCGTTCAGGAACTGGACACCAACCCACACTATCTTTCCCGCATTGGTGACTGCCACTCCGAGTCAGGCGTTTTCCTCGGAATCTATGACACGGAATATTACAGTCTGGCCGACGAGGACAAATATCTGGTGGATGCCATCAATTTCTTCAAGGGATCCTTCGACACCATCAGCTACTCGGTCCATGCCGGCTTGAGTGTCTCCTCTGCGATGACCAACATCTGGGCCGATCCTTATGTCTGCGAGCCGGGAGAATCCGCACTGGAATGTGAGATCCGGGTGAACAATCCTTCGATCATGTTTGTCAATCTCGGGTCCAACTGGATCCCGGGTGTCGGAATGGATGTTTATTACACCTACCTTTCTGATATCGTGCGGACCCTTTTGGACCATGGCATTCTGCCGATCCTTTCTTCCAAGGCAGACAACGTGGAAGGGGACAACAGCATCAATGAGACGACCGCTCAGGTTGCCCGTGATTTCGACATCCCGTTTTATAATTTCTGGGCGATCTCGCAATATCTGCCAAATCAGGGGCTCGATCCAACCCGGGACGGCATCCACCTTTCGGTGGAAGCGTGGAACTGGCGGAATTATTATGCATTGCAGACGCTTTACAAGGTCGGGAGAAAGCTGAACCTGTTTTAGCATCATGTGAGGCATCTATTCCGGGGGCAGTCCCATAAAAAGACTGTCCCTCAGAGATGATTTGAATAAAAGTTACCAATAAAGGCAAAAAATGGGAAGTAAGAAACTGGTTTTATGCTGTATAGCCGGAATTGTCCTTGGATACCTTGCCCCGCTGGCGCTTTCGGTGAACAGATCAACGGCGCTTTCAATAGGGATGGTTGCCGGATTGGCAATCGGATATCTGCTGGACATCATGGACGAAAAAAGGAGTCAAGACAGCGGAAATGTTGTGATCGCGCAAAAAGCCGACAGCGCCAATAAGCTGCTGGAACAGGCCCGGGCAGAGGTCAGTGGCAAGCCGTATGATAAGAGCAAGACGGCATCTGAGGAAGACACTGTCGCGAGGGAACAATCCGGCACGGATGAACTCACTCCCGAAGAACAGAACGAAAAACTGAACGAAGCAGAGGACCTGCTCCGGAAAGCAAGAGAACGGATAGGGAAATAAGACGTTAACCTTTAGACGTTAGACGTTAGGTTGTCAGCCACATCAATCTCCGCTGAACAGATAGCTTTCACCGCCGGTAAAAAGGCACCGGGTCCCGAAACTACCGTTCGTTCCCGAATGGACAATGTACCCTGCATCACCGCTCCACATCCAGGTAGCATCCGTGACCGTACCCAGGATGGAATCATTCCAAAGGATGGTGATTTTCTGTGCATCAGCTGCCACGCCCAGCCTTCCGCCACCCTCAATGCTCCAGACCCCATATTTCAGGGTGATGAGCGGTACAAAAGCGCCTGCCCGGTAGGCATTGACATAAACAGCCCCGTCCATAGCCGCGTAAATTTCAATATACGTAATGTCGTCTACCCCGCGAAGGAAAAAACCGCAGCCGGAATTTGCATAATCCGGTCGTTCATAACCGGAGAACCAGGCGATATCGCTTTGCAGCAGCAGGTTTTGGGCATTGATGCCAAAGCCCTCACGGGTGCTGTATCCCATCATGGCCAGAGAAATATCCTTTTCCGGTAAAGGTGAATAAGTCCCGGCAGTAGAAGCAATGCGCTCTTTCATGTTGAGCATCTTGACCAGCCGTGCCATGTTCTCGGAAGCATTCGGATCAACTGCCGCAGCATTGAAAGTAGTCTGCTGAACAGCAGCAGAGGATTCAAATGAAAGCGCTCCGAACGAGATCTCCGTTTTTTCGGTGGACTGCGGCATAGCGACCAGTCCGAAGCTGCCTCTGCCGAAGCCGATGTTGAAGGTATCCAGACTCTCACCGTTATAATAAAGGTCGACCCAGCCGTCATTGATTTCCGCAGACATGGTGAAAGCCGCAAAGCTGTCATAGTCTTTGACAGGGGAATAAGGGATCAGGGTTTTGACGCTGCCGTTTTCGGACCGGAAGAGCGAATAACTTTTGTCATTACAGATGACATAACCGTAGAAGGAACTGCCCTGATTGTCCAGCATCAAACCGGCACAGGTGAGCGGATCAAAATCCGGCAGCCTGATCTGAGCGGAGAAACGATAACGCCCGGCGCCTTCCGGATAGCCTAAATTCAGTCCCATCCAGGAAACGTTCGGATCTGTTGTGGAAATGGTCCAGCGGTAGTCACTGTCCGTGATGACCCGTTCAATGGTTGTCGTTCCCTGCATTTCTGTCCCGAGCGGCCAGGAAAAAGCATTATCGTCATAATCATCGAAAAACTCCAGCTGCCAGTCTGAGTTCTGAGCTGCCGCGGGGAGAAAAATCAAAAAAACCAGCAGTACCCAAATTGATCTTTTCATAACCGAACATTATCCTTCATAAATATTATAAGCGAACAACACGGTTTGCGCAGCGAATAAAATCCGAAAGTGTTTGAACAGATGTCTTTCTTATCAAATATGTCCCGCGTACTTTCCGGATCGTCAACAGCTATGTTACAATGATAGAAGTTCGAACAGGAAAGATTTGAGCCATAACCATGAGTGAAAAAAATCCGGAAAATACAATCACATCTGCCGGCAGCGGTAAAAAAGCCGTGCTGATCTCGCTCGTGCAGCTGGCGCTGCCTGCGATCGTCCAGCAGATTCTGTCTTCCATTCTGCAATATGTCGATACCGCCATGGTGGGACACCTGGGTGAAGCAGCTACAGCAGCGGTCAGCACCAGCACCACACCAAACTGGCTGATCCACTCATTACCCTGGGGATTCATCATCGGGACCCTTTCCCTGACTTCACAGGCCTATGGGCGGGGTGATCGGGAAGAGATGAAAAAACTGGCGGCAACAGGCTGCCGGATCGTTTTGTTTTTCGGGCTGCTCCTGACAGCGGTTTGTTTGGCTATTTCGCCGTTTCTGCCGGGCTGGATGCAAGCTGCACCGGAGATCCGCGATGATGCCTCATCCTACTTTTTCATTGTCAGCTTTTCGCTGATGTTCTTTGTGGGAAACGGTATGTTTGCCGCCTGCATGCAGGCTATCAAAGACACCCGCACTCCGATGATCATCAACGTCAGCGCCAATGCGCTGAACGTGCTCCTGAACTGGCTGCTGATCTACCGGGTTGGCATGGGGACAAACGGAGCCGCACTGGCGACTTCTGTTTCTACAATTTGCGGCGGTATCGGGATGTTCCTTGCTTTCCGGCGGAAAAGTGAACTAAACTTCCCGATGCGGGATCTGTTCAAAAGATCAGGAGATCTTTTCAGCAGACTGTTGAAAATCGCCATTCCTGTGATAGGAACAAATGTTGTTTCCTGCACGGGATATGTGGTTTTTGCCGGCATGGTCAGTGGGATGGGTGTAACGATCTTCGCGGCCCATTCCATCGCTCTCACGGCTGAAGAGATTTTTTACCTGCCGGGATATGGTATCCGCACCGCCACCTCCGCCCTGATCGGGATCGCGATCGGAGAAAAGAACCGGCAAAAATTCAACAACGTCCGGGAGGTGAGTCTGGTGCTGACCTGCCTGCTGATGGTTTTCAACGGAACGGTTCTTTATCTGGTTGCCGACCCATTGATGCGGCTGTTCACCAACAGCGAAGAGGTCACGATTCTCGGGGCACGGCTGCTGCGTATTGTGGCTTTCTGTGAACCATTCTTCGGGGTCATGGTGGTTTGGGAAGGTATCTTTTACGGGACAGGCAGGACCCGGGCAGTTTTTGTGATCGAATCCCTCAGTATGTGGGGAATCCGGATCCTCGGTACATATCTGGTGATTCGGGCCGGTTACGGTGTGATCGAAGTGTGGACCTGCATGATTGCCGACAATATCGTGAAAGCGCTCGCGCTGACGGTTTACGGACTGACAAGCAAAATCGAAATTGAGAAAGTCTGAGCAAAAAGTACCTGTTTTTCAACTGCATCTTGCATCGATACGTTTTTTATGCTAAAATGTTTATCTGTTCGGAGAGATGGCCGAGTGGTTTAAGGCGCCTGTCTTGAAAACAGGTGTGGGGCAACTCACCGTGGGTTCGAATCCCTCTCTCTCCGCTGAATAAAAGGGTGCCGGAAAATATCCAGCACCCTTTTTGTTTTCAATTCTTCACACACCATCTCAACTGTTGAGAAAATCAAGGGCAAACTGAACAGCAAGAGCAGTACCGCGTTTAAGAACATCCTCATCCACATCATAGGTGCTCTGGTGGTTGGTCCCGGTGATGCCTTTTTCGGGATTGGAGCTGCCGATATAGGTGAAAACACCGGGCATCTCCCGCAGGTACCAGGAAAAATCTTCTGAGCTCATCAGGGTAGGCATATGAGCGAAAACATCTTCTCCGAACAGTTTTGCGGCTGAATTTTGACAGATCCGGGTGATTTCATCATAGCGGTTTTCGACAGGACAGTTCAGGTAGATATAATCCAGATCCCAGGTGACCTTCATGGCATCGGCAATGCCGCCGATCATGCGGCGCATTTCCTTCTCAATGCTCTGATCCGTGCGAAAGTGGCGGATCGTGCCTTCGATTTCAACCCGGTCCGGAATGCAGTTATACTGCGTTCCGCCGTTCATTTTTCCGATCGTGAGCACCATGGGGTCAGAAGGACAGTTGAAGCGACTCACCAGCATTTGCAGATTCATCACAATAGAACAGGCAGCGGTAATGGCATCCGCACCCAGGTGGGGAGCGCTGCCATGCGCCGTCACTCCATGGATCCTCAGTTTGAAGCGGTTGCTGGCTGCCATGCGGAAACCGGAAGTGACATCGATCAGCGGAGCACGGACAGTACCCCAGACATGGGTTCCGTAGATGGCATCGGCGCCTTCCAGAGCGCCTTCTTCAATACACATCAGCGCTCCGTTTCCTCCCTCCTCAGCGGGCTGGAACAGCAGGCGAACGGTTCCCGGAAATTCATCCCTGATTTCACTGAGGATCTTTGCCGCACCCAGCTGCATGGCGATGTGACAGTCATGTCCGCAGGCATGCATGTAACCGTTTTTGCTGGCAAAGGGAAGGCCTGTTTTTTCCCGGACGTTGAGGGCATCAATATCCGCCCGCAAAATGAGTGTTTTTCCGGGATGGGGCCCATGTATTTCCGCTGTCAGTCCGGTACCCTTTTTGAACAGGCGGGACTCGATTCCCATCGCACGCAGGTCAGAGACGATTGCCTTTGTGGTACCGATCTCCATGCCGGTCAGTTCCGGATGGGCATGGTAATAGCGTCTTCTTTCAATGATGTATGGCTCAGCAGCCTTTGCACATTCATAAACATCCATAAGTGATTCCTTTCGGGAACCTCTAAAAATATCGATTTCTTTCTGGAGCAGCCGCCCCCATACCCCCGCCCGGGAGTTTTTAGAGGTGCCCTTTCATTTTATTTCATAAATTTCAATACTGTCTTCAAAACGGATGGCAATAAATCTTGAGTCAGCAGACCAGCGGGTCTGCAGCACATCACGTCCGTCGATGGGCAGCTGATACTGCTGCTTATTTTCCTCCCGGATGATCCAGGTCTGATAACGGGCATCGGTATAAAACACATATTTTTCATCCGGGGACCAGTTGGCGTTGTTCATCACCGGATAAAGCCGTTCGTCATAATCGATCACATGATTCGGCTGTTCCCGGCCTTTGTGCCCGTATTTCCGCACTTCTTCCTCGAAGGTCAGTTCTCCGGTACGGACATTAGCCCGGTAGATCCGTTCACAGTCAATTCCACAGCTACTGGCTACACGCAATGTATTATTTCCGATCCATTCGATCACCGATTTATCGGAAGCGAACTCGTCCGTTTCCGCCAGCGCGTCAGGGAACAGGTCGATATAATTTTTCAAGCCGGAAGCATAATCCGCAACAAAAATGGTATACAGTTTTTCACTTTGCCGCAGAGCGGTGAAAGCCAGACGGGAATGATCGGGGCTGAAGGCAAAATCCCCGAACACATGCAGGTCCGTGGTCGAGACCTCACTCGGCGCAAGCCCGTCAGGGATGCGCCCGAAATCATCCGGCATCTTTGCCTCTTCCGCGAAATCCAGCACCACCGCATCACCGGAAAACCAGCCCCAGTAACGATTGGAAGGAGCAACGTAGGCTAACAGCGGGGCGTCTTCTGCCCACTCCATTACACCGCCGTGGATCCGGTCTTCGAGAATCGAAATGCAAACCACTTCATAGGAATCCAGTGTCAAATCCGCCAGTACTTCGTTGCCTTTCAGGTCCAGTGTGGGAGGGATGCTTGTCGGGGTCACCATGGCGGTCAGTGTAGCGCTCTGGCTGTCCGTCTGCTGGAAACTTTCCAAAAGGGTATCACAGGCCGAGAGGATTCCCCCCGCCAGAAGCAGAAGTGTGAGAAGAAAGATGATTTGTTTGTTCATTGTATATTCAGCTGCATATATATTCAGAACCTGGCAACGCATCACGAGATACAGCCCTGCTGTGCGGGCTTTGCCGCAGCATCAGAGCAGTCTCCGTGTGCTCCGTACTGAACAGATACCTTATTTCTTATTTCATATTTCTTATTTCTCTATTTCCCCTGCTCCCACAGCCACCGCGGCGGCATATTCTTTGAGATGGGTGATGGAAACGGACCAGACGGTCAGGCCGAGATGTTCCGCTCGTTCAGCTGCCTTTCCGTGCAGCTTCAGCACAGGCGCTCCCAGTACATCGTTCTGGATCTCGATCTCCTGCCAGCTGACCTCACCGATCCCGCAGCCCAATGCTTTTGCCACTGCTTCTTTGGCGGCAAAACGTCCGGCAAGGTGTTGGTCATTTTCACCGCAATATTCCCGCTCTTTTTCAGTATAAACCCGTTCGATAAAACGCTGCCGGATCTCAGGTTTTTGCGAGCGGAAACGTTCGACTTCGATCAGGTCAATTCCGGTTTTCAGAATGTTCATTAATTCTCTTTCTCATTAAAAACGGTGTGGCATAGGGACAGTCACCTGGCGGCAACAGTCCCCGGACATATTCAACCGGCAGCTTTCGTTGTCCCGGCAGTGACCCGAATCAGTTTTTCCGGGTCAAGCCATTTTCGGGCAGTCTCGAGAACAGAATCCGCACTCACTGCCGCAACAAGCTCCGGCATACGCTGAAGGTAATCTAACCCAAGATGATGTGTCTCCATATTCATCAGCAATCCTGCCACACCGGAGTTGCTTTCGAGAGAAAGCGGCAGACTGCCAAGATAAAAAGATTTCACATCATCCAGCTCTTCAGCGCACACCTTTTCCGAAGTAAAGCGTTTCAATTCAGTCAGGATCAGCTCTGCCGCACTTTCCACATTCACAGGGTTCACACCTGCCTCAAGAGTCCAACAGCCGCCATAGGTCAAAGATGTCAGCGATGATCCGGCGTAGTAAGCCAATCCGTTTTCCTCCCTGACCATTCTGCCGATCCGTCCCATCATACCGAATTCACCGAGGATAGAGTTGCCTAAAACTGCGTTCAGGTAATCCGGATCGCTGCGGCCGGGTCCCACGGTTCCCATGAGCAGCGAAGTCTCGCTTTTTTCGGGAATTTCAATATGTTCCGAGAGGAAAGCTTTCGGAGATGAGACAACCGGAAAGAAAGATGCTGTATCCAGTTTTTCCTGCGGTTTAGCCCAGCCTCCCAGCTGTTTTTCACACTCATCCATCAGTTGATCAGCCGGAAGCCCACCGGAAACCGCAACGATGACATCACGGGGTCCCATATAACATTGATGGAAATCCAGAAGGTCCTGACGGGTAATCGACATGATCTCTTCGATCGTACTGTAATCGGTGCGGCCATAAGGATGAGATTTACCGAAAAGCAATTCGTCAAAGCGCTCATCCGTCATGCTTTCCGGGTCATGCAGATGCATTTCATATGCGGAAAGCATACGCTGCCGATGGGTTTCCACCTGTGTTTCCGGGAACGCCGGCTCATCGGAGATCTCTTTGAGAATCCCGAGCAGCATCGGCAGATCCTCCGCCAGACAGGCGCCGCTGTAGGTGAAAGCCCGCGGCCCGCAATGGACACCGATCGACGTTCCGGAGCCTTCCAGCAGTTCACTGATCGATGAGAAATCATGGGTTTGTGTGCCGTAAGTGAGGCAGTTTGCCGCAAAATCCGCAAGTCCGGTTTTTCCAACCGGATCCAGATAGGCCCCGCAGGGCATGGATGCGTTCACAACTGCCGTACGGGTGCCGGAATGTTCATGAACCAGAACCGTTATCCCATTGTTCAGCTGTTTGCGGATAATATTCTCCGGACCGGGCATATGATTCATAAATGCTTTTTTCATTAATAAACACCCCTAATTGCTCGAATAGATCCCTGTCAGGCAGTTTTCCGGACGGAAATACTTTGCCGCTGTATTCCGCACATCCTCCGTAGAAACCTTGTTCAGATTATCAAGATAAGTGATATACCAATCGGGATCCGCGAACATGGAGGCATAGCCCAGCCAATAGGCCTGATTGGTAATGTTTTCGCAGGAGTAAGCAAACATGGCACGGGCCTGTTTGCGGGCTTTTTCCAGTTCCGCTTCTGTGATGCCATCCAGAATGATCCGTTCCAGTTCCTGATGTACCATGGCTTTGACATCCTCCGGATCACGTCCGGGAGAAACAAAGGCAGACAAAGTGTAGATATAGGGATCGATAGTGGTTACATAGCCACCGCCGATCGCGACAGCCAGGCCGCTGCTGACCAGCTTCCGATAAAAACGGGATGTGCGGTTTGCAATGGAACCACGACCGAACATATTCAGGGAAGAAGGACCGGAAAGGACGCTGTCCAGGATCGTGAGCGGGAAGATGTCAGGATCATCACCGGCCGGTGCCCGCCAGACCATCTGCATCGTGGTGATATCACAGGGGCCGTGCTCTTCCAGCGTTTGTGCTGCGGGGATCAGCCCTTCCGGCTCAACCCTGCAGCCGGGCACTTCGCGAGCCGGCGTTTTGCGATAAACAGCTTCGATTCGCCGCAGCATATCATCTGTCTCAAAGTCACCGGCCATCACCAGAACCGCATTGTTCGGGACATAATAAGCACGGTAATGCTCATAAAGATCGTCCCGAGTGATCGTATAAAGATCTTCCTTTTCCCCGATGATCTCCGTTCCGTAGGGGTGAGTCCGGAAGGCTGCCCTGCGCACAGCTTCATTCAGCCGGAATGTCGGATCATTTTCCTGTCCTTCCCGTTCTGAAATGACGACCGTACGTTCGGATTCCACCTCTTCCGGATCGAAGAGAGAATTGGACATGCGGTCAGCTTCGATATTGATGGCCAGGTCGATTTTCCCGGCAGGCATGGTTTCATAAAAGGCCGTCCAATCCAGATAGGTGAAGGCGTTCATGTGCCCGCCGTTTTTTGAGATCTCCCGGTCCAGGACCTCTGACGGGAAGCGTTTTGTCCCTTTGAACTGCATGTGTTCGACCCAATGGGAAAGTCCCGTTTTCCCCGGGACCTCATTGCGGGATCCGACCCGATACCACACCCAGTGACTGATCACCGGGGCAGTATGGATCTCTTTGAGGAGAACGGTCAAGCCGTTATCAAGTGTGTGTTTGGTGTATGGTTCAGTCATGGTTTAATAAAACACCTTTGAGAAACAAATTACTTTCCATATTCCACTACCGTTCTTTTTCTCAAAAAAACTGCTGAAATCGAGAGAAATGTTATACATTCCCCAATCCATTGAACCGGGGTTTTTTGATATAATATTGCGACAGTGCCACTCGAATAGCCCTCATTAGCGAGCGAGACAAGTCCCATGTCATCCCAGGTGATCACCGGATGAAGCACGGTACCATCCTCCGCAGTCAGTGTTCCTCGGAAACCGGTATAGTAGACCAGAGGAACAGAGAAATGCACCTCGCCGCTGTTTTCCGGAATTTCATAGGTGAAACTGAAACCCAATTTCTGACGTTTGTGGGCTGTAATGGTCAAAGGAATATCACTCTCAGCCAATCGCACGGTATCCATATTTTTTCCGGGAAAACTTTCGTCAAAATCGGGAGGCAGATATTCCGCGCCTGACACCCTGTTATCCTGCATGACAAACATTCGTTTTTCCACAGTACGGTTACGCACAGATTCGAGCAGTATCGGATTCGCCGTGCTGAAAAAACAAAAAACTAACAAGACAAAGAGCCAGATATATTGTTTACGATTCTCCGTCAGAGCTGCAAAATAGATCCCGCCGGATAGAGACATCAGCACAGTCACCGGGAGCAGCATCCGGTAAGCAAACTGTATTCGAGAGACAAATGGAAGGAAAATTCCCCATTGCCATGGAAATAAGCGGGTCACAGCCAGGATGAGCGGTATGGAAAACAGAAGAATAAAATCCGCTGTTTTCACAAGCCATTCACGCTTTTTCCATACCATGATCCCTAATAAAAGTACCAGGAGCATCGACCATCCCGGATATGTGGAATCCGCCTGCCAAATTCCGCTCCATGGCTTGAAACGGATAAAAAGATTATCAAAAGGGATGGCATAATTCGTAACATTAAATTGCGCATCACCGGTCATGACCTGATTGATTTTCAATTCCGGATTCGTAAGACTTTGTTCAAGCATGGGAAGCAGGAAAAAGGCATCGATTGCAATCACTGTCAGAACAGATTTCATCAATGAAATGAAGATCCGGCGGTCCTTCAAAATTTTCCGCAGCTGTGTCAGCAGAAACAATGCTGTCAAAACGACAGCAATACTCAAACTGATCAAATGACAGCATAGAATTCCCAGAAACCCGGCGGCAAAGACCGGCCATTTTTCAGTGTGATCATGGAACAATTCATAAAGCCCCAAGACGATCAGCGGATAAAACATCGCTGCCTGAACCTCACCGACAGCAGCCCGGTAATAAATGGTGTTCAGCCGATAGGCAGCACAAGCTATAAAAATTGCGGAAGCAGCTGCGGATGTACGGTTGTTCGTGATCCGGAGACTCGCATACCAGATTGAAACAATGGAGAAAAAAGTACAGAGGATGAGAAAAATATTATAGGCAGTAAGAAGATTAAATCCAAGCAGCACCAGAAGAGCCGGAAAATAGAGAAAGACATCCGGATAGAAATAACCGACTCCATACCCATAGTTATTCAGCCAGTACAGCTGGTCACGCACGGGAAAATAACCGGCTTTCAGACTGTCCGCAAGGCCTTTGATCCGTGTAACATGGAAAAACATATCATCTCCATGGATATAGACCTTTCCATTCAGAACCGGATAAGAAACTGCAGCAGTGAGCAGGATAAGGCACAGCAGTGTCAGCTCATTTTCCGGTTTTGCAAAAGGCGGAAACAGTTTCCAAAGAATGCTCGGATAATACAAGCGCAGGAAGAGCCATACAGCGAACAAAACAATCAGGATCGAAATCATCAGATGCCGCAGCAGAGATTCCCTGTAAAGAATATGCTCAGCAGTGATCTTCACCCGTTCCAGAGAAACTATGGCCGATCCTGAATCATAACGGATACCGATCCGCACCTGCTTCGTGCTTCCGCTAATCTCAAACGGATATACCGGGTTTATGGTTCCATTCGGTATGTCTTTATAAAAGATAAAATTATCGTCTCCATCAACAAGAAAAACTCCGTTGTCGTTTCCTTCCACGGTAAGGTCCAAAGAAAGCTCATAGGAACCGGGTTTCAGTGTCACCGGCCCGTTTACGATATAATCACGTTTTTCATCAACTTCCGGAACAAAAGTCCGCTGACGGGGTGTATCATAGGTAAAGCGCAATATATCTTTGTTAAGAATTATCAAAAAAAGAACCAATAATATCACAAACGGTATAATAATTTTTTTCTTATGTTTCATACTATCAAATTAGCAGATAATTATGGATTCATCACAAATATTATAAAATATTTTTCATGAGAGCCATTTTTTTAGATTTGAACCCCTTACTCATTCCGTCGAAAATAACATGCACCAGGATCATTAAATCGAGGACTATACTCCTTTTTCAGAAGTTCATCAATTTCATCAAAACTGTTCCCACAATTCGTGATAATCCAAAATGGTTTTTCAGTTAAAACTGTTGTTATGAATTCATCCTTCATTTCCTTATCAATTTTTAAATGAATACTTTGGTTAGAGGTAATTCTTGAACATGATTTTATTCCTGTATTTAGATAAATAGCGGGGGAGACGTTAATGACAACTGTAGATTTTCTCTCGGTCTTTGGTATATATGAAACAGAAGGAAAATTCTTTTTAGCTACAAGTTCATGGTTTATCGGTTGATATACATGGGCATCAATGGCAAAAAACAAAAAAAGAAAGAAATAAAGGGGTAAATAAATTTCCATAAAATTATGAAAATATAACATCATTACAAACATAAATACCGGAATGAAAATTGTAAAGTAGTGCAGATAAATGTTTGATCTGATTAATATTATTGCATTTCCTGCAACCATTGCTATAGCAATGTTATCTATAAGACGAACTGAACGTGTTTTTATCAAAGATATAATAATGCAAAATGATGAAAGGATCAATGGTAAATAACGCTGAAAAAAGTATAAACCTGTAAATGTAATCCGCGTACTTTCTTTCAAATAAATAAAATTATAGAAAAAAATCGCATATATCATATCATCAAATATTTTTTCAGACCAGGCATAAACTATTATAGGTATAGTAATCAAAGCAACGCCCGCTAAACCGAACAATAGGTTCTGAAATAAATTTTTCCATTTTTTTTGACTAATCAGATAAATACCTATAACTACTGCACCGCAGAAAATAGATATAGCATTATTTACGCGTATAAAAGCCAACAAAGAGAAACAAATTCCATGGATTAACGCATATCTGCACGGATGATTTTTCTCTTTTTGCAAATTAAAACAATATCTTACAAATAAATAAATGCTGCAGCTTATGGCAGGAAGAGACCATTCTTCAGTGAGATTGCCCCCCTCCATTGTTTCTATAAAGATCGAAATAGAGCAAATGAAAGAAAAACAAAAAAACAAATAAGATACCTGTTCTTTTATTATTTTGCATGTCAGATACATTAACAGAAAAGTAACAAATAAAGAAGCAAGCTGTAACAGAAAAAGCACATTAAAACCACGATTGCCGGTTCCACCTAAAGCACCCACAGCATTTATCAAGTAGATAACAGGTCCTTTATGATCCCAAATATCCCTGTACAACGCTTTTCCATGCAACAATTCTGAACCAAAAAAACGAAACAATGCAGAATCCCATCCATAACTTGCCGGGTAAAGAGGACTGGTTGAGGTTGAATAACATACCATAATGATAGTCAACATCAGTACTGAGATGAATAAAAATAAAATATTCCGAATATTCATTATTTTGTTCATATGATTCAGAATTTGACTACCAAGGTATCATTGATCACTTTAATTGAACCTTTGTTCGGATAATGCGGCATCGCCTGAACTTCCGGGAGATTTTCAAATTCCGACAGATTTTCAGTTTCCCAGGCTTTAAAAAGCAGCCACTGTTCCATAAAATCACGCCAGGGCTCGGTACTGATCGATTCACGAAAACCCCAATAAGGAGAAACGTGAACATGATTTAATTCCTGCACCTCCGGAATAGTTGTGTCATCCTCCAAAATCTGCGGCTTGCCTATATAAGCAACCTGCATGGAAGCCCGATATCCTTCAGTATCCTGCATACGGGTTATGAGAGATGTATAATAACGGCTTGTCTGCGATTGGATCATCTCAAGCCGCATATAACATACGTTGTCAAACCGTGCAAAAACAATTACGATCAGACATAAGGCAGCATTAATGACAACTTCAGCAGTCTTTTTGACATGCTGACTCAAAGTGTCTTTTATCTGTTCAAAAATCCAGACAAGGAACACGAAATGCATTGCATAGCCATAAACCATCATGACATAACAGTACGTTTCGTCGACCATGACAAAAATGAAATTGACAGCTACCGGAACGAACAGCCCAAGAACGAAGATGATCGCTGCATTTATTTTTGATTTTTTAGCTATCGAAAACAAATAAATCACAAAGAAAACAACGGTTAACGCGACAGAAAACAGAAATAACTCTCTGGAACCGCCCGGAAAGGTATCATAAAAAGTTCCTCTCTGCGGAAGAAAGAATTCACGATAAGCAAACAATGCACGCTTAAAATATAAAGAAAGAGGGATCTTTGTGGCATAACCGATTCCCTTATAGCCATCTAATTTTGTATGATAAATTCGAAGAAAAACATTGAGAATTATCGTATTCAATGCGAGGAATGCAGCGCAGGATACCGCGACAACACCCAATCTGCAAAATACCATACATCTTTCCCGATTTGTTTCTGCACGGGAAAAACGTTTTATCAGACCAAAGAGGAAAATACAAACAGACAAAGAAATATAAGCCTGATATATACCTACAGCACAAGTCATCAAAACGATCCCGCTTATGATCCAGTACCATTGATTTTTAGTCAAAACAAGATATGCTCCCAAAACCGCGCAAAAAATCGCAAATGCAAAAAATTGAGCTGTAAACATATAGCCATACATACAAGCTACAACCGGGATCGTAATAAAAATACCGGACAACAGAATGCTGGAATTTATCGATTTTATATCAAACAAATCAATTATGATACACAGAACAGCTGCTACACAAGAAAACGAGAAAACGATGTTTATCAGTGGCAGTCCGTAAATGCTATCCTGAAACAGCTGATTTTTCAGTTTTTCAGCTACAAACAGCATCCAGCGGCCAGAGGAAAAAGTAACTCCACCTTTGAATAAGTAAGCAATATCATCAAATTTGGAAAATTTATTGAACATCATCGGACCGTGTGTCAGCAAGCCTATCACAAACGTGCTGACGATCGCATACCGCTTTTGAATCTGTATTTTTCTCCAAAACTCAGGAAACTCCATATTCTCCCCCGAAAGTTCTTATTTGATGTTCCCTTTTATTTTATCCTATAAATTCCTCAATGTCTGGTACAATAGGAATATAATCTAATATATAAATCGCCAAACAGACAAATATGAAATCATTGTCCGTTTTCAGAGGTTCAGACAAAATGAAAAGAATCAGATTTATTGTTTTCAGTATACTCCTGTTTTTCACAGCTCTCCCATCCATAGCTTCCGCCCAGCAGACCTACCCGGCAAAGGGTTCGCTGGAATCTTCCGGAGACGGGTTGTGGAATTATTACAGAGGGAAGACAAAGCAGACGGTGAAGCGCAACGCACCGATGTTTGAGAAAATCAGCGAAAACAACCGTTATCTGCTGGATTATACAAACATCAAAGGCGTGGAACTTTATCTTTCCGCAGATTTCAGAGACAACAAACTGGTCCTGCTGCAGATCCTGACACCTTTTCCGGAATACAAGACCTGCAATAAAGAAACTAAAGACCTGTCGCGAAGCTTTGCAGAAATCGGATACGCGCTGATGGGTGAACAATTTGAAAAGAAACAGTGTGCACAATCGAAAGATAAGGGAACTCCTTATTTCTGTTCGAAAGAGGATTATGCCTGTGTTTATGAGCTTTGTCCCGGAAATATGTGGGCCATGGCATGCTCGGTGATCAAACCACAGTAATAATAAAAACAGTACAATAACTGATTTTCCAACGGGAAGAAACACTTCAGGAAACCTCTAAAAACATCAATTTTTCTCTGTCGCGAGGAGATTCAGAGAATAAATTCTCTGAATCTCCTCGCGAGGTTTCCGTGGGGCGAAGCTCCTGCTCCGAATATAAATCGGGCGGTCAGCCCGTACCTTACGGAGCAGGTTATAACCTGCCGCCCCCATACCCCCGCCCGGGAAGTTTTAAAGGAGCGCTTCAACATAATGAAGCGCTCCTTTCCGTAAAGAATAATATTCAATTTTATTTCGACAGGAGCTTCACCACATCGCCGACGGTTTTGATGCCGGTAGCATCGTCATCGGAAATGGTGATATCAAACTTTTCGCTGAATCCATCGATCAGGAAGAACTGATCCATTGAGTCAGCTTTCAGGTCTTCAATAAAACGGGTTTCCGGTGTAATGTTCGCACCGTCGATTTTCAAAACGTCACAAATGACGCTCTTGACATCTTCAAAAACAGAATCCATAATTCCTCCGGTTTGTTTGCATAATCTTTTAAGGGCCCCTAAAAGGTCTTGAAATTATATCCTCATTCACGATTCATTCTATATGGCGCGGTATTCAGAATGATTTTTCTCGGGAAATAACTCTCCCGCGCCATGATTCCGGGGGCTATGCAGCCCCCATACCCCCGCTGATGAGTTTTAGAGGTGCCTTTAATAAATATTCTATCATGAAATATTTATAACACTTTAATTTCCTACGGGTAAAATGAACCTGTTCACCCGGTTATTTTCCGTATCCACCACCCATATGCTGCCGTCAGGTCCCATGGTGATCCCGACGGGCATGCTGAAGTGGTCAATGTCACCGCCGTCAGCGTTCCAGGTCCGGACCAGCTTTCCGTTCATATCATACTGATGGATCAGGCTGCCTTCCGGATCCGTAATAAAGATAGACCCGGAATCACTGCTGCCGGTAATATAAGGTTTGTTGTTCAGCGACTGTGTGAACCAGGCATTGACATCAAACACCAGCGTCACACCATCCTGAAGCCCCTTACCGGAGACATCAAAAACCTGCACCCGCTGGTTCCAGGTATCTGCCACCGCCAGATGATCATCATCCAGCAGCGCAATGCCCACCGGTTCATCCAGTTCGCCCATGCCCATGCCGGAGACACCAAACTTTCGGATGAAAGTGCCGTTTTCATCATAGATCATAATACGCTTATAGCCCGTATCGCAGACATAGACAATGTTATCCGAACTGATGGCGATCGCGCGCGGTCCGTAGAAACTGCGGCTGTCCGTTGGATCATTGGCATACCAGACCGTGATCAGGTTTCCATCCGCGTCCGTCTTCACAATGCGGTTGTTCCAGGTATCAGCCATATAGACATTGCCTTTGGAATCAACAGCAATGCCCCACGGCTCAGAGAAATTTGTCCCGGCTGCGCTGTTCCACTGACCGAGATAGTTCCCTGATTTATCAAAATACTGCACCCGGTTGTTTCCGGAATCCAGCACATAAACCCGCTCGCCGTCGGGAGAGAGCGCAAGGTTGCGCGGGCGTTGGAATTCTCCGTCACCAATACCGCTCCTGCCAATGACCTGCACGGGTTCCAGCTGTGTGAAAAGCGTTTCCTCATCGTCGGCCACCGCCGCAGCGCTGCCGCCGATGACCTGTCCGTCAGCAAGCATCCACATTCGGTTCATCAAATCTTTGCGGATATACATGACCATACGGGAACTGGGTTCCCAGGTTTCCCGGGTCAATGACCTTTTTCCGGTCACATTCGCATATGCTGAATAATCACGATCCAGCCATATTTTAAATAACGCAGCACGCATCTGCGGATCAGCAAGAGCGTTAAAAATTCGCTGCGGTGTAAGATTGAAATAATCCTGGTTCGGCCACAGCAGACGGATATATTCATAACGGTAATAATTATCCTTTACGATCGGTTCCAGCCGGGATTCTTTGGAAGTATTGGCAGTGATGACCTCGTAATTCCGCAGGTCGCGGGTCGGGTTGTCATCGCCGAAGTATTTCTTGTTGGTATAATCCCGCAGGTACCACCAGAAGGGATAGTTCGTATCATTGTCATAGGCTACACCGATGTTCTTCCCAAGTCCGGTACGCGTTCCGAGATCCTCGATCATCTCAAAAGCGACCTTCGAACCTTTACCCCCGTGGGCGTAAACCAGCAGTTCGTTGGCATAATCATAGTTAATAAAGCTGGAAACAAAAGCCGTCCTGGTCTGCAAAACGATCAGCACCAGCATGATGCACAGGCTGAGCACTTCCATAACGGCTGCACCGTGCCATCTTTTCCAATAATGTCTGACCATAAAAATCCCGGCAATCAGGAACAAAAGAACGGTCACACAGCGGAAGGTCGCCCGCAGCTGCTCCAGATCTTTCCCGGCAAAGGGAAGCGGAATTGAATTGAAGACACCGACCAATCCGCACCCGGCGATCACCGCGATAACCATACCCAACAGTCCAAGCATGCCGTCCTTAGAGAACAGCCGCTTCCATGGCAATACTTCGATGAGATAGCCCAGTCCCCAGGAAGCCGAAAGCGCCAGCGGCATCGCGATATGTACCGTCAGCCAGGGCATTTTTTCACCGGCGACAGAATATGCCGCCAGCGAAGTCAGGCTCCAGTAGATCAGAAACAGTAAAACCGGGAGTTTCCTGTCCGCTTCCTTTTCAGCCGAAAGCTCACCACTTTCGAGCTCATTCCAAACTTCCTCCTCCGGCGCTCCAGCCGTGAGCTCGACTGTGCTGTCTCCTTCATCTTCGTCTAAGACTGCTCCTGACGATTCGTCTGCGCTTTCACCCGGAACATCTGCAGCGTCTCTCTCCGCCGCTAAATTCTCAGTGGTTTCAGTCTCGATCTCAGCTTCGCTTTCTGTCACAAATATCACTTCATCGTCCGGGGAGGCAGAAAGCATATCACCCGGAAGGGTCCAGAATTTTCGCCTTTTGAAAGCAATGACCAGCGCCAAAAACGTACCGGCAATGGCTGCGAATTCATAAACAGGCAGCTGGATCAGGGCATAATAATAGATGGGCTGTCCGCCGCGCTGTACGGACTGCTGGGAAAGCCAGTATCCCAAACCGCCGATGATCCCGGTGAAAAAGCCGTGGATATTTGTAAAAACGGTAGTATAGAAAAATACAAAGATCATGTAAAATGCCGCGGCGCTTTTGAGAAAGACAGGTCTGTTCCACCACAGGCCGATGGCAAAGGAAACAACAACCAGAATCACCAGAACAATACCGGTCCGCAGAATGCCGGACGCGCTGTAATCCAACGGATCCCATCCCAGCAGATGGACCGGGAAAGCGGTCAGCTGCGGCAGGATCAGGGCTCCAAGAAAGACGATCAGGTTGAATGAAGGCGAGGTACGGATCATCTTCCAGCCAAGCGCCCGGACAGTATAAATGCCCCACCACAGCAAACAGAGGACGCCGACCGCGCCCAAAACCAGCGTCAAAGCAGGGATCGACCCGTTTGAACCCAGCAACATCATCGCCAGCAAAGCGCCGAAAACAAAAAGAAGCGCCACAAGGAAATAACTTGCGCTGTTCGCCCGTTGACGGCTGCTATCCCAGGGCATTTTCCAGAGATCCCGAAGGAACAAAAATCCGCAGAAAAGCAGCAGCTGCGCACAGTAGAAATAGGCTACCTCTTTGGTGGTGAATTGTAATGCAGTAGTAACAGCCAGCAAGTAAAGTGACAGGTTGTCCCGCTTTTCATAATAGCGGTAAAACGCATAGAAGGTCAACGCTGCGAAAAGCTCAATAAATGCCTCATTACGGGTGTAGCGTCCGTAGAAAAGGATATACGGAGAAACCAGGAAAAACATCCCGCCCAAAAGTGTACCCACACGTCCCAAATAGCGGCGAAAAGCAAACAGAACAAAAATCACCGCGCTGAGGCTGAAAACTGCCGCGGGCACCCGGGAAGAGAAATCGCTGTCTCCCAGAAGAAAATAAGACAGAGCCAGCATATGAAACTGAAACGGTCCATGGGTGACAGGGTTGTGAGCGTACCCGTTCCCCTGATATAAACTGTATGCGGGGGTCACATGGTTGATCTCATCGTGAGACATCACCCGGGAACCGATCAGGATAAAGCGGCTGAGAATTGCCAAAATGATGATGACAGCCAGGATCAGCTTTTCCCATGAAAACATCAGGAAGGCCTTTGTCACAGGTTTGTCCAGCCATGCAATTTTTGTGTTTGTTTCTTCGTTCATAAACTCAATTTCCTCATTGTTGCTTGTTCAAAAATAATCCAAGATGACCATTGACCACCGGCCACTGACCACTGATTTAATTCGACTGATTGAAATACTGATAAACGGCATTTGAAATCTGTGATGCCATGATGTTCGTCGGATCAAACACCAGCTGCTCCGGATGATAAAAGAACATCACAAAGACGTAAGTTGCTTTGGGCGAATAGACGATCCCCGCATCACTGATGTTATGGATCAAACCGTCCCGTTCCAGGATCCATCCATGCTTGTGGGCTACGCGAACCGTCTCCGGAATTCCGGCTTCCAGCAGCACCGCTGTTTTGTTTTTGGAAAGCTCTTCGATCATGGTGGAACATTCCTGCTGCGTCAGCCTGTCACCGTAAAAGGCTTTCAAAGCTCCGCCATTATACACAGAGCACAGGTAAAGGTCATCCAGCATCATCCCCATGTCGGAAGCTGTTGTCTGGTTGTAAGCATCCGGGTCCGTGTTCACATCTGTCCGGGAATTCGCTGTCGTTTTATGTCGGGTTAGCAGCGGGGCGCCGTTATAAAACAGCCCTCCAAGGAAAGTATTGGTATATCCCATCCTGCGCAGATCTTCCGTGAACAAGTTCGGCGCCATGCTGCCGCTGATAGCCTGGAGCAGGTCATCTGCCGGCGAATTTTCCGAAATCTCGATCATCAGCTCCAGACTGCGCTGCATAGCAGCCGGCAAAGGAAGATCACGATTTGCAAAGGTGTAGATCATGATCGGAACCTTGATGGTCGAAGCCGCTGTGAAAGACACTCCGGTCGGAATGCTCTGCATATCCGAAAAAGCAATATTGATCTCGTTTCGCCGGTCCAGGTCCAGAATATAAAATTCAGCAATCCCGTCAAATTCATTCTGCTGCAGGATCTGACGGATCATATACTCCAAACTGACTGATGATGCCTGTGGAGGGGTAGTCCGGTTATAAGGAAGGATGACCCGTCGTTCAGATGAAGACCGCAGCGCCTGTTGGACCATCGTGATGGAACGGTTTATGTCCAGCTCCCGTCCGGACTCTCCTTGTGAAAAACCAACAGAACCCTGAACCGGAATCGGCGCTTTCGCCGTTTGATCATATCTGGGTACGATCTCGTTTACGAGATAGTCACGCAGACGTTCTTCTGAAATTGCAGCAGAAAGCGGAACAGGCTGAGGACGCGGCATCGAATTCCAGAGGTAGTTCCAGAAATCCTCCCAGAATCCCCGGCGTGTACGCTGCAGGTCTGCCGCAGCCAGCATGGTTTCCAGGTTCAACGAAAAACCGATGGAGTTTGGACTGACCTGTATCACGGAGTCACCGTAAACCATTTCAATGGGAATACCGTAGGCACGGATCAGCCGTTCTGCCGCCTGTGTCGAGTTCAACCCACCAACGGGAATATCACCTATCGTCAGGTCCAACGGATAGTTGGACCGCATTTGACTATAGCGTATCAGCTGAAAACCGGTCAGCATAAACGACAGGAAAATCAACCCCAGTGAAACCCAGGAAAGAATAGTGATCGTGTTTCTTCTTTTCATAATCGTTTCAGGAACTCATGAGCGCAAAGACCCATGACCCTCTATCATATTTTACCATTCGTAGACGAAAAACAATCATTTCAATATCAGTTTTGACATTATACAAATTATTATTTTAGAAATTGGATTATAATAGGATGTCAGACAATAAACACCAGTTTTTGCAGTTATTATTCTTATTATCATCCTGTCTGGTGGAATAGAAGGGGATAAACCCGAAAAATTAAGAAAGGGCGGTACATGTATCAGAATAACACAGTGTCAAACCAGTTCATCAATGCTGATTCTGCCTTTCCTGTCGCGATACGCGCCTGGGAAGGGTATCTGATTGATCAAAAGAAATCAATCTATACGATTAAAGCATTTAAAGGGGATATACAATTATTTGCCTCTTACTTTTCACCGGACAAAACAGTTGGCTCCGTTACCACAAAAGATATCAACAACTTTCTGGATTGGATGAACAATGACCGTCCGGTTCCCTGCAGCCCGAAGACCACTTCCCGCAGAATCACCTCCATAAAATCCTTTTTTAAATGGCTGAAAACCTTCGGTGCAATAGAAGATGATCCGGCTGCCGGAATCGACCAAATCGCTGTTTCCTCACCGCTTCCGGAAATTTTGACGAAAGAGGAAGTTGATAAAGTGCTCGAAGCTGCAAACGCCCATCGCAGATCAAAAAAACCGGATGCGAGAATGATGCTTTTGCTTCAGCTGCTCCTTTCGACAGGGATCAAGAAAGGTGAAACCCTCGGCATTTCAAAAAACCACATCGAACGGGAAAACCCCGAAGAGCCAAAATTATTCGTCCGCTATACCGGCGCAGAAAACCGTGCCAAAGAGCGAACAATAGACCTGCCGGTATCCTGGCTGGAAGTGTTTGATGAATATCTCGAGCAATATCGTCCTGCAGACAAAATCTTCCCATGGTCTCCTCGCCGTCTGGAATATCTGCTGGAGGATATAGGCACAGAAGCCGGACTGAAAAAGCACCTTTCCTTTGCGATGTGCCGGTGGACCTGTTTCGTCAAAGATTTCGTCGAAGGCGTGTCGATGGATGTCATTCAGCGGAAAATGGGTGTTTCCCAGGTTCAATGGAGAGAAATTTTCAACAAAATCAAAGAACTATCCTCAGTTTATAACGGACAGGCAGAACCGGAAAACTGAGTTTACCATTTTAAATGCTTGTTATAACAAGGTTACGGCGGCATACCGTAACCTTGCTGTTTTGTTTCAGGATAATATCACAAATCAGAGATCTCGATCCCGCATTTCCTGCAGCTTTCCTTTGATTTTTTCAAAGGAATCCTGACTGATCACATGTTCGATGCGGCAGGCTTCTTTGACAGCAGTGGTTTCTTCAACACCGATTTTCATCAATATTTCACTGATGACAATATGCCGTTCATAAATTCTTTCCGCTATTTCTCTGCCGCTTTCGGTCAGTTCAATTTCATGATGCTGATTCACAGTGATCAAATTGTCCTCTTGCAGTTTTTTCATCGCAATGCTGACGCTTGGCTTCGAAAAATTCATTTCTCTCGCAATATCGATCGCGTGAACAGATCCTTTTTTTCGTTTCAGGACAAGGATCATTTCCAGGTAATCTTCAGCTGATTCGTAAATTTTCATAATACCACCTTCTTTTACGGACGCTCCCTTAAGAGAACCTCTAAAAAGTCATGGAATCATGTCCTCATTCACGGTTGATTCTTTATGGCGCGGGATTCAGTATTTTTTACCTCGGAGAATAGCTTCCCCGCGCCATGGTCTCCGTGGGGCGAAGCTCCTGCTCCGAATATAAATCGGGCGTCAGCCCGTACCTTACGGAGCAGGCTATACTATGCAGCCCCCATACCCCCGCCCACGAATTTTTAGAAGTTTGTTTAATTATACAATAATTTTTACTTTTGCCAGGGTGGAACCTCCGGCAGCAGGCTTTCAAATTCGCTGATCAGTTTGGCTTCATACTCGCCGGCAAATGTTCCCTCCAGGAATTTTTTATATCCTTCACTGTAGAAACGTTCCCACGACTCTTCCTCATACCCGGGATTGATCGGGAAGAAAAGCGCACCGGTCGCATGTGCCGCAGCCATATCTCCGGGAGCATCACCCATCATGAGCACGTGATCCTTTGGATATTTTCCGACCGTTGTCAGATCCAGAATCTGCTCCTTTGTCCCGACTTCCTGCCCGCAGAGCAGTTCCACATCGTCCAGAATTCCTGCATATGTCCATTCACGGGCAAGGTCAACATTCCGGGTAGCGGAAACACAAGCCAGATCCGCATCCGGGAGCAGAGCCTGAAAACTGGGTTTAACCGGAGCAAACGGCATCATGCCATGGACGATCCGTTCAATAGACGAATTCACATCGGAAGACCACTGCACACCGATTTGAAGATCCGGCTCATGGTGATTTCTCATATAAGAATACAGTCCCGCATCACTGAGTTTAGCCCCGCTTTCCACAAAACCGCGGATGCCCTCCAGCCGCATCACTTCAAACCCGGCGCGCTTCACACCGGGATGCTCCCGCAGCATGTCCATGGTCCGGACAATATTGCGCCAGCGATTCAAGCCGCGCCATTTTGAGTAAAGGTTCACAAATTCATGGACTTCGCGGGCATAACGGGAAATGGTCTGCAGATGCCAGGCGTTGACAGTGTTGGGAATGAAACACTCCTTGTGCTTGATTTCCATTGCGTCAAACACGCACCCATCCGAATCGATCCCGACAAAGAATTCTTTTTTCGGTTTGAAATCTATCATTTCATGCTTATTCGTTACGATAACTGCCATTGCTGATCTTTCCTTTCAACAGAACAGGTTCTCAACATAAATGAGTATAATACATTTTCATTACTGTCTGAAGGCTATTTCAATCTTCCGTCATAATCGGAGTTATGTTCCGGCATGAGCGGGAACCGGACGGGTTTTCCGTCACGCTGAGAGCGATAGATCGCCGTAAACAGCTCTACGGTCTGTCTGGCATCTTCCAATGAGATCAGCGGGCGTCTGTTTTCTCTCAGAGCATCGATGAAATCCTTCAGCTGAACATAGTGAAAATGAGTGGTCGCGTCAATCGTTTTGAAATAAGCCTCGTCTTCCATCTTCCACTGATCTTTCAGTTCCGTTTCACCGGGAACAGTCCAGACATCGTTATACGGCGCTTCCGTGATAGAAGAGACACCGGCAATGAACATGGCGCCGCCATCCGTCTGAACGCCGAGAGAGGCGCCATTGCTGCCGTGAACATGAACTTTTCCGTAAAGCGCAGGGTTCTGGGAATTGCTGACAATAATGTTGCCGAGACCACCGTTTTTGAAACGAATCACGGCAATCGCGGTATCTTCAACCTCCAGCCCGGGATGGTTCAGCGTATCCCACATGCCGTAAAGTTCTTCGATTTCACCCATGTACCATAAAAGCAGATCCAGCTGATGGGGCGCCTGATTCACCAGCACACCGCCGCCTTCACCCTTCCAGGTACCGCGCCAGGGATCGGAAGCATAATAGGCGGCATCGCGCCAGCCATACATGTTCACCGTCCCAAGGATCGGTTTTCCGATTTTCCCTTCATCGATGGCCTTGCGGATACGCATGGAAGGCGGGAAGAAACGACGCTGGCAGATGGCTGTTCCCACAGCATTGTGTTCCCGGGCAGCATTCAGGATCGCGTCGCAGTCTTCAAGGGATGATGCCAGCGGTTTCTCAATCGCGATGTTGGCGCCGGCATTGAGCGCTGCCACCGCCGCCTGACGATGTACCGGATGGGGTGTACAGACGCTCACGACATCCAGTCCGTTCTCTTTGACCATAGCTTCGATCGAGGTGTAAGCTTTTGCACCGTATTTCTTCGCAAATTCTGCCGCCCGCTTTTCCTGCACGTCATAAACAGCAGTCAGCTCGCAATTTTCAATTTTTTGATAAGCTGCCGCGTGAAAAGGTCCCACCTTCCCGCAGCCGATAATTCCCGCTCTGATCGTTTGTGTCATTGCAACATCTCCTTCAAGTTCATCCGAATTATTTTATTGCGACATATTTTTGATATTTGCTTTTTGGTTTATTCGGAATCGTTCGTGCAAGCCTGCCGCTATCTACCAGGTTCCGAATATAACTCATTATGTTTTTTCTGTCTTTCAGCTCAAGGTAAGAAAGTATTTCCTGTCTGCTTTTCGGTTCTGAACAATATGCAAGAATTTTCTCGAAAATTGCTTCATTTAGCCCCAAAGTATTTGGAATTATATCATGGGGGGCATCATGGGGGGTATCATGGGGGGCATCATGGGGGGTATCTTGGGGGGTATCATGGGGGGTATCTTGGGGGGTATCCCTTAAGATGAGTTGGTTAAATGGAATTTTTACAACAATAGAATTATCAGTGAACTCAAATGCATTCCTTCCATACACGCCAACAATTCTCGGAACACCACGTCCTGATTTCTCACTGATATGCAGCTGAACGAAAATTTCCGAAAGCTTCAAATTCACCGGAATGGACCTGCCTCTGAAAAAACCTTCTATTGTCTGCCTGGGTGGAAGCGTACCAATTGATTCAACCTCGATCCGATCTTGATATGCCGTGAACATCGGTGCATTCTCACCGACCCATAAATTATGTACGAATGCGTTGATAACAGCTTCCCGAAAAGCCGCCTGATTAAACAACATTACCTCTTCACGTTCAACTTTACGGTTTCTTTCATCCGCTTGCGGGATATTCAGCGTATCTCCAAAATCCAGTACTTTATCCAATGAAGCCAGCAGGCACATATGGCCAAAATTTCGTACCGCATACATTGTTGATTCTTTCGTCTTTCCATTGAAAAGGGAAAACTGTATATCGATATGAGGGTCATCAGATAACAGCTGCGCAAGTAAATTGTACTTTCCGTCAACAGTTCTCAGCTCTAAATTTTCCTCAAAAGTATCTTCCCGCAGCCTGATTCCTTTCATTTCATAATACAGAAACAACTGAGCAAATGTCAGTTTACTGAATCGGGAAGGTGTATTCAGCAGCGTAGGAGGACCATAATTCAGAATTCTAAATAAAGCTGCTTCGCGGTCAGGATGTTTTCTGATATTTTCTTTGCTTGAACCGATTCGGATATATCGAACTTCTTTATATTCTGTGGGAATAATTCGAGCTGCAGGAATACTGAGTACAACCACACGATTTCCGTCTAAAAAAGATTCATCAAAACGGAAATAGATTGCAGGAGAGATATTACGGCTCAAATAATGCTGTAATGGTTCTCCATCATAATCCTTTTGAAAATTGAACTTTGTATTAGTAAGTTTATGGCTTTTATTGTCAATGCCCCAGATCAAATAACCGTAAGGTTCTCCGGCCATTAAAGCTGCATTTGATAAGGCAGAAATGTATTCTCCGATGTCATCAGGTTTATAAATATTGTCTTTAAATTCAAACCATTCGTTTTCGTCACCTAAAGAAATGCATCTTTTTACGATATCTGAAATTGGATCCACAATAACCTGCCATTTTAAATAAAAAACAATCAAATCTTAAATATCAGTATAACTTATTTTTTCTGCATTTTTATGAACATTTGGATTTTTTTCTGTAAAGATAGAGAGCTCTACAAATTCTCCAGAAATTGCTGGCTGTTGGTTTTGCGTTCCAGCAGGTAGCTCTGGTAGCCGGTGAGGAGGTTTTCCGACTCCATGCGGATGTCCGCGGGCCAGCCGGCAGCGGCAGCCTGTTCAAAGGGATGCGTCTGATAATAACGGAAATATTTCAGCGTCTTCATGCTGATGTGCCGGACACCCTGTGTTATCGAACCACAATCCGGGCAGAGCACACCGCCCATGCCATAATGAATATACTGATCTTCTGCCTGTATCTTTTTATGGCAGCGGACACATTCAAAAAGCTGCGGACGGTATCCCGTCACCGAAAGCAGCTGCAGGTCAAAATAGCGCTGCACCGGAAAAACATCCTCCAGCACTGCGATTCGCCGCAAGGTGTCCAGCGTCAGCTGGAACAACTGCACATTTTCAACGTTCTCCAGGGAAAACCGATCCGCCAGCTCCAGCACACAGGAAGTACGAACTGTTTTATCCAGCGAGGCGAGAATTTCGGGATATGCCTCGATGGTCGAGACCTGCGTGACCAGCCAGGAAGCGCCTTTTCCTTTGGAAAGCTGAACGTCCACATAGGTGAAGGGCTGCAAATGTCCCGCCTTCCGGGATGTCATCTTCCGCACGCCTTTGGCAAGAGCAGAGACCCGCCCCTGAAAAGGCGTCAGAAAGGTAACGAATCGATCCGCCTCATCATAGTTCGTATGCCGGACAACGATCGCCCGAAAATGTACTGAACGTTCCACGAAATCAATTGTCAAAGGAGATTTTCCGGTGTGAATGCACCGGGCAGCAAATCACGAATCGAAGTCTCGACGGTGATGTTCCCATCGGCATCAGCCAGCATCACTTCCATATCCTGTGAAAACTCCACCATCACCTGACGGCAGGACCCGCAAGGGTAACCCTGTCCGTCTTCGGTCGCGATAGCGATTGCCTCAAAGTCTCGTTCCCCTTCAGAAACAGCTTTGAAGATCGCTGTACGTTCCGCACAAATGGTCACCGGGTAAGCAGCGTTTTCAATATTGCAGCCGGTAAAAATTTTTCCGCTCTTTGTCAGCAGTGCCGCTCCGACGGCATAGTGGGAATAGGGGATGTAACTGCGGGAACGCATCTCCGCCGCCAGCTTTCCCAGGTTTTGTTTCTGTTCACTGTTTATCATTCTGCACCTCTTCCTGCACAACTTCTTCCGTAATTTCCGGTTGCTCCTCCGGCACACGATAGACCCGTACTCGTTGGATCCTTCTTCCGGAAAGTTCCTCGATCTCAAAGACCCAGCCTTCCGTTTCCACCTTTTCATTGACCACAGGGATCTTCCCGATTTGAGAGTAAAGAAAACCGGCAAGCGTATCGGCAGAGTCCCGTGTCAGATGCGTTCCCAGATACTCATTGACATCTTCCAGATCGATCCGTCCAAGGAAAGAATATTCGTCCGGGCCGATTTCCTGCACCAGCTCTTCCTCCCGGTCATCATATTCATCGCGAATCTCACCAACGATTTCCTCAACGATGTCCTCCATGGAAACGATGCCCGAGGTACCCCCATATTCATCCACGACAACAGCCATATGGACCCCGGTCGACTTCATCTCGTTGAGCAGGTCTCCTGCCATTTTGGATTCCGGTACAAACAAAGGCTTCCGCATCAGATCTGCGAGAGTGACATTCCGCTGCTCCACATAGGTCTGCAGCAGGTCTTTTGCGTAAAGCACTCCGACGATGCGGTCAATTTCATCATCATAGATCGGGAGTCGGGAATGCCCTGACTCCCGGATCAGACGGGCAGCCTCATCCAGCGGTGTTTCAATATCCAGTGCATCGATCTCTACACGGGGGATCATAATCTCACGGATCATGGTGTTGGAAAAATGGACGATAGAACGGATCATTTTCCGTTCATCCTGCTCCAGAATCGTATTTTCCGGGATGCTTTCCACCCAGTCCCGCAAATGGCTCTCTTCGGCTTGAATGGTCGGAGGAGCTGTCACAACCGGGTCAGGAATGATCCATTCGGTGATTTTATAGAGCGGCGTAAAAAGCTTACTCAGAAAAGTACACAAGCCGGCAAGCCGGTCCGCAGTCTTTTTCGGATTCTTTGCCGTCATTGCAATCACTGCTGTCTCAAGTAAAATGAGCGCCACCACTGTACAAAGAACATACATACAAAGGACAGGCACAGTCAGTTCATACGGCAGGATGCGGATGATATAAACGACAAGCAGGGCGCCGGTTATACCGGAAAGAAAGCGTGCTGCGATGCGCAGTTTGTCTACCAGTGCATCATCATCCAGCAGTCTTTCGCTGACAGATCTGTCTTTGCCTTTATCATCCCCGCCCGGGATGACGATGTCTTCATCGAGGAGAATACGATAAACATGAAAAATCACCGCAGCAAGCATATCTGCTGCCGCGAATAATATGAGGATCAAGAGAAGAGTGTTGTCCGCAAGGGACGGAAGATTGCTTCCGGGTTCCATAAAGAATCTTTCTGAGGTGCACTTATGTTTCTGCAGTTCTGTTGTTTTTCTACTATATGAGCTTACATTAATTATATGCTTTGCAATTAGATTAGAGTGCTTCGCAAGGCGCGGGAGTAAAGATTCCTTGCCATTCCGGTATCCTTCCCGCGCCGGATATTGTGGGGCTTGCAGCCCCACACCCCGCTTGCATTACGGCACATATTGAACTTACACGCATTAGCGATATTCATCTGTTTATTATACTCTGAATCTGGCTCTGCATCATCCGTTGGAGCGCGGGCGGTATTGAATCGCTTCCGCAATGTGCTGTGTACGGATGTCCGGTGAACAATCAAGATCCGCGATCGTCCGTGCGAGCTTCAGCAGGCGATGATAAGCCCGGGCAGAAATCTGATAATGTGTCATCAGGCTCTTGACCAGTTTTTCACCGTCAGCGCCCAGTCGGCAGTATTGACGGATCTCAGCCGGCGCCATATCGGAATTACAGGTTACATTGGGATTATCCTTGAAGCGGATCCGCTGCCGCTCCCGGGCTGCTTCCACCCGCTCACGCACTGCGGCTGAGCTTTCGCCGACGGTGTCACTGCTGAGCTTTTCATATTCTACACGGGGGACGTTGATCTGGATATCGATGCGGTCCAGGAGCGGTCCGGAGATTCGTTTCTGGTAGCGCTGAATGGCAAATTCTGAGCAGGTGCAATGATGGGTCGGGTCACCGTAATATCCACAGGGACATGGGTTCATGGCCGCAACAAGGACAAACGCTGCCGGGAAGCTGTAGGCGCCGGTAGCACGGGAAATGGTGACGACCTTATCTTCCAGCGGCTGCCGCAGCACCTCCAGCACCCGCGGATCGAATTCCGGGAACTCATCCAGGAACAGGACTCCCCGGTGTGCGAGCGAGATCTCTCCCGGCCGGGGAATGTTGCCACCTCCGACCAATCCCGCGTAACTGATGGTATGATGCGGCGCCCGAAAAGGGCGTGTCTGGATCAGCGGTGTATCGGGCGGCAGCATATCTTCAATGGAATAGATCCTTGTCACGTCCAGGCTTTCCTCAAGTGTCATACGGGGAAGAATGGACGGCAGAGCACGGGCCAGCAGTGTTTTCCCGGTGCCCGGCGACCCGCTCATCAGCACATTATGAGACCCGGCTGCGGAAATTTCCAACGCCCGTTTCACATGTTCCTGGCCTTTGATCTCACTGAAATCCGTACGGACGGTAACCGCCGTCTCAGACAATTCACAGGGCTGCTGCGGTTCGATCAGCACATCTCCGGTAAAATGGTTATAAAGCTCAAGCAGCGTGTGCACCGGCAGGACATCGATGCCCGGGATCAAAGCCGCTTCCTGAGCATCACAGGCAGGAACACAAATTTGTTTGAATCCCATCTCTTTCGCCTTGGCTGCAATCAGCAATACGCCGCGTACGTGACGAACAGACCCATCCAGTGACAATTCACCAATGATCAGTGAATCCTTCAATTCCGGGATCCAGGTTTCATCCCTGCAGGCAAGCTCGCCGATGGCGATCGGCAGATCGAAACAGGGGCCCTCCTTGCGGATATCAGCCGGAGCCAAATTGACTGTAACCCGATGGCGCAGATTTTTCAGACCGGAATTTCTGATCGCGCCGCGAACCCGCTCCTTGCTCTCCTGCACAGCGGTATCCGGCAAACCGACCACAATGGTTCTCGGCTCACCCATCGATGAACAGTCAACTTCAACTTCGATGATCGTCCCGGACAAACCGGTCAATGCACAGGAATAAACACGTGCAAGCATCTGTTTCCTTTCTCTCTATCTGCCGCTCCGCAGACACTTGTTCATCTTTCAGTGTCAATCGCTCTCATTCAGAGAAATTTCCAAAATCTTTTTTCCGAAACGCTGATAACGTGCCGGCAGGTCCTTCATCAGATTCTCCAACTCGGCATCACTTCGCGGACCTACCTCTGAGATCGTTTCCAAAACATCGCGAGGAAGGATCACATCGGAAGGGACATCCATTTCCAGCCCTGTGTTTTTCCGCCAGGTTTTCAGACGTTCCCGGCGGCTCAGGATCCCATTGGCAGGCCTGGATTGCAAAACCGGCTGCGGGATCCGTTTTTTTCGGCGCCAGCTTTTATTGATATCCAAAATCGTCCGTCCGTAACGCCGGGCAACGGCACCGCCGACCCCCTTCAGCCTGCGCAGCGTTCCCTCATTAGACGGATTTTCAAGCACAATGTTCACCATCGCATTGTTTGAAAGAATCTTGAAAGGCGGAAGATCCCGAACTCTGGCCTCACTTTCGCGAAATTCACAAAGCCCCTGCAGCGCTCCCTGTTCGGCAGGTGTGAGCTCCACACCGCCGTTCACTTTCCACCAATAACAGTCATGCGGTTCGGAGGGCGCCGGATGGATGTGGCACAAACGCTGAAAATCTTCCTGCGCCATGTCCTCCATGTCCCGCTCTTTCAGTTCTGCTGCGAGCTTATCCTTCAGCAGGCTTAAAAAGCGTGTATCCGAAACAGCATATTGAAGCATCTCCTGACTCAGCGGACGCACGCCCCAGTTAGCTTTCTGATAGCGTTTATCCAGGTGAATGCCAAATTCATTTTCCAGCAGCGGACCAAGCCCGATCTCTTTTTTTCCTAACATACGGGCAGCGATCATGGTATCAAAAAGGTTCGCAAACTCAAACCCGAAATCCCGTTTCAGGCACATCAGGTCATACTCCGCCGCGTGAAATATTTTCAGGATGTCCGGGGATGAAAAAATATCATTCAATTCCGACAGATCCCCGGTTTCCAGGGGATCGATCACGTAGCTCTGCCCGTCCGCGCTGATCTGGATCAGGCAGACCTTCTCGAAATAAACAAACAGGCTGTCCGATTCCGTGTCTACTGCCACTTCCTTCGAGCGGCGCAGCTGCTCAATACAATTTTCCAATGAGTCCGTATCGTTGACAATATGGACTGTTTTCGGGTCAAGTTCAACATTCATGCACCAAATTATAATACGTAGAGCCACAGTTTGTCAAAAGGATTTTTATTTCAAGAAGAATATCAACAAAAAAAGCGGGCTTCGAAAACCCGAAGCCCGCCGAAAATCATAATCACTTATCGATTATTTGGTATATTCTTCAATTTTTTCCCGCAGCAGGGTGTTTTCGATCTGCAGGGTCTGAATGGAGTCCTGAAGCTTTTGCAGCTGATCATAATATTCACGGAGCCGTTGATTTGCAAAATCAAGATTCGTATAAGTCGGCTGCTGTCGATTTGCATTGATTCTGGACTCTTCCTCGGCCAGGAGACGACGTACAGCAACATCATCCTGCATATTTTCAAGCGCGTTCTGGAACTCATTCTTCTTCTCAAGCAGCGCTTCATAATTCGAATTTGCCTTGAACAATTCAGATGTAGTTTCTTTAAGTTCGGCTTTTGTCTCATCCAATTCAGCATTCAAAGAAGAAATTTCAGCTTCGGCATCAGCCAATTTTCCTTCGAAGTCTGCCAGCAGTTCATCCTTTTCAGCGATCACAGTCTGCAGGTCACCTTCAGCCTGGGTCAGCAGAGCATCTTTTTCAGCAGTAAGGGAGTCAACCTTTTCATACAGTTCGGCGATTTCCGCATCCTTTTCAGCAGTGACCGCAGCCAGTGTTTCCTCCGCGGCAGTCTGGGCTGCTTCAAAAGCCTTTTCAGCTTCCGCAGCGGCAGCGTCCTTCTCAGCCATCAGTGCATCATAGCTTTTTTCCGCTTCAGCCAGCAGTGCGTCCTTTTCGGCAATGACAGCATTCAGCGTTTCTTCCGCGTCAGCTTGAGCTGCTTCCAGAGCTTTGTCAGCTTCAGCCTGGGCAGCTTCCAGAGCAGCGGCAGCTTCCTCGGCAGCAGCATCTTTCTCAGCTAACAGCGCGTCATAAGCCTTTTCTGCTTCCGTCAGCAAAGCTTCTTTTTCAGCATTCAAAGCATCATAGCTTTCCTGTGCTTCCGTCAGCAAAGCTTCTTTTTCAGCATTGGCAGATTCGAGCGCTTCTTCGCCCGCAGCGATAAGGGCATCCTTTTCCTCGGTTACAGTTTTCAGATTTTCTTCTGCCTGTGCCAGGATGTATTCTTTTTCGGCATTGAGCGCTTCGATCTGTGTCTGAGCTTCTTCGATCAAGGCATCTTTCTCCTCTTTGAGAGACTCCAGAGCCACTTCAGCATCCGCAAGTGCAGCATCCTTTTCAGCTACCAGAGCGTCATATTTTTCCAATGCCTCAGCCTGAGCGGTAGCATACTCTTCCTGAGCCTCAATGATTTGAGCCTGCAGAGCCTCTTTTTCTGTGTTGAAGGTTGCGGTCAGTTCATCGATCTTCTTTTGACTGCAGCCGGTCAGACAGACAACAAGTGCGATAAGCAAAACAACAAGGGTGATTTTTTTCATTTTTCCTCCGTCATCACTCAATCAACCGGCTTCAACACAGGAAGAACGATTGACATGAAACAAAGATTGGCCATCTGATAAAGCCATCCAATTATTTAATGTTGCAGTTTTAATGCCAAAATGGAAAGAATACCCAAAAGATCATCCTGCCAGTCGTCTGTATTCCAGTTAATGCCTGCCATACGATAGGCATTTTTTCCGACCCGCAGCCGTTTGCTGACCATCGGAAGACTGCGGCTCTCCACATTTGCAGGCAGCGGCGGGAATTTCAGCACAACATCATTGCCTTCCTTCACTACTCCGGACAGTCCGATCCGTTCTGCATAGATCTTGACCCGGATCTGAAACACCAGGTTGCGGATCTCCGCCGGCAGCGGTCCAAAGCGGTCAGTGAACTCCGCATCCAACGCATCCAGATCCTCTTCCTTATTTGCAGAAGCCATACGTCGATAAAGCTTGATGCGTGTCTGGTCATCTTCGATATAACTTTCCGGGATCCCAATGTTCAGCGGCAATTCCACCGTGATCGGGTTGAAAAGATACGCCATTTCGCGGGTGATACCAAGGTCCTCATCAGAGACTTCAACACCGCGGACATCACGAACATTTCGGACGGCCTGAGCCAGCATACGGGTATAGAGATGAAAACCGACTGAAGCGATCGCACCATGCTGACGGCTTCCGAGGATCTCTCCCGCCCCGCGCATTTCCAGATCCCGCATTGCGATGGTATAGCCCGCACCGAACTGTGTATTTTCCGCGATCACTTCCAGCCGTTCCAAGCCGGCTTCCGTCGGTTTGTGACCTTTCTGCCGGAAGAAATAAGCATAAGCCCGCTGAGAACTGCGGCCAACGCGGCCCCGAATCTGATATAGCTGTGCCAGGCCGAACATATCCGCCCGGCTGACGATGAGAGTATTGGCATTCGGCACATCCAGCCCGGATTCAATAATGGAGGTGCAAAGCAAAACGTCCAGTTCCCCCTTATAGAATTGGTCCATGACCGCCGAGAGCTGCTTTTCCGCCATTTGTCCGTGAGCCACACCGATATGAGCTTCCGGGACCAACCTGCGCAGGTAATCATACATGGCATAGATCGACTGAACACGGTTATGAACAAAGAAG
Source organism: Flexilinea sp. (assembly GCA_017432685.1). GTDB lineage: Bacteria > Chloroflexota > Anaerolineae > Anaerolineales > Anaerolineaceae > Flexilinea. The sequence continues at coordinate 18,314 of JAFRIR010000136.1, read as the reverse complement.
GTCTGACCGTTCCGTTCCATCTCCCGAGTGATAGCCTGCCGGACGATCTTCTCGGAATAGGGTCCCACATAAGTCGTGATCGGAACACGTTCATAGGGCGGCGTATTGATGTTGGAAATATCCCGTACCCCGGTCAGCGCCATGTAAAGCGTCCGCGGGATCGGGGTGGCGGTCAGCGTCAGGACATCCACCCGGGAGCGCAGTTTTTTGAGATATTCCTTCTGTGCCACACCGAAGCGCTGTTCCTCATCGATCACAACCAATCCTAGGTCTTTGAAAGCAACATCTTTGGAAACCAGCCGGTGAGTGCCGATGATGATGTCGATCTCTCCGGTTTCCAGCTTTTTCAGGATCTGCTTCTGCTCTTTGGGACTGCGAAAACGGGAAAGCATTTCCACATTCACCGGGTAAGCTGCAAAACGTTTTTTGAAGTTCTCGTAATGCTGCTGGGCAAGAACCGTCGTCGGAACAAGGATCGCCACCTGCTTGCTGTCACAGGCAGCTTTAAACGCAGCGCGAAGGGCGATCTCTGTCTTCCCATAGCCCACATCCCCGCAGATCAGGCGGTCCATAGGCCGAGGACTTTCCATGTCTTCCTTCACCTTGCGAATGGCGATTTTCTGGTCTTCCGTCTCTTCAAACGGGAAAGCGCCCTCCAGGTCCTTCATCCAGATGCTGTCTTTGGAAAAAGCAAAGCCCTGCGTGACCTGGCGTTTGGCGTAAAGGTCCAGCAGGTCGTTTGCAATCTCCAGCACCTTTTCCCGAACGAAATTTTTGGCGCTGAGCCAGTCTTTGGTTCCGAGGCGGGTGACCTCCGGTGTTTTCCCGTTAGGTCCCACATAATTGGAAAGCCTGTCCGCCTGATGAACCGGAACAAAGAGCTGATCCCCTTCCGCATAATTGATGCGCAGAAAGTCCTTCGTCACTCCGTCAATGGTACGCTTCACCAGACCGTCATAGATGCCAATGCCGTAATCCACATGGACGACAAAATCTCCTTCCTTGAGATCGGCAAAATACTTTTCCGGGGCATCTATGGTCTTCCGGGGCGCTTTGCGCGGGACCGGACGTTCCCATCCGAAGATCTCGCTGTCAGTCATGACGTAGCACTTCACCCCATTCGCATCAGTCAGGATAAAGCCTTCCGTCAGGGAATCTTCACAGAAAACCGGCGCTTTTTTGTTTTCTCCTCTCCCAATCTGTTCAGCTTTCTTCCAAAGGTTTTCGATACGTTCCGCCTGACGGCTGATGACACTCACCGGGTCACCTGCCCGGCAGCGGCTTTCCAGGAAAGTCAGGAAGGTCTCCAAATGCCCGCCAAAGCGGTCAGCAGGGGTGAAGGAATCCGCTAACTCCGAACTATCAGGTACATCGGAACGGCCCAGATCGATCATAACAAAATCAGACATGCGGTCATTCAGTTCCGAAAAACTGATGTAAGGTTCCGGATAGTTTTCATCCAGCGTTCCGAGACTGATGCTCTCCTCCCGCAGCTTTTCTGCCTCTTCCTCCAGAGACTCTGCCCGTTCACGGGCAGCCTCCAGATCATCGCAGAGGATCAGCGTGTTCGGGGGCAGGTAATCCAGCAGGCAGGCCGGGGTTTTATGGATCAGCGGCAGGAAAAAATCCCGGGGCGATGCCGGTTCGATCTCAAATTCATGCTTCTCCGGGAAAATTACTTCACCCGCAGGCGGGATCACGACTTTCTGCAGCGGTACAATGTTGCGCTGAGTCGCCGGGTCAAAACGATGAATAGACTCGATCTCATCGCCGAAAAAGTCGATCCGGATCGGATATGGCTCTGAATGCGGCCAGACGTCCAGCAATTCTCCCCGGCGTGAATATTGACCGGGTTCCAGAACAGCCTCATCCGCTTCATACCCGGAGCTGCTCCAACCCCGCATCAACGCGGTAGATGAAATTTCCTGACCAACCCGCAGCTGTCTGAGCGACCGGATGAACTCCTGACGGCTCAGCGTTCGCTGCATCAGGGCACGGACCGGCGCCACCACCAGCGGCGGCACATCCGGTTTGTCGGTACCGGGAAGCAGCAGGCGGGTCAACTGTGTCAACGTCTGGATACGGTCATGCCGTACCGACATACTCCACGCAGCGTTCTCGTAAAAATGCGGTTCCGGAGCTGAAAAATGAAAACGGTCGGATTTCGGGTGCCAGAAAGCGATCTCATCCAGCGCCACAAGCGCCTGCTCGGGATGATCGGTAAGATAGAGGACAGGACGTTTCAGCTGTTGGTAAAGTACCGCAGCAGTGAGAAAACGGGCAGAACGAAGCAAACCAAGCGAGCCAAAAACCGCCCGGTCTTTGACTTCTATCCGTTCACATATCGCCTGAAATTCCGGCAGGCTGCCGATCTGTTCAAACATCATCGCAATAATTAGTAAGTAGTAAGTAGTAAGTAGTAAATAGATGTCAGTTTCCTGTTATAAGTCTCCGGGACCAGGAACCGGCGCCCGGCAACTGGGAACCGGGAACTGAATACCGACAACCGGAAAGCAGCAACTGAGAACTATTCAACCGTTCCGTTATAGTGATTCATACAGTACGTGGTTCCCTGCGTGACGAAGTCCAGCGCACAGGAAGCAGCTTTATCCAGCACCAATGGCAGCAGTTCACTGTCTTCTTTTGAGAATTTGTTCAGGACAAAATCGATTACTTCCATCTGACCGGGCGGGTGTCCGATTCCGCACCTGAGGCGGCTGAATTCCTGGCTGCCAAGCTGCGTAATAATGGAGCCCATACCCTTCTGTCCTCCGTTGGAACCGTTAGGACGGACCCGCAGCGTGCCGAAAGGCAGATCCATGTCGTCATGGATCACGAACAGACGTTCCTGCGGGACCTTGTAATAGCGCATCAGCGGCACCACAGCCTTGCCGGAATCATTCATGTAAGTGATGGGTTTGACCAACAGCAGTTTCCGTCCCTCATAAGGAGCGGTCACGACCAGAGCCTTGAGTTGTTCTTTTTCAAAATGCACACCCAGCCGTTCTGCCAACCGATCGACCACCATAAAACCAAAATTATGACGGCTTTCGCGATATTCACGGCCGGGATTGCCAAGCCCGGCGATGAGAAACATTTCCCCACCCGCAGTTTGTGCTTTGTTCTCACGCTGCGCACGAATGGCAGCAAAAAATTGATCCATGTCCATAACTCTACCTAAAGTCTAATGTCTATAGTCTAATGTCTAACGTCTATTTATAATGATATTTCCGAAAATCCAGAATGATCTTGAGCACGAGCATGATCAGGATCCCGGCAAGAAGCATGAAAAAGGCGAGCCCGACCAATTGGCGCAGGTCAATGATATAAGGATTGTCGGTCAACACAGCAGTTGATGAAGTCACATTATCCATAAGTTCTCAACCTTTTAATTGTAACGCATCCCCGGGACCGATTCAAAATAATATGAACGTCCCCGAATTAACACAAAACCCGGTTTCTGGATTAAAATTATTTATCTTGAAGAGGTTTTTCATAACAGGAGTTTATTATGTCTGAGCAAACAGAATCTTTAGAAACTTTACAGGCTAACCGGAATCAGGTGATCATCCGGACCAGCATCATCGGCATCGCGGCCAATATCTTCCTTGCTGCCTTCAAGGCTGCTGTCGGGCTGGTTTCACACTCCATCGCCGTCGTACTGGACGCTGTCAACAACCTGAGTGACGCACTTTCATCCGTCATCACCATCATCGGCACCAAATTAGCCTCCAGAAAACCGGACAAAAAACACCCGCTGGGACACGGACGGATCGAATATCTGAGCGCGATGATCGTTGCAGCGATCGTCCTTTACGCCGGTCTTACCTCGCTGATAGAATCGGTCAAAAAGATCATTCATCCGGAAACACCAAACTACTCCATCGTCTCGCTGGTCATCATTGCCTCTGCAGTCATCGTCAAACTGCTGCTGGGAAATTATGTCAAAAAGAAGGGTGAGGAAGTGAAATCTGCCTCCCTGATCGCTTCCGGGTCGGATGCCCTGTTCGACGCCATTCTATCAGCTTCAGTACTGGTTTCGGCAGTGATTTTCATGATCTGGCACGTCAGTCTGGAAGCATATGTTGGTGTGCTGATTTCCTGCTTCATCATCAAATCCGGCATTGAGATGCTCTCCGAAACACTGGATGACATTCTCGGCACCCGCGTGGATCGGGGACTGGTCAGCGCGATCCGGAAAACGATTTGTGAAGATGAAGCTGTCCATGGCGCTTATGACTTGATCTTTCATGCTTACGGACCGGAAAGATATTTCGGATCTGCACATGTCGAGGTTCCGGATACCATGACAGCAGAAGAGATCGACCTGATGGAGCGGCGAATTGCCAAAGATGTCTATCTCAAACATGGCGTCGCGATGACCGGCATCGGGATATATTCCATGAACACGACCAATGATCAGGTCAAAGAAATGCGGACGAACATCACCCGTCTTATTATGTCCCATGAAGGAGTACTTCAGGTTCATGGTTTTTATGCTGATATTGAAAAGAAGACCATCAGCCTTGACGTGATCCTGGACTTCGAACTGGAAGACCGGCAGGCGACGTTTGAACAAATCAAAGCCGAAATTCAGCAGGCTTATCCGGACTATGACATCCGCATGACACTGGACATAGACGCATAAGGGATAAGCAGTAAATAGTAAGGAGTAAAGAACAGGTAATAGGGTAAGACGAACAATATTACCCGTCATGAACGAAACTATTCACTGCTGTATATATTCGGATTTCTGGCTACCGCCGACATTTTTCAGCTTTTCATGCTTTTTTCCCTTTGGAAACAATATCGGAAAATAATGTTTCCGAACATATAATAATGATTCTTCCGAAATTCAATAATTCCTTCATCCCGCATGCGGCCAAGTTCCTTTGACATATTGGTCCGTTCAAGGTTCAGGTAATCGGCAAGCTGCTGCCTGTCGAAGGGAATGTCAAATTCCAGCGAATGCCTCTGCTGCGAAACAGAATTCAGATATGCCAGCAGTCTGCCGCGGCAGTGATCGTACTGAGATCTGTGAAACGCTGAAAGAAAAGTTTGGCGAGAAGAATCCTGAAGTGAAAGTGATGTGAACTCGTGAAAGAAAAAAACGGAGAGGTATCATAAGAAAAATGAGAGAATTTCACGAAATCTGTTTGAACCGGACTTGTTTTTAAAAATCACACCGCCCTGACGGTACAAGGCGGGTGATCATTGGTTTGAGAGGATGATTTAGGAGATGCTATGGATGATGTTTACAGAGTATTGTGTTCTTCAAAATTATCGATCATTCCTGCCTGATCGAGATTTACTTCGGTCGTGTATGACGCAGTCGTTATCGAATATTCACTGTTGCCCTGCATATAAACCGTTCCGTCAGTTCCGACGACTGAAACAGCATTACCTTCAGCATCCGTGATCGTTCCTGCACATTCCAAAGCAGTGACCGTACTGTTTCCGGTGACGATCCAGGATGAGGAGCTGTCGATCACGACACGAGCATAACCGCTGCCGCCTTCTCCTGCCCAGCTTTCATTGTCGATAACCGCTCCGTTCAGGACACTTCCTTCAGTGATATACAGGTCCAGTGTCGAGATGCTGTCCCAAATCACGTCGCCGTTCATCTGCTGCGCGATGGCTGTGAAATCACAGTCTGCACCGTTCGCTCCGCTCTTTCCCCAGCCGCGCTGATTGGCATTGCCGGTCACGCGGAGAAAATATTCGGAATCTGCAAAACTCTGGATATCAACATTGCGGAGTACAAAAACACTTTCCGTATTGGTTGTGTAGAAAATGCCGCCGTTCTGACTTATCAGTTTCCCGCCGTCCATCGTGAAAGTACCCTGGCCGACCTGGCTGTCACCGCTCATAGATTGATAAAGAATAACAGTCCAGGTGTTGTCATTCTGTTCAAGATCGGGCATATTCCCGATAAGGACGCTGTCATAAAAACGAACCGTGTTCAAGCCTTCGAGACACAGTGCTTCTGAGCCTGTCGCAGTCAGATCCGCATTGTGTATCGTGATATCCGCCGTGACATAAACGGCGGGGGAACCTGAACCGTTGGATGTATAGGAACCGCCGTCCACGATCATCGTGCCGGAACCGCGGTCACTGCGGATCGCCGCGGCAGAACCGCCATTTGTATTGACGGTCAGGTTTGCCGCGTAAAGTTTTCCGCCGCCTGCAACATGGATCCCGCCGGAAGTGTTCTGTTCCGTATTGATAGTGCTGTTGGTAATATATACCACGCCGTCACCATAAGAGAAAACACCCGCGCCGCCGGCAGAATCCGTAGTGATATTGACATTGTCAATGGTCAGTGTGCCGCCTGTGGCAAGCAGAGCTGCACCGACACCATAGAAACTGCTGCTGTCACCGCCGGTTGAATCTGAGGATACACGTGTTACGGACACATCATTCAGAATGACCTTGCCGTCAGTAACCAGCAAAGCATTTTCATCGATGCCGGTGGATGTGAGATTCTCATTCAGAACAGTGTCACTGTCGATTGTGAGGACGGCATCATATTCACCGGAGAAACCGGATCCGCCGCCGGGCATCCCGCCGGGACCGCCATGTCCGCCACCAAAGCCATCCGGAGGCGTTCCCATCGGTGCCCCGCCGGGACCTCCCTGACCGCCGCCGAAACCATCCGGAGGTGTTCCCATCGGAGCGCCTCCGGAAGGAGGTTCAGGAGGATTTCCCTGCTGCGCAAAGGTAGGCACACATGTCAGTAATAAACTAAAAACCAATAATAAGCTCAATGATTTTTTCATCGAAGTAAATTTCCTTTCAAAAGTTTCTTTTTATCAATTTACAGAACGTTTTACATTCTCTTATTATTGATTCTAATATTCCAACCTTAATCCAGCCTTAGAAATATCAAAAACCGGTATTCTGCATGATGATGAAGATCGGTCCGATCAGAACGAACAGGGATGACATCATCACAAAAGCTGATGTAAGCATTGTAACAGTGACTTTTGCTTTGCCGCCCGCCTCAATGATCTCATTTTCCATCTGAGTTTTAGAATTTTTTCTACTATAAATCCTTATCGACCAAGGCATTTTTTCGCGGTCTGCCACGTTTTCCTTTATTCGTTTTTCGAACGACATAGTCCGGAGCACAACCTGCCGGAACCTCAAAATCAAATGCTTCGCAAATTTCAATCTGTCGACCGATGAAAGGGGTAATGAATCCCTTAGTGTTTGGATGCTCAATATAACGAACAGGCCGCATTTTTCCAAGAATGTCGTAAATAGAATCAAAGTCTTTATCCAACTTTGTTTTCCGAATATTACTCAGATAACAGCCCAGAATCTGGGCGACAAACAGTATGAACAGCCGGCCGGTTTTTCCACTTTCGGACCAGTTTCTTTGTCTTTGAATTATTGTTGAAAATTTAACTATTCAGTACTCAGGCTGAAGAATGATATTTCCGTTGCCGGCAAAAGCTGCGGATAATGATTCTATACATAACACCGGAGGGAATAAAGGTAAAATTGATTCATATCCTGTCCATTTTTTTGTGAAGGATGAGGGAGGAATAATGAGCAGACTGGATGCTGTCGATCAGTACAACAGAGCACAAAACTGGGGAAAGAAATATAATTACGCCTGTAAAAGCCGCGGGATGGATCCCTGTCTCAGCGCCCTGGAGGAGATTGTAAAAATTTCCGATCTGCGCTCCGTTCCGGTCGGGATCATTGAGATCCCTATGGAACGGATCGCGGGTACATACAGCGAAAGCCGGAAAAATGTCTTTGCGGGAAATTTTATGCCGCTCCCTGATGATCATAGTGAATTTGCAAAAAAATGGATCGATCTCTGCGAATATCACCTGGACGGCAGTGGGATCGCCGATCCGGTCAGCTGCTATGAATATCTCGGGAAATTTTATGTCCGTGAAGGGAACAAACGGGTCAGCGTTCTGAAAAGTTATGACGCCACGGAGATCAGTGGCAATGTGACCCGTCTGTTGCCGCCGCCTTCGGAAGATCCTGAGATCCTGCTTTATTACGAATTTCTGGACTTTTATAAAGTCAGCCGTCTGTACAATGTTACATTCAGCCGGTCAGGACAGTATGCCGATCTCCAAAATGCTCTCAATTATGAATCTGAACAGGAATGGACTGAGGAATTCCGCTGGGAATTTTATAATGTCTTTATGCGCTTTTCAACCGTTTTTGAACGGCTGAACCGTGAAAAACTGGAGATCACTGCCGGAGATGCGCTGCTGCTTTATCTGGATGTTCATCCATATCAGGAACTTCGGAACCAGACAAAAGAAGAAATACAAACCCATCTAAATAAGCTGTGGCCGGATCTGCGCCTGTTTGCGAAAGGGGAACCTGTTGCACTCAGTACGCGGTTCGAGGAGAAAGGGAAGAGTATCCGTACCCTGATTTTAGGAGCACCGAAGATCCATGTTGTATTCCTTTATGATATGGAACCCGGTGAAAGCTCCTGGGTATTCAGCCATGACACGGGGCGGAAATATCTTACTCGTCAAATGGAAAATGAAATCAGGACAGAAACGCTGGTCTGTGATGAAAACGGCGCGGAGCTGGTTGAAAAAGCCATCGCACAGGGAGCTAATGTCGTTTTTGCCACTTCCCATAAGCATACCGGCATCTGTCGCCGTATTGCAGCAGACCATCCGAATATCGCCGTGTTCAACTGTACCCCGAACACCCCTTATGCGGGAGTGCGCGGTTACTATTGCCGGACTTACGAAGGAAAATTCATTGCCGGAGCTGTTGCCGGGGTCGTGGCCGGTTCCATCGCGCATCAGGATCACATCGGATTTGTCAGCAATTATCCGATCATTGGAGATACAGCTATTATCAATGCCTTCGCATTGGGCGCGATGCTGACCAATCCTCGTGCAAAAATTGTATTGACGTGGAGCTGCGTTCCCGGGAATGCTGTGAAAGAACTGGAAGAGCAGGGAATCAGGGTGATCTCCAATCCGGAACCGGATAATTTTGACACCGGCATCAACTGGGGCGCTGTGACATACCGCGCTTCACAGGAAGCACAGCCGAGAGCTTTGGTCTCTACTCGCTGCGACTGGGGGATTTACTATGAAAAGACGATCCGCACGCTGCTCAACTCCGGTATTGATTCTCTGCGGGATAACAACAAAGCTGTCAATGACTGGTGGGGGCTCCGCAGCGGCGCGATGAACATCGTATTGAGCGAGTTACTTCCGGAAGGCCTTCAGCAGCTTGCTCTTTATCTGAAACGCGGGATCATCAGCCGGGATATCCATCCATTCCGACGGTTGATCCGTGATCAGGAGGGAAGGATCGTGTGCGACGGTGTCAATGTACCGCCGCTTGAGGAACTGCTGCGGCTGGACTGGCTTTGTGATAATGTTGAAGGCTCCATCCCAACGTACGAAGACCTTCTGCCGGAAGCACGCGAGTTGGTTCGTCTCTTTGGAATTTCGCGCTGATGATAGCACCGATGAAGAGCTTAAACCGGGTGTCATGCACATATGTCCAAAGGGATCCGAACACAGTATCATCAATACGGGAAATGATGATCTCGTCCTGCTGACGATTGTAGCTGCAGGATAAATCCGGCTTTAAGGAGGGAAAATGGTAAGACAATATAATTCAGACGACCTTGAGGAAATGATCGCCATATGGAACGAGGTCGTTGATGAGGGAGTTGCATTTCCACAGGAGGAATTTTTAGATCCTGACAGCGGAGCGGTATTCTTTGCTTCGCAGAGTTATACCGGAGTAGCCGAGATCGATGGCAAAATTATGGGTCTGTATATTCTTCACCCCAACAACGTGGGGCGGTGCGGCCATATATGCAATGCCAGTTACGCGGTTGCTTCTGCAGCCAGGGGAAAGCATATCGGTGAACAACTTGTTTTGGACTGTTTGAAGAAGGGAAAAGAACTGGGCTTCAGAGTATTGCAGTTTAACGCTGTGGTAGAGAGCAATACTCATGCGAGACATCTTTATGAGCGTCTGGGTTTCATACAGCTTGGAACAATTCCGGGAGGTTTCAGAATGAAAGACGGTCATTTTGAGAATATTTGCCCGTATTATCATGAGTTGTAATAAATGGCTAATCCAGGACAATGGGGGCTGGACAAATTCGGATTCCTGGAGGGAAATGATATGCTGATTGGTTTATGAGAAGTTGAGAAAAGAACAATGCCGTAAATAAATGACTGCAAAGAATTAATTATGGTGGTTTGAGCATAGGAGATCATTATGATCCTGATCATTGAAGGAATCTCAATGTGTTTCGTATTGCTGATCATCTGCGTGATCGGCATTGCAAACGGACCGGTCGGGCTGGTGGTTTTCTACGAGCAGGAAGTGAAAGACCGTGTGGTATACTTCAGACTGCGGAATGGGTCGGGGATGAGCTTGACCTGGGTGGAAAAAGGTATAAACGCATCAACAGCCGGTATTTCAGATATGATCCCATCATCTGGCGGGTACTGGAAGTCTCGGACAGTTCCGCTCTTTTGCTTTCCACGCAGGCACTGGACTGTATGCCGTATTATCAGGAACTGACGGATGTGAACTGGGATCGTTCGGAGATCCGCAGCTGGCTGAACGGTCTTGGCACGGAGGAAAACCTGTCAGGGAGGGATTACTCCGGAGAAGGGGACAGCTTTTTGTCAACAGCTTTCTCTGAAAATGAACACCGTTCAATTCTGAAGTCTGAGGTGTGGAATACCGATAATCATTACTTCGGCACCTCCTGCGGCCCGGATACAGAGGACCGAGTCTTTTTGCTTTCTGAGGACGAGGTTTTCAGCTCTCCCTCTGCCGGGAATTTCGGTTTTCAGAACAGTGATGCCATAGCTGACCCCGCAAGACGTTTCATACCTACTGCATATGCCCTGGCCAGGGGAGTATGGCAGTCAGAGCTTGAGGATAGCGCAGGAAATACCTTCTGGCTCCTCCGATCCAACGGATACACTGCATCCAATGTGGTTTATGTAGGAGAGCTTGGACATATTTATATCAAAAATGGACTTATTATAGAGCAGCGCAATCGTGTCATGGTCTTTTGGAAGTGCAAACTGGTTGCCGTTAAGGTTGTAGATTCCAACAATTCCTTCATAATAGTTATCCAAATCAATTGCATCATCAGATTCAATATATGGATTCAGGTTCAATAAAAGATCTGCCCACATGTAGTTCTGTGCTTCATTGATATGCATCCAGAAAACATCAGGAAGCTGACCGCCAAAGGCGCCTGCAGAAAGCAGTGTCCAGTATTCGATCCAACTGATAACATTGATATTGACCTTCACGCCGGTTTCAGCAGTCCAGTCGTCTGCGATCTGACGAAGTCCCTTGAGTTGGTTGTTATCCCAGATATTCACTTCAAGGACCGCTTTTGTATCGAGAGCCGGTGTATCTGCAGCAGCAGGTACGATCGAAACCAGAGATAAAACAATACAAAACATTAACAATAAGACGGTGAGCTTTTTCATTTTTCCCTCCCAAAATTTGTCTCGCACACGATTTTGTGCTTTCTTGATTTAGATATTAGCATCACTTATTAGAAAAATCGATAGTCTGTCGTTCTGTAAATATAGATTAATGTTCTTTTGGAGATACCTCTGGGCACTTCAAGCCATATCGATTTAGCTTCACTGTTTATTCTGAGGGGGGCAAGATCTTCAAGAACAGAAAACAGAGGCTCCATGGCCGCGATGATTTTACGGCTGGGAGCGGATGGATTCATATGTCTGCGATCAAAACAACGGAGCAGCCGGTCGATCTGCGGTGCAGTGATCTTTTTACCTTCATCCATATGGCCTTTAAGCTATGACTGTTTTATGCGCACTGATCACGGCAATCAGAATCAAGCCTGACATCACAACTCCGCATAACAACCCGACAGCCTGTTTACGCGAGAGGCTGGCAGTGGCTTTTTCATGGATAGAAACTGCTTTCATGACCCGACAGAACAGGTAGCTGATGAACACCAGACTGTAAACAAATACCGTGACCACATATCCGCTGCGTCCCTGAATTGCGTTTGGAATCGTCAGGAGCATAATGTGACAGTAGAGCAGACCGTAAAACACATACGCTAACCGCTGCAGGCGCTTCCAGGTTCGGGCTTTCATATGTTTCCGGACAAATTTGAAAGAAGTGATAAACAGCGGCAGCATGATCAGGATCATGATCAGCGAACAAACCGCGGCCAAAAGCGTCGGGGTCGACAGCCTTGTCGGTGCAAAAAAGAGAGCCGTAAAGTAAGTCCTGCCGTACGCGATATTATGCCCGAGTGTCAGGATGCTGGCAAGGATCGAAAGATGTGCCCGGATGGGCATTAAAAGCCTGATCGGTTTGGATCCGTTCGGGAAGACACCCGTAGCCATAATAATAACAAAAAGTGCACCGGCGAATGCGCCTCTGGCAAATATCGGCCAGATCCAAACTTCAAAATCCTTCGGAAAAACGGTATGATGCCATGTGCAGATAACCACAGAAACAGAAATTCCCGCCGCAAGGATATAAAACGGCAAAGGACGGGCACGAAGTTGTTTGGAAAATAAACTTACGAATATCAATGCCAGCGCAAGCAACAGCAAAAATATCATGGACAAATTCTCCGGGCAAGCGTTCAGGAAAAATGAGGGAGCAGCAAACGCCCCCTCATTTATTCATTCATTGACTTTTGAGGTCTGACAATTATTCAACAGGGACAACCACCGTGGCGTAATTACTGCTGGAAACCGTTGCAGAAATGGTGACTTCTGCATTTTCTTCGCCGGCAGCGATCAGATCGGCAATCATAATCGTATCAAGGTTCACCGGATCATTGACAGCAGGTCCGCTGAACACAACGTCTGACGGTACGCCCTTTCCGGATCCGACCGTGCAGACAACTGTCAGGACGGCATCTTCCAGATTCTCAAGAGATCCGTTCAGTACGAAGGTATCCCGATCTGCATTGACGGAACCGGTAATTATACCTTCAAAAGCCGGGAGAATTTTGATATCGGTGGCGTAATCCTGGATGCTGCCGTCCTTCAGCAGATAGCGCAGTCCGGTGATTGTCTGACCGCCAAGCTCCAGATCACTGCGATCCCAACCAAGTTCACCCCGCCAGATATTGACGATATGATGCATGGCGTAGCTTGTTCCGTCATCCATTGTTACAATCACCCCGGCAACAAGAGCGGGATCGGCTTCAATTCCTTCCAGTGAAATTTCAATATCTGTGTGATGACCGGTATAAGAAACAACACCACTTGCTTCGCCGGTAACAGGCGTTCCAACAACTTCGCTGAAGTTAGGAACACCATCAGCGACGGTCATCACCTTATATGATGCGGGAACATTCGACAGAATATAGTAAGAATAATTCGGACTTTCCAGCAGAACATCCACACCTGTCAGGTTAACTTCGGTATCTTTCCCTTTTGCAGAAAAAACATAGCTCAATGTTGATTCATCCGTAATTTTAACACTTCCTAAAGCAGCCAGATCTTCCGCAGTTGTTTTTACCGGATAAATCGCACCGACAATTCCTTCCGTGGTCACCGCTTCTTCACTCTGATGATAGGAAGCGCCTGTAACATTGGTGTTGCGGGCTTTTCCCTTCAGCGTAGCGGACGTAATGGCATCGACCGCATTTTCTGCACTATAAAAATCCGCATAAGGAATGTTCATCAGAACATATACAGCTTCTTCGGCAGAAGCAACAGACGAAAGGCACAACAGCGCGGTCAATAAAAGAATCAAAGTTTTTTTCATCATTTCTCCTGTAAAAATAATTAGTTTAAACTAACTTATTTGATTATAACGCACGAATTAAAAAAATATGAAAAAAATATGATTCTATTCGACAAACTCCTCGTATTTTCTGTCGCTCTGCCCTATAAGACGGGTACATTCACCTGGGCCGTACTTCCGGGCGAGGCGCTTTTGGATGCCTTTTTCGGCGGTTTTCGAATAAGCCTGATGCTTATTTGCTCATTTACCTCACCCCAGCAGCACCGCAATACCCGCTACGGCCAGTCCCGCTATCGGACAGACGAGCAGTGTCCAGCCAAGAACATGCTCAGGGATCGCCAGTGTCAAAAGCCATTCCCTCCGTTCCCAGGCTTTGCAGTGTTCCGCGCCTTTGATCATGTACCGCACCTTCTGCGGCAGCCAGCAGTCAAGGATCAGAAAATCACTGATGCTCACAAATGTCATTTCGATATACCCTGTCCAAAACAGGTGCCGGAATCCCGCCATTCCGGAGAAATGTACACTGACTGTCCAATAGACAAACAGGAATAAATAAAGAGAATACAGAAACAGCTTCATCTTCCGAACATCGTTCTTGTTCACATAGGGTGCTGCGGCTTTTTTGATCTCTTTGGGAAACATGACGCTGTATTCCTGCGGCCAAAGTATAAACCCAATCCCGACAACCGCATTAAAAAGGATCGACATAGCGACCCCATCCAGGATGATTCTCAGCCAGTTCATTATAGTTTTCTCATGTAAAAATCACATCGATCCGCTCCGGTGCCCAGCGTCCCGGTTCTTTTGAATTCTAAACCCGGAAGATTACCGTAACAGCGGTCATCGTTTGCGCAGAATATTTTTGTCAGTTCCGGACAGCCAAGTTCTGTAAAATACCGGCAATATGGACAGGATGTGACATCCATGCGGAATTCACCCTTTTTCTTCGGATAAAAGACATTCTTGAATCCGTTGTCCGGTCCGAACATTTTCCGGGTCATGGGATCCCAAACCCTGATAAAGAGACTCTTCATCCCCGGCAGTTTCATCAGTTTCGCCAGCTTTTTCCCGACAGGTGCCGAATTTCTGATGGCGGCATTTTCAATAACTGCATAAGCTTCTTTTTCATCCATTGCCTCTTTCAAGGTCAGATAAATCGCCGCTGCGGGAAAGATGTAATTATCTGTATGCAGGTGTTGACCTTTGGGGATTTCCGCGTACTGATTTAAGATTCCGTCCAGCCTTTGTTTTGCCTTATCCCATAACGCATCGCTTTTCGCTTTTGGCATCCGGGTATCCAGCTCGGTCTTAATAGACTTTTTATTCTTCAAAATTTTTTCTGCAGTTTTCATATGCTTTGCATCCATCCCAGTTTTATTTGATCAGTGTGAAAAGAGGTTTCAATAAATTAGTTATATAAAACTAACATAATTATATGCACCTTTACTTTTTATCATTATTTTTTGAAAAATAGTGTGATAATACCAGACATAACCGAAAGCCCCGGAGGATTCATAAGCCCTCCGGGGTAAAGCGAGAATTATCACTGAAAAAAAAATAATGACAAATTCCCGTCTGTTTCGTTATCAGCCATATTCCTGCATCTGCCGTTCCCAGAATGCAACAGCCCGGTCGACCCAGCCTTCTGCAACTGTGCCGAGGCCGATTCCAAAACCGTGTGACAATCCGTCAAACACTTCGATCATCGTATCAGTTCCGTTGGCACTGATGCGGTTAATACGTTCCAGCATGACCGAATATGGCGCGATCCCGTCACGGTTCCCAACACAGTTGTAAGTCGCCGGTTCATTTCCGGTCACTTCGGATAAAGCCGTATACTGCATGATGACAGCGGCAGGCTGAGGATAAGCTTTCTGTCCATAATATGCTGTCCCGTTTGTACCGACCCAATCCGCGATCCTTGCACCGGCAGAGCCGCCCCACAGGGAATAATCCGAGGTGTCAACACCGAGCTCATCGGCATGTTCAAAAATAAATGCAACCGCTCTCGCGCAGTCTTCCGGCCCGGTCTGGTAGCCTGCACGGTAGATCAGGGAAAAGGCATTATAGCCTTTTTTGGAGATCTCCAGTGCGTGCGGATAACTGTCATGCATCGATCCGACATAGACCATTCCGCCGCCGGAACTGACGATTGCGAATTTTGCGCCGGGTTCTCCGCGGAAGAAAAACAGTCCGGTATCATTCTTTGACGGATCCGCTGCTTTTTCTTCATCCGTATAAATGTCATAGAAAATCACATCACCTGCATCGGCGTGATTCTTCATATAGTTGCAGATCTCAACGGTCTTTTCCGGACGGATCTGGGTGTACCATGTCAGAGACAGCGTCCCGAGGGTTGAACCGCTGTAATAGTCCTCATTGACCGGGAAGATCAGCCTTCCGTAATTCCCGAAACCAGGATAATTGATCACATCCCGGATCGGTGTATTGACAGTAAAAGCCTTATCTGTCCAGTCAGATGATCCAGGCTCAGATTGGGCAATCGTCTTTTCACATCCCGTGAGTATCCCGATCATCATCGCACAAATCAAGAAAATAAACAAGAAAGTCTTTTTATTCATAAAATACAATTTATCCTTCCATTGCAGGACAAACGACAAGTTCCGGCACTGCCACGTTATCCGGCTGTGAGACCGCATACAGTACTGCGTTTGCGATCACATCTGGTGTCAGACCTACATTCTCATAGAATTGGGAAACCATGTTCTTTGCTTCAGATTCAGCCACAGAATTGAGCAGTTCGGTCTTGATCGCTCCCGGGTAAATCACAGTGGTACGAATATTCGTGCCTTCCTGAATGGATTCGCTGCGGAAGGAGTCCACCATCGCTTTCACGAAGTGTTTTGTTCCGCAATAAACAGCATTTCCGGGAACGGACATCAGCCCTGCACGGGAAGAGGTCACGATGATATGCCCGTATTTCTGCGCGGTAAATTCCGGCAGGACTGCGGCCATGGTGTTCAGGACGCCGCGAATGTTGATATCGATCATCGCGTTCCAGTCATTCACCTTCAATTGACTCATATTTCCGGCAGGCATGATCCCGGCGTTGGCAAACACCGCGTCCATTTTGCCAAATTTTTCTTTCGCTAATGTCACGAGGGCCTGCATATCCTCAAGGCTGACCACATCGGATTTGAGATAAACCGCGTTTTCACCGATCTCAGATGCCAGCTTCTGCAGCCGGTCTTCCCGGCGGGCTGAAAGGACCACCTTCGCTCCGTTAGCTGCCAGCATGCGTGCAGTTTCTTCCCCGATACCGGAAGAGGCTCCGGTGATGATGACGACTTTGTTATCAACGTTTTTCATGATATTTCCCTCCTGATATTTTTATTTCTGTTCACCGAAGAAAATCGGCAGTGCATTGTATAAGTATTCCTGAACGGCATCGAGATCGTGGAATCCACCGTTCTTTTGATAGAAAACGAAATGATCCGGTGTGAACACGCTGCTCCGGCTGAGCATTTCCTCTGCCTGCATCAGAGACTGGCTCTTGACGGTGTCCTGTGTCCCGGTCGTGAAGTAGATAAAGTAACCGCGTTCATCAAGATCGTTCTCCCGGACGAGATTCTCGATGAAATCCACATTGTTCTTCGTCTGAAAATCTCCGTATGTTCCGTAGTACCAGCATGACCCGCTCATCGGAAGGAAATAACGGATATAATCGGAATTCCAGCAGAACTGCAGCCAGGTCGTGACCGAACCGAGAGAAAATCCGCCGAAAGCACGGTGATCCCGGGACGCTTTGAGCCCGTCCGGAGTGGTATTTTCCGCATAGGTATGATAAATGCTTTCGACAGCCGGCATCAGATGGTTCTCAAAATCAGAATGGAAAGCACGGAATTCATTGATGGAGCTGCTGAAATCATAACTGCTGTGGGCATTGTAAAATGTCGGGGAAACGATGATCACAGGCGGAATGTCGCCGTTTTCGATCATATGATCAAAGACATTTTTCATGGATGTGTAATCGAAGTATTCTCCGGCATGTCCACCCCAGCCGTGCATCAGATAAACGATGTTGTAACGCGTTTCAGCATCGTTCGCATCATAACCGTACGGCGTGTACACATAGGCGGTTTTTGTAACCGGAGCACTGTTCCGTGCATAATCCAGCGATTCGTAATCCAGCCGGGTGACTGTACCCTGATGGTTTGCAGGAACTTTGTATTCCGCAGGAACGGCTGCTGTCATTCCCGTTTGCGGAATCTCTTCAGCTGCAGCATCTTTCTGAAAGATTCCAACCATCATCAAAACAGATATAACAAGTGTAAGATAGAATTTTTTATTCATAATAACCTCAATACTATTTTATTAAATCTGCCATGGTTTGTCCAATGCCGATCAGGTATAATCGTATAAATAACAATCATACCTTTACAGGATTTTCAATGATAGAGATATATTTGCTTGAACAACTTGCCGCATTTTCGAAATACGGAACACTTGTAGGTGCTGCGGATGCGCTGCATATCACACAACCGGCATTGAGCCGCTCAATGAAAAAACTTGAGAATAAATTCGGAGTTTCCCTGTTTCACAGAGAAAACAGC
>JAFRIR010000135.1 GCA_017432685.1 Flexilinea sp. | reverse complement strand
TGCACATGGTCTGGCTTTTTCCGAAAAAAGCTGGACAGGAAGAATTCATAAAGAAAACGACGAAGCCCCGGCCTTCCGCCATGCACCGGCGTTCCCGGCAACTGCTGCTGCCGGAATGACAGGGGGTCGGATTTCGCAGACTCGTGCGCAGCATGAGTCGGAGGGATCCGACCCCGCATCAAACACGGGGACGGTTTCTGCGTTGTTGCAAAGCCAACACGCAGGAACTGTCCCCATGTACGGGCAATTGCAGGAAGGTCCTTCCCAATCAGACGCACAAGGTGACAGTTCTCCTGTGCCGGCTTCGCGGCAGCAGGAAAACCGTCCCCAGGTGCTTTCCCACCGGGAACAGCTCAGCAAAACAGGTCCCCATGGGAAAGTGGTGGACGCCCTGGAAAAAGAAGAAGGAAGTACAGAAAATAAGAAATCTGAAATAGGAAATAAGAAGTCGGATGGTTCGGTAAATGAAGATGTAAGAATGAAGAATGAAGAGGAGTGGCCGGTGGTCGGTGATCAGTGGTCAGAAGCACAACGGGACGTATCTGCTGCTGTCGCAGAGCCGACACAGCAGGGATGTACCATTGTTGCGCCTGGCAATAATCCGGTTTCCGCGTGCTCCGATTCACAGCTCCCTCCCTTCGTTGAGATCCTGCAGCGGGTGATGGAACGGAGTAAGGACTCTGAAGATGGTTCGCTCACCTTCACCTTCGAGGAAATGGAATTTCTCGCCAAAGATCCGCTCTTCGCTCACTTCGACCCGGCGTTGGCCGCTGACATCCGGAAGGTACTGGCGGAAAAACCGCCGGACCCTTAGAGCTTATGTGCGATCATGCGATCGATCTTGCCCATGGGCAGGTCCGCAAGTTCCTTCCGGGTGAACCAGCCGAGCTCCGTGGCGGCGAGGGGTTTGGGTTCTCCTTCCGTGTGCCGGCAGATAAAGGCGTGAAGGGTTACCTTGAAATGCGTGTAGGCATGTTTGTAAACGCCGAAGGGTTCTCCAACCTCGATCCCGATGTCCAGCTCCTCGCGGATCTCACGCCGGATGCATTCCTCCAGGCTTTCTCCAGGCTCCTGTTTCCCGCCCGGGAACTCCCATAGCCCGCCCAGCAGCCCTTTGTCGGGGCGTTTCGTCAGCAGGAAACGCTCTCCGCTTTCGTCCGGGATGACGGCTGCGGTCACGATGAAGTGCGGGATGGGCTCGGATTTGAGTATAACAGGCCGTTCGGATACCGTCCCATGCTGAAGCGCGAGACAATTCCCGCACAGCGGACAAAGCAGGCACTGCGGATTTTCCGGCAGGCAAATCGCCGAACCGAGATCCATCAGGGCTTCATTGAAATCTCCCGGACGCTCCCGGTCGAGATTCTCCTCTGCCAGTTTCCAGAGCCGTTTTTCCGTCTGCGGGGTACGAACAGGGTCTGCAATATCATAATAACGGGCAAGGATACGGCGGATGTTGCCATCCAGACAGGCTGCCGGCAGTCCATAACCGATCGAGGCGATTGCTCCGGCGGTATAATCACCGATGCCCGGCAGCTTCCGCAGTGCTTTCAAATCACAAGGGATCTCCCCGTTATAGTCAGAAGCGATGATTTGTGCGGCTTTATGAATAGAACGGGCCCGGCTGTAGTAGCCAAGCCCTTCCCAAAGCCGCAGCACGTCCTGCTCATCCGCTGCTGCCAGTGTATTTACATCCGGGAAACGCTGCATCCAGCGTTCGTAGTAAGGTTTGACGGTCTCCACCCTGGTCTGCTGCAGCATGATCTCTGAGATCCATGTCGAATAGGGACTGCGGTTTCGGCGCCAGGGCAGATCCCGTTTGTTTTGGTCAAACCAGGGCAGGAGCGCTTGCATGAAATCAGAACTGGAATGTATCCCGGGCCGGGACCAGTTTCATTTCCAGGTTATCAACGTGATCTTCCAGCTGATCGATCAGGACATGCCAGTCATTCTGGGACATGCGGCGTTCAGCCTCCAGCTCATCCGGGAGGACTGCCGTGACCATCACCTGCGGTTCATCCCCGTAGATGGTGGCCCAGGCATCGGTTAGTTCGAACCCGAGCTGGTTCATGCGCGGGACGAAGGTGTGGATCAGGAAATCGAAATATTCCTGTTCCTTTCCTTGTGTAATATCCCAGGTCATGATCAGTTTATGCTGCATCGTTGTCTGCCTTTTCTTCGTCTTCGTTATCCGGGGTTTCGTTGCCCAGCGGATGGTCAAGGATCACCAGCTGTGTGTCTTCCGGCAGTTTGTCGACGGCCGGTACCTTGAAGGTAGTGTAGGTCTGATCGACCTGAGAGACGCCCATTTCCTTCAGGAATTTTGAGAGCGGGTCCAGTTCCGGCAGCGTTCGGGCGACGGAGTAGTGCATCGGGATCACGATGTTTGGCTGGATCATGCGGATGGTCTCCACCGCTTGCGCGGCGTTCAGTCCGGCGCCACCACCGACAGGGATCAACAGCACATTGACTGTCCCAAGGTTTTCCACTTCGGTCTGGGTCGGCGGGCGGTTGATGTTGCCCATGTGGGCGACAAAAAGTCCGTTTATTTCGATCACGAAAATCGTGTTTCGCGGTTCGCCTTTTTTGTTGGTTGCGTGACCGGTGATGAAAATGTTGTTGATCTCATATTCACCGGGGCGCTTGATGACAAAAGGTTCGGTTTTGATGCCGGGGAGGAAGCTGTGCCCGGGCTTGTCATTGCTCATGGTGACGATGTCCGCCTTCAGTTTCAGCGGTTCGTAGCCGATTTTTTCATAGTCATAAGGATCGCATACAACGCTTCCGAGATTTCGTTCAGTCATGCGGAAACAAGAGTGTCCGTACCAGGTAATATCCATCAATCCTCCAAATGGTCAGCCGGATTATTTTCTGGCTGACGGACTTTAATTATACCCGTTCTTTCGCCTTTTTTTGCTTGCCGGTGTGCACTCTATGAGCCGAATGTCTGCTGAAAAGTTAGCACACGAGGACAGCTCTGATGATGCCGCATAGCCGGCACAGCAGGGCTGTACTCTGTGCTGCGTCTCTGAAAAACTGGCAATCCCGTGAAACTTATATTACAATTACCCTATGAAAAATCTTGTAATGCTTCATTTGATGATTCTTGCGGCTGTTGTTCTGCTGTGTGGCTGCGGTGGGAACGAGCTCTCGTTGGAAGGAAAGTGGCTGCTGTTTGAAACCACAGATCTTTCCGGTAATCCGGTCAACAGTGTAGACCTGTTTTCAGAGCATGAAATCACCATGCTTAACCTGTGGGGAACCTGGTGCGGTCCCTGCATTCAGGAACTGCCTGAACTGAACAAGGTAAACGCTTTACTTTCGGATATAGACGGCGCTGTGGTCGGGTTACTGAACGATGGAAGGGGTGCAAATAACGTTGACCTTGCAAAACGTTATCTGGCTGAAAACAATGTTCAGTATTTGAATATTCTTTCTCCGGAAAACATGGATGAACTCATTCGACAGAGTTATTACCCAATGACTGTGTTTGTCAATCGCAAAGGTGTTGTCGTAGGGAAAACTTTGTTCGGTGCGCCTTCTCAAAAATATGTAGTCGATTATTATGTTGAGGCGGCAAAAGAGGCAATCAACAATGAATAACCGTTCATCGGCTTCCGGTATAAGCAAGTTGGACAGATTCTTCTATTGTTCCCAATAAAAAAAGAGCGCCCGAAAGCGCTCTTCTGCTCCTCGACCTGGATTCGAACCGGGAACCTAACGGTTAACAGCCGCTCGCTCTGCCGTTGAGCTATCGAGGATCAACATTCACTATTATATACTTTTCACTCTCTCTGTCAAGCGAATTTCAAAAAATAGTGATTTCTAAAAACACAGGTCTAAGTCTCAGTGTAGTCGGTTATCCGGAAACGGATGGAACCGTTCCTCCATTAGTAGAAGCCTTCACAAAAGAACAGAACCTGCAATCTACTACTTACTACTTACTATTTACTCTTTACTATTTACTATTTACTACTTTCTTCTTGTTACCTGTCTTAATCTTTGAACAGCGGCAGATGCCCAAGGCAGATGACCTCCGGCCAGGCTTCTTCGGAGCCTTCCGCACAGATCGCCAGGGAGAGCGGATTCGGCTGGGCGCCGGCCTGTTCGAGGATGCTTTCGATCGCTGTCTTGGTGGAACCGGTGCTGATCACGTCATCCACATAAAGGACCTTTTTCCCTTTAAGCAGCGGGATATCCTTTTCATCCAGGATCAGGGATTGTTCGCTCTGCGTGGTGATGGAAACAGAGGTGGAGTAAATCGCATTGCCCATGTAGGACTTGTAGTTCTTGCGGCAAACGACATATGGCTTCCCGGTACGGACGGACAGGGCATAGATGATCGGGATGCTCTTGGATTCAGCGGTGATCATCACGTCATAGTCTTTGTCTTCCAGCTTCTTTGCCAGTTCCGTCGCGCAAGCCTCGACCAGTTCGGTGTCGCCGAGAATGTTCAGTACGGCAATGCGCAGCCCGGGGGCAACTTCAAATAACTTCAGCGAACGTTTAACGCCGGCTAATTCAATGTCATAGAATTCTTTACTCATCAGTATTACTCCTTACAGCAGATTTTTTCTGCCTTTATGATCCATGCGTAATTATATCAAAAAAGCTTGTTCGTGTATAGTGGATAACAGACAGATTTCTGTCAGATAAAAAGATCTTCACATTTCAAAGAACTTTTTTCGAACTGCAACTCGGATGCCGCAGAGACGCAGCCATCTGTTTCTACCCGATATAGAAGATCGCGATGTGTGACCAGACGGTTGATGATGACGAAATCGGAGATCAGGTCTGCCGGCAGCACCGGATAGATCTGTTCCAGCCGGGTGTCCCAAATATAATCCCTGATTTTCTGTGTGGTCTCGCGGGGAAGGGAATCTGATGCAATGGTAAAGGCCATCAGCGGATGATGTAGCGTTAGCTCCTCAAGCCAGCTGCCATCGATGATCTCTTCGGCTTGCACTTCATTCTGAACAAAGCGGCAGGCGGAATAAAGGAAACCTTTTTCGGAAAGCCGGTCGGCACACGGCTGCCAGTCCGGTGCGTCCGTATTCAGGAGGATCATCAGATTATGTATCTCAGCAGCTTCTTCCAGTATCTGTTCATCCAGCGTATCCGGTTCTGTGATGAGCCCGAAAACACAATCATTGTGTTCCCGGAAAAGCTTCGTGTATTTATCCCACTCATTCAGCGGGCCGGAAGTGCTCAGCAGCCAGGCATATACTTCATGACTGCGTCCTCTGTTGACCAGATCCCGGATGGCAGAAAAAGGAATTCTGTCTTTGTTCTCTGTACGGTCAATGATCACAGCCCATGAGATCGGGGTGTTGGTTTCGGTGATGATGCGCCGGATGCCGCCGGAGCCGAAGGTCCAGGCATTGTGCCCCAGGTTGATGCCGAAGGTCTTGACGGTCTGTGGATCGGCATGCGTCACCAGATGATGGATCATTTCATAGTATGGGCTGGACTGATCGGTAGCCATTTGCTGCATCATCTGGTAGCAGATTTTCTGCGTCGGGCCGTCTGAGGTACATTCAGCCATATCCAACAGTTTCCGGATGCTGCGGTGAGGATCGCGGGTAATTTCCCGGATATACCGGTCCACGATACCGGATAAAATGCCTTTGGTGATGCTTTCCTGATCCATATCTTAAATCCTAAATGATTTCCATAGTTATTCTAATAGCGGGAAAAATCTTTGTAAAGGATTTGTCCCGCAATCATGCTTAATATTTACCCAAAAAATGAGATTTGTCTAAAAAGGAGACATTTTTCCGCTGCACTGCCGCTTACCCAAAGTCTGTTTCATGTAAAATTAGTCATGAGTAATCAGGTTATATTATCGGAGGCCTATATGTCCGAAAAGTTTTTCATCGTTACAGATTCCTCCTGCGATCTGCCGAAAGATCTGCTGGATACCTATAAAGATTTTGCACTCTGTCCGCTGACTTTTACAATTGACGGTGAAGTGAACCCGCCTTTGGATAACAAACAATTTTATGACCGTTTGCGTACCGGCAGCCGCTCCCAAACCTCTCAGGTCAATCCGGAAGCTTTTCTGGATGTTTACCGGAAAGCCGCGGCGGACGGAATGGATGTGCTTTATGTCGGGTTTTCCAGCGGGTTGAGCGGTACGGTCGAAAGCGGAGAAAAAGCCGCCGTGATCGCAAGAAAAGAATTTCCGGATCGGAAATTTATCGTTATCGATACGTTGTCCGCATCTTGTGGTGAGGGCTGCCTGGTGGATAAGGCTGTGGAGCTGCGGGATTCCGGATTAAGTCTGGAAGAAACGGCAAAATGGATCGAGGATAACAAATTGAACCTGCATCACTGGTATACTGTGGATGATCTGCACTTTCTCCAGCGCGGCGGACGGGTTTCAGCCTCGGCTGCCTGGTTCGGTTCCACGCTGCGGATCAAGCCCGTCATGAACATGGACAGTGCCGGACATCTGATCCCGCGGGAAAAGGTCATCGGACGGAAACGTTCCATCAGCGGGCTGGCTCATAAGCTGAAGGTCCACGGCGATCCGGAGAAAAACAGGAAGATCTTCATCAGCCATGGCGACTGCCTGGATGAGGTGATGACGCTGGTGGAGATGATCAAACAGGAATGGGGCGAGCGGGAATTTGTCATCAGTTACGTCGGCAATGTCATCGGTTCCCATACCGGTCCCGGTGTGATCGCACTGTACTTCTTTGGAGATTCTCGCGAAAATTGGCAGGGATAAAAAATTGGAACGGGGTCGGATTCCGCAGGCTCGCGCGATGTGCGGAGCACGAGCGAAGAGTTGGAGGGATCTGACCCCGCTTGAAGCACACGGGGACGGGTTTCCTGCTGCAGCGAAGCCTGCACAGGAGAACTGTCACCTTGTGCGCCTGATTTTAGAAGATTCTTCTTCAATTTACTGCACATGAGGACAGTTCCTGTGTGTCGGCTTCGCGACAACACAGGACCCGTCCCCCCGAGTAGCGCTTAAACAAAAAAAGTGAAGTTGGCAATTTCTTACTCTCCCGGGAGGTCGCCCTCCAAGTACCATCAGCGGACACGCGCTTGACTGCCGGGTTCGGTATGTTTCCGGGTATAC
>JAFRIR010000015.1 GCA_017432685.1 Flexilinea sp. | reverse complement strand
GGCAATTGGGCGCCGAATCCCCGAGGGACAGTCCCCTTCGGGTACCGACCCTCTATCAGACAAGGCTCACCGTGCCTCCGGGCAACCGGCCCCACTGTCACACGGGCATCCAATGCGCACAACGAGATACGTCCCTGCTGTGCGGGCTGCGCCGCAGCAGCAGAAACGTCTCGTCGTGCTTCATTGATACGGGGTCAGATCCCTCCGACTCTTCGCTCGTGCTTCGCACATCGCGCGAGTCTGCGGAATCCGACCCCGAACTTCAGAATCATTAAACACAGAAGGGACACTGTACGGTGTCCCTTCCGGAAAGGTTAAAATATGCAGATCTTATTTCTTCTTCAGGATGATGCGGGCATCGACAACTTTCAGGCCCTTGCCCTGTTCATAGAGCATGACCGGGTTGGCGTCGGATTCCTTGACTTCGTCGCGCAGGTCCCAAATCATCTGGGAATATTTCGCGATGGTTTCAGCCATAGCTTCGCGGTCGCGCGGAGCTTCACCACGGGCACCGGCAAGGATCTTCGCAGCGCGGATCTCTTCCTGCATCTTCATACCCTGAGCCTTGGAGACCGGGGCAACGCGGAAGGTGACATCCTTCAGGACTTCGACGAAGATACCGCCCAGACCGAACATGACGGTGGGACCGAAAGCTGCATCGTTGATGGAACCGAGGATGATTTCAGTACCCAGCGGGGCCATTTCCTGGATGGCGATACCGTGAATATTGGCATCAGCCTTGTAGTTCTTCGCATTTTCCATGATCTTTCGGAACCATTCGCGGACCATGTCGTCGTCTTTGACGTTGACTTTCACGCCGCCGGCATCGGACTTGTGGAGGATGTCAGGGGAGACGATCTTCATAACGACAGGATAGCCGGCCTGGTGAGCCAGTTCAACAGCTTCATCTTCGGTGCGGGCCAGCAGCGTGGTGGTGGCATCCAGACCGTAAGCTTTGAAGACCTGCTTCGCTTCGACTTCGGTCAGAGCATCGCGGCCATCGGCACGGGCAGCGTTGATGATGGACAGAGCCTTTTCGCGGTCAACTTCGAAGGTATCTGCGGAATCGGCAGCCTTGGCAGCCTGCAGGCGGGCATACTGACGCAGGGCGGCAATGGCGCTGATGGCGCGGGCCGGGTCGTCATAAGCCGGAATGCCGTGATCGGAGAGCCAGCGCATGGCGGTAGCGCAGCGTTCGCCGCCGACGAAGGAAACGGTGATCGGTTTGTGAGCCAGGATTTCTTCACCGGCTTCTTCGATTGCGCCGTAAATACCTTCAGCGATTTCCTGCGGGTTGGTCACAGCGGTCTCACAGTAAAGAACTGCCATACCATCGGTCCATTCGTGCTGCAAACCGAAGGCGATGCACTTTTTGTAGCCTTCGAGGCCGGCGCCGCCGGTGATGTCCACCGGGTTCTTCGCGGAACCAAATTCAGGCATGTAATGCTTCATTTCTTCCTGCATTTCCTTGGGCAGGAACTGAAGCGGAACACCGAACTTTTCAGCAGAGTCAGTAGCCAGAACGCCGACACCACCACCATTGGTGACGATCACGAGGTTGTCGCCTTCCATCGGGGGCTGCAGTTCAAACGCCTGAGTGACATCGAAGAGGTTGTCCAGATCGGTAGCCTGGATCACACCGGCCTGTTCAAACGCGGAACCGTAAACTTTTGCGGCGCCGGCAAGGGAACCGGTATGGGAAGCAGCAGCGGCTGCACCGTGAGCAGAGACACCGGACTTCAGCGCGATGACCGGTTTCTTAGAGTTCTTACAGACTTCCATGAAGCGGCGGCCGTCCTTCAGACCTTCAATGTAAAGAGCTGTGCAGCGGGTAGCCGGATCGTCTTCCAGCCATTCAATGATGTCAGCGAAGTCGACATCAGCCATGTTGCCGAGGGAGAACAGCTTATCGAAGCCCACACCGCGCAGGTAGGTGCCGGCATCCAGGGCGATCAGCAGAGCGCCGGACTGGGAAATCAGCGCACCGTTGCCGGGGAGCGGAAGAACCGGGGCAAAGGAAGCGTTCAATTTATCGGAGTTGGACAGAGAACCGATGATGTTCGGGCCGAGCAGGCGCATGCCGTATTTGCGGCAGGTTTCAACCAGTTTGTTTTCAGTTTCATGATCACCGACCTCACCAAAACCGGAAGTAATGACAGAAACACCCTTCACGCCGGCTTCACCGCACTGTTCGAGAGCGCCAAGAACGAGGTGCGCGGGAACGGTAACAACTGCCAGATCGATCTTGCCCTTGAGCTCAAGGACGCTGGTGTAGGCTTTCAGTCCCTGGATTTCAGGTTCTTTCGGGTTGATCGGGAAGATGTCGCCCTCATACTTGCCGTTTTTCAATGCCTCGACTACAGAATAACCAATTTTACCGGCTTTGTTGGAAGCGCCGATAACTGCAACGCCCTTCGGTCGGAAAAGACCGTTTAAAGCTTCTTTATTCACGTTTGACTCCTCTAAATTTATCTTTTTGAATAAACAGGGTTTCCCGTTTATCCTTTTTTACATACTTTATAATTTTAGCACCGATTTTGAAATTAAAGAAGAATACTTATCACCTTTAATCAAAAATATCTCCATTTTTTATATGACGAATATCATTATGTCCATAATTATGATCGATAGCTTAGGCAGTTGATTAGCGACATCCTTTTTATACATCTCATACACTCACATCCTTTGCAGTTTAAACCGTTTTTTTGATATAATTCCCGGCGTGATTATTGAACTTGGCGTTGCAAAACAGGGACGGATCAACAACCCTGACAATGATGAAACCACGGAGATCATTGAAAGACCTTCCGGCGGTGAATCCATCATCTATTGCAACGGAAAGCGCAACGACCAGCCAAACAAAACGATTTCCTCTATCATCGTGAATCGTGTGCTGGAAAAGGTTGCCGAGAATTTCCGTGACAGCACTGCACTGAAAAGCGTCTCCGACCAAATCTACCGTGAACATTCCGGGCACATCTGCGGTGATCTGTGCATGATCTCCACTGATTTTGAATCCAGAACCATTGTGGTGAGCCGCTGTGCTGATTTTCCCGTATATTTTTACCAGCGCGGCGTTCTCGATTCATGGCATTCACCTGCCGAAAAAATCGGCTTCTCAAAAAACATGCATCCTTCTATCACAGAGCTGCCTATGGAGCCCGGCACAACGATCCTGATGCTTTCGGAAGGCGCTTTGAACGCAGGGAAAAACACGCTCGAAGAAGATGAAGTGGAAGATCTGATTCTCAGCACCATTGAAGAAAGCGCAGAGCTCTCGGCAGATTTGATGGCAGATTTCTTTTTGAAGCGTTCCATCACGCTTGATGGCTACAAACCCAAACAGGATATGACGGTGATCGTGCTGAAGATTTGTACCGACTTTCCCTCTTTTTCCAGGCGAATACTGCTCACCTGTCCCGTTCCCAAATACCGGTCACTTTTTGAATAAACGTCACTGTTCTGACGGTTCCCGCCTGTTTTCAAAATCAGTTTAATAAATTTACTAATTTTCAGTCTTCTTTGGCACATATATTGCAACATAATATAAACAAAATGACAATAGTTGTGGAGGGAGAAAATGGATATTCTGAATCTTGTGAACAAGCTTGAGGAGCTTTTCAGCCAGGGGCGTTCGCTGCCATTTACACACAATGTTGTCATAAATGAAGACCAGATGATCGACCTCATCGATCAAATGCGCATCTCCATCCCGGAAGAGATCAAGCGATCACAGCAGATCCTTGCTCAGCGTGATCGGATTCTGGCTCAGGCTAAGGATGAACACGACCGCATGATCGAAATTGCCAACGAGAAACGGGAACAGCTGATTTCCTCTCATGAAATTTCGATTGAGGCTCAGAATCGGGCAAAGCAGATTATTTCCCAGGCACAAACGGAAGCGGAAGTGATCAAACAGGAAGCTGACAAATATGCCTTGGAAAGTCTGAAGAAACTGGAAATTGAGATGGAGCGTTCCATGGCGCAGGTCCGCAACGGCATCAAAGCATTGGATTATAACAATTCGGAGGATTCCGATAACCAAAACAACAACGAATAAACTTTCTTCATATTTCTCTTGAGTTTTCCTATCTTCCAAAACCGCGGCTGTTTCAGCCGCAGTTTTGGATTTATTTGTTTAGAGTTCAGAGTTTAGAGTTTTAAACTCAAAACTCATTTCAACTCCTCAAGTACATTTGAAAGTTCATCCGGCAGCGGAGCCTCAAAAGTCATCGGTTCCTCATGTCCCGGCAGCAGAATCGTGAGCCGGTAAGCATGCAAAAAGTGACGATCCAAGGGAATGGTCTGTTTCCGTCGTCCGTAAAGAACATCCCCGACAATCGGGCATTTCAGAAATGCCATATGAACACGGATCTGATGGGTTCGTCCGGTCAAAGGATGAGCTTCGATCAGTGTATGTTTTGAAAAACTTTTCACGGTCCGATACTCCGTGACTGCTTCCCGGCCTTTGTCCGGTGTCAGGATAGCCATTTGCTGCCGCCGGATCGGGTCCCTTCCGATCGGCGCCTCTACCCGTCCGGCGGCTGTCGGAGGAGCACCGTCCACCAGCGCCAGGTAGCGTTTGTTGATCGTGCGATCCTTGAACTGCTGCTGCAGGAAAATATGGGCCTTTTCATTCTTGGCCATCACGATGATGCCGGATGTATCCCGATCGAGACGATGGACCACACCGGGTCGTATCTCGCCGCCGAAACCCTTCAAATCATCACAATGAGCCAGGACCGCGTTCACCAGTGTGCCGGTCTCATGCCCGGCAGCCGGGTGTACCACCATACCGGCCGGTTTGTTGATCACGATGCTCTGCTCATCCTCATAGAGTATGTTCAGCGGAATATTTTCAGGAATCAAACCGGAGACCTTGTCTTCAGGAATCAGCACTGTGATCATCTGACCGGGAACAAGCATTTGTCCGTACTTTTTCGCCGGTTCTCCATCTATGCGTACCCGGCCGTCTTTGATAAAACTCTGAAGGCGGGAACGGGAATAGTCCGTCAATTCCTCTGTGAGGAAATGGTCCAGCCGAACCGGTTCATTTTCATCGAATTCCAGTGTCAATATCTCTTCACTCATCTTCCCTCACTTCCGTTTCTTCCGGTCCGGGATCCTTTTTTTCTTTCTCCTGGCGCCACATTCCGATCACGAGCACAAATGCTCCGATAACAATTGCGGAATCCGCCAGGTTGAAAACCGGGAAATTCCCGATCCAGATAAAATCCACCACATACCCAAGCTCCGGATTGAGACGGTCAGCCAGGTTTCCCATTGCTCCGCCCAGCTCCAGCGCCAGCGCAACCCTCCAGAATGCGGGCCCCTCCGTGATTTGCGAGGAATAAATGATAATGCCGATGACGACAATGATCCCGACGGCTGTCAAAACCCAGCCGCTGCCCTGAAACAGTCCGAAAGCAACCCCGGTGTTTTTCCAGTGAATGATCCGGAACCAGCTGCCGATAGCAGGAATCGGCGTGATCGTCTCACGCAGCGCCAGATGTGTCCGTATCCAATATTTCGAAGCCTGATCTAAACCAAAAACGATCGCTGCGATGATCAGCATTTCTGTGTAGGCTTTTATTCGGCCGGTTTTCTTTTCCATAACAGAGCTATTATACCGTTTTTCCGCAAAATAATGAAAATCGTTGCTCATACTTCACACTTTGTATTAGCGTTTTGTTAAAATCCATTGAAATCAGGTGAAAAAAACTATAATTATATGTATAGATATAGGCACCTCTAAAACCTCCCGGGCGGGGGTATGGGGGCGGCAGCCCCCGGGATAAAGAAAAATTATTATTTTCGAGGATTCCTATAGAAAAATATCGGAATCATTCCGTTACTTTCAGGAGAAGAAAATGGCTGAAAACATAAAGAAAACAAAACCGATCGCCTTCAAGGCAGAGACCCAGCAGCTGCTGGACATCCTGATCAACTCGATTTACTCAGATAAGGATGTCTTCCTGCGGGAACTGATCTCCAATGCCTCCGACGCGATCACAAAAATGAACTTCACCATGCTCACGGATCATGATGTATTGGACGCCGATGTCACGCCGGAGATCCGCGTAAAAGTAAACAAGGATGAAAAAACACTAACCGTCAGCGACAACGGCATCGGTATGACCGCAGATGAACTGAAGGAATACCTCGGTACCATCGCACATTCCGGCGCGAAAGCCCTGTTGGAAAACGCAGGTAAAGACAGCGCAAAATCCATCACCGACCTCATCGGGCAATTCGGCGTCGGCTTCTATGCGGCTTTCATGGTCGCGCAAAGCATCGATGTCATCTCCCGCTCATACAAAAAAGATGAGGGCGCCGCTGTCTGGCATTCCGATGGCGCCGGCACATTCACTGTCGGTCCGGCTGAGAAGAGCAGCCGCGGGACGGACATTGTGATCAAACTCAAAGAAGACGCGGAAGAATATGCCGATGATTACAAGATTCGGGAAATTATCCGCAAGCACAGCAATTACATTCCTTACCCGATTTATTTGAATGAAGAGACGGAACAGATCAACGCTTCCACAGTCATCTGGCGTTCGTCCGCTTCTGAGCTGAAGGATGAGGATTACAAGACCTTCTACCAGAACTTCACCATGGACTTCAACGAACCGCTCAAGCGTCTGCACCTTTCCATCGACGCACCGGTCCAGATGTACGCACTGCTCTTCGTCCCTGCGACCCCGGAACGGAACATGTTCTCCCTGCGCCGTGAAGACGGTCTGCAGCTTTATGCCCGGAAAGTCCTGATCCAGGATTACTGCACCGACCTGCTGCCGCGTTATTACCGCTTTATCCAGGGTGTGATTGATTCGGAAGATATTCCGCTGAATGTTTCCCGTGAGACCATGCAGGCTAACCGGGTGATCCTGACCTTGAAAAAGATCCTCACCGGGAAAGTCACGGACATGCTGAAGAAATGGGGAGCAGACGCTCCGGAAGAGTATGCGAAGTTCTGGAAAGCTTTTGGCGATTTCATCTGTGAAGGCATCATCACCGAACCGGATGCAAAAGACAGCCTGACGCCGCTGCTGCGCTTCCGCACCATGAACCATGGGACCGAATGGCGTTCTCTTTCTGATTATTTCCAGGAAATGAAACCTGAACAGAAGAAAATCTACTATGTCCTCGGTGACAATCTCGAAACCCTGCGCAACAGCCCGCATACGGAAAAACTTCGCAAAGAAGGCATTGATGTGCTGCTGCTTGACAAGGTCTATGATCCCTTTGTGATGACCGCGCTGCAAAAGTATCAGGATTGTGAGATCGTGAACGCAGCCTCGGAAGGTGAATCGAAAGAAGAAGCGAAACCGGAAGACGGAGAAGACAAGGAAAAGAAGGCAGACGAAAAGAAAGAAGAAACGGCAGAAAACAAAGCGCTGACCGAACTTTTCAAAACAGCTCTCAGCGAACAGGTGTCGGATGTCCGCACTACCGACCGGCTGGTTTCCTCACCGGCACGTCTGGTAGAATCGGAAGGCGCGATTCCGCAGGAAATGCAGCGAATCTATAAAGCTATGCAGCAGGAATACACCGCACCGAAGAAGGTATTGGAACTGAACCCTGACCATGCACTGATCAAAAAAGTTGCAGACTGCAGCGACGAGGAACTCCGCTCACAAATCATCGCACAAATCTATGATGACGCACTGATCATGGATGGGGAAGCGCCGGATCAGGTAGCCATGCTGGAACGTCTGCAAAATATGATGCTGAAGTTGCTCAATTGATGATGATTTTTCAATAAATGAATTTAAACAGTTCTGTTGGCTGATTATTAAGTCAACAGAACTGAAAAATGAAGAAATTATTTACGGAACTTTTTCAAAAACCGGCGAATTTTTTTCCTGAAATGCCGCACTGTCCATTCAAAGAATCCCGGTTCCTGAGGAGATTCCGCAGCAGTCGTGAGCGGTTCAAAACGGACTGCATTCGACATTTGCTGCGAAACAGGTGATTGCAATCCCTGATTGGGAAAAGGATTCTGGAAGGGATAAACCTGAGGAAAGACCGGATTCTGAGGAGAGACCTGCCAGGCCGGGGGATTCCATACCGGGGAGGAAGAGAATTGCGGCTGTTGATCGGAATAAACCACAGCTTTCTTTTCATCAGACGCGGCATGTTCGATATCCTGCTCAAAAAGGCGCATTGAGACATAACGCTCTTCCGGTTTCATGTTCATGGCATACATGATCGCCTTATCTGCAGGCTCCGGGATATTCACGCCCAGTTCTCTCGGGCTTTGCAATGTCCGTCCCATGGCACGGTCTGCCGCAGCTGTCGGGACTTTCCCGGTCAACGCCCGATAGAAAGTAGCCCCCATGGCATAGACGTCAGTCCAGGATCCCTGCTCGATCCCGCTTCCGGAATATTGCTCCAGAGGAGCATAACCCGGTTTGATCACCGAAGCCGCATTTTGCGTTTCCTCACCGATGCTGAAACGCGCCGCACCAAAGTCGAGCAGCTTCGCATGTCCATCGACTGTCAAATAAATGTTATCAGGAGAAATATCCCTGTGCAGCAGCCCGGTGTGATGCAGATCATCCAAAGCCAGCATGATGGGACAAAGGATCTGCATCGTTTCTGTAAATGAGATACTGCCGCCCCTGGCCTGAAGATAATCTTTCAGGGATTTCCCATTGATGTATTCCATCACAATATAAGCCGTGTTATTCTGACGGAAAAAATGCAGAACATTGACAATATTAGGATGTAAATTAAAATTCCCGAGGATCAGCGCTTCCTTGAAAAACTGGTTTACACCCTTCTTCAGCTTGATCCGGGCATCCTCATCAACAGGTGCAACATAAAGCCCCCGCTCACGTGTCACGAGACCGGATGGGTAGTATTCTTTGACAGCCACGATACGCCAGGCATTGAGATCCCAGCCGATATAAGTGATGCCGAAACCACCCTGTCCCAAGGCCTTCCCGATCAGATAATTCTGGTTTAAGACAGTACCCGGAGCAATATGCTGGGGACTGACCTGGATATGGGCAGCATCAGCCCCACAGTGCGGACAGGGATTCAATCCGCCTGTGTGTTGAAAACATGAAAAACATATCCCGGCCGTGTTCATCGTCAACGCTTCCTCTATATATCATTTTACATGATATCAACCGGATAATAAAGGAAAACCAACACAACAGATTATTGAATAAACCTCATAAATTGTCTTCCTTTTTGAGGTAAACACCAAATCAACGGTAAAATTGGATAATTAGGGAATTAACAAGGAAGAGAGGTAATGATTATGTCTTTTAAGAAAAGCCCCGTTTATTTTATTCTATGTCTGATACTTGCTGCAGCTCTTGCTGGCTGCGGCGGTCAAAGTGCCGCACCGACTGCGACTGTTGCACCGACAGTTGCAGAGCCTACCGCAGTACCGGCAGAGCCCACCACGGAAGAGGCAGAAGCGCCTGTAGCCGAAGCGACCGAAGAAATTGCAGAACAGCCTGTTGAGGAAGCGGAAGTTCCTGTGGCTGAAGAGTCATTAGAAACCGTCGAACAGCCCGCCGAAGAAGTGGAAGCTCCCGTAGCTGAAGAGCCCTTAGAAACTGCCGAACAGCCTGTTGAGGAAGCAGAAGCTCCTGTGGCTGAAGAGCCCTTAGAAACTGCCGAACAGCCTGTTGAGGAAGCAGAAGCTCCTGTGGCTGAAGAGCCCTTAGAAACAGTCGAACAACCCGCCGAAGAAGCCGAAGTTCCTATGGTGGAAGAGCCCTTAGAAACCGTCGAACAGTCTGCCGAAGAAACAGAAACCATTGCAGCTGACAGGATTGCCGCTACAGTCGACGGAGAACCGGTATCGCTCGAAACCTTCATACAGGCTGTCACATTCAACCGCTACCAGTATCTGAACATGTACAGCCAATATGCTCAGATGTACAGCATGTATGGTCTGCCGCTGGATTCCCTCGATGAACAGATGGTTGGAATCCTTGGTGAAGACGGTAAGGAGAGACTCGGTTCTGAAGTGATCGATCAGCTGACTTACGACAAAGTTCTGGAGATGGAAGCCAAAGAAGCCGGTTTGGAAATTACTGAAGACGAAGTTTATGGGCAACTTAAGACCATGTTCGGTTATGAAGATCCTGAACCCGAAGAGGAAGGTCTTGCCGGTTTGGACTCCTTCAACGTCACACTGAACGCTACCGACACTGAAGATGACAAAAACAACAATTTCCGCAGCTACGCACAGACAATTCTTGACAGCGCTTATGGCAGTGCAGTTTCCTTCGATTATCTCAAGAACTACGCGAAAAACATCCTGACCGATAACAAACTTTTTGAAAAAGACCTGGAAGATCGCGTTTTTGAAGCCGAGATGGTCAGCGCCCGTCATATTCTCGTCGAGGATGAAGATACAGCCAAAGAAATCCTTGCGAAATTAGATGCCGGTGAAGATTGGGCCACACTTGCCAGTGAACATTCACTTGATACTTCCAACAAAGACAACAGTGGTGATCTTGGCTGGTTCGGCCGCGGTGAAATGGTTGCGGAATTCGAAGAAGCAGCCTTTGGCTTGGAACCGGGCGAAATCAGTGAACCGGTACAAACCAGCTTTGGATATCATATCATCGCCAGTGACGGCAAGGAAGTGCGGCCATTGAGCGGTTCTGCTTTACAGAATGCCCAAAACGCCGCCTATGACGAATGGACGATGTCACTGCGTGCCAAACACGATATTCAATCCAATCCCGAAGTTTGGATGAACGCTGTTCCAATGATCCCGGCCTTCGTTCCCTCTGTAACTACAGCCCCGGCTGAAGAACCCGCAGCAGAAGAAACTGTCGTCGAAGAAACTATTGAGACCGAAGCCCCGGCTGAAGAACCCGCAGCAGAAGAAGCTCTCGTCGAGGAAACTGCTGAGTCCGATGTTCCGGCTGAAGAACCTGCAGCAGAAGAAGCTGTCGTTGAAGAAACTGTTGAGACCGAAGCCCCGGCTGAAGAACCCGCAGCAGAAGAAGCTCTCGTCGAGGAAACTGCTGAGTCCGATGTTCCGGCTGAAGAACCGGCAGCAGAAGAACCCGTTGCTGAAGAAACTGTTGAAACCGAAGCCCTGGCTGAAGAACCTGCAGCAGAAGAAGCTGTCGTCGAAGAAACTGTTGAGACTGAAGCCCCGGCTGAAGAACCTGCAGCAGAAGAAGCTGTCGTCGAAGAAACTGCCGAGACCGAAGTTCCGGCTGAAGAACCGGCAATGATCGAAGCAGTTCCCATCGTTGAAACAGAAGCAGAGGTGATCGAATCAACAGAACCGGAACAGGCAGAAGAAACAGCCAGTGAAGAGGTCATCGTCGCCATGGTTGATGGGAAAACACCCATATATGCCGATGATTTCGTGAACATGGCAACCTATAACCGCTACCAGATCCTCGCAACCTACAACCAGTACGCACAATATTACTCCATGTTTGGTCTTCCCCTCGATGATGTTAACGCATATTACGAAGACTATCTTGGTGAAGGCGGCAGACAGGAGCTGGGCGAAGCTACAATCAATATGCTCACCTACCTCAAGATGCTGGAACAAGAAGCTGAAGACATGGGCATTCAGATCAGCAGCAAAGAAGTCACAACACAAATGAAACAGACCTTTGGCTACGAGGAAGACGACGCTCAGGCAGAGTCTTCCCTGGGTCTGGATTCGTTCAATCTTTTGGCTGATGAAGGCTTTGATGAAGATAATGATATCGACTTCCGCGCTTACATGGACATGAATCTTGACATGGCTTTCGATGGAAAAATCACTTATGACTTCTTCCACGATTCCATTTATCACAGTATGCTGGAAAATGCCGTAGTTGAAGATATCCTTGAAGGTCGTATCTTTGAAGGCGAGATGGTCAACGCCCGTCACATCCTGGTTGAAGAAGAAGAAACTGCCAAAGAAATTCTGTCCAAACTGGATGCCGGTGAAGATTGGGATGCTCTGGCTGCCGAATATTCTCTGGATACCGGAAATAAGGATAACGGCGGAAACCTTGGCTGGTTTGGCCGTGATGTCATGGTCACTGAATTTGAAGATGCGGCCTTTGCACTGGAACCCG
Source organism: Flexilinea sp. (assembly GCA_017432685.1). Taxonomy (GTDB): domain Bacteria; phylum Chloroflexota; class Anaerolineae; order Anaerolineales; family Anaerolineaceae; genus Flexilinea. The sequence continues at coordinate 10,358 of JAFRIR010000015.1, read as the reverse complement.
GTGAGATCAGCGAACCTGTGAAAACAAGCTTTGGCTGGCACATCATCGCCTCCGACGGGAAAGAAATGCGTCCACTGGAAGACGAAGCCCTGGAAAGCGCACAAAGCGCGGTCTATCAGGAATGGTATGATGATGTTGTCGCGAAACATCAGGTAGAGTCCTATCCGGAAACCTGGCTGCCGTTGGTTCCGATGGAACCGGTTTTCACCCCCATCGTGATCGACACCGAAAATTCCGACATTCCCACCTTCCACATCCTTCCCGACGGTGAAGAGAACTCCGAAGAGGAAGAGGATGAACTGCTTTCCATCGTCAACACCGAGCAGGAAGAAGCGCTGACTATCAGCAATACCGAACAGGAAAACGTTGCCTACACCCTCAATAACGATGCCGAAATGGAACGCGGAGAAACTTCCGGCAGTGAAGCTGAAGTTCAGGCAGAAAGCCAGTCAGAACAAAGTTCCGAGCAGGAGAAAGGTGACTTTTCCCTTTCCAACACTGCAGAAAATAAATAACGTTTCTGAGAAAAAATGACTTCATAGGAAAATGCCGGAACGAAATTTTCCGGCATTTTTCTTCTTTAATGCACTGCATTTCTCAGCAGAAAAGCAAAAATTCCACAAATGATGATAAGATAGAAGAGTTATGGTCTTTAGTTCTTTTGTTTTTCTCTGGGTCTTTTTTCCGATCGTTCTAATCGGAGCTTTCCTCTCGAAAAAAAGAGGCAGTAACCTTTTCCTGCTCGTCATGAGCCTGTTGTTTTATGCCTGGGGAGAACCAAAATACATCTTTCTTCTGCTTTTTTCCATCACACTGAATTATTGCAGTGGACTGCTGATGAGTAAAATCCAGGAACAGCCATCAAGAAAACTGCTGACAGCCCTTGCCGTCGCGGCTAACCTGACGATGCTCGGCTATTTCAAATACTATAATTTCTTTGCAGGAAATATCAACGGACTGTTCCACACAGAGCTGATCCCGCTGCGGAAGATCGCACTTCCGATCGGCATCTCATTTTATACATTTCAGTCGATTTCCTATCTCGTTGACCTGTACCGGGGAACGATAGAAGTACAGCGCTCCTGGATCGACCTGGCGCTTTATATTTCATTCTTTCCCCAGCTCGTCGCCGGACCGATCGTCAAATATAAAGATATTGCCGCATCACTTCAATCCCGGTCCATCAGCATCTCAAAGGCAATTCCGGGACTGAGACGCTTTTGTTTCGGATTGGCGGAGAAGGTTCTTCTCGCGAATACCCTGGGATACACGGTTGACGAAATTCTCAGCCACCCAATCCATGATTTATCCTGGCTCCTATGCTGGACCGCTGCCATTTTCTATACACTTCAGATCTATTTTGACTTTTCCGGCTATTCGGATATGGCGATCGGTCTTGCCGAAACACTCGGATTTCACTTCCGGGAAAACTTTGACTTGCCCTACATATCAACCTCGATCCGTGAATTCTGGCGGCGCTGGCACATCTCCCTTTCAACATGGTTCCGGGACTACCTCTATATCCCGCTGGGTGGAAACCGGAAAGGAACTGTCCGGACATATATCAACCTGATCATTGTCTTTTTTGCCACCGGACTCTGGCACGGTGCACAGTGGAATTTTGTCATCTGGGGACTTTATCACGGTTTCTTTCTGATTCTCGAAAGGCTTCTCCCGCAAAAAAAGGGCAAAAGCAGCTTCATAAATCATCTTTTCACCATGTTGGTCATCTGCATCGGGTGGGTTTTCTTCCGGGCTGATGATTTAGCCATGGCAGGAGCTCAGCTCCGGCAGATGGTTGATTTTTCCGCCAAAGGATTCTGGAACTTCAGCGAAATTGTCGATCCGCTGACACTCGTGATTTTTGCAGGCAGCCTGACGCTGTCGTTCGGTCTCGGAGCTAAAATTAGAATGAAGATGCGGGAGAAAAATGAGACTGCGGCTGAAGCGCTCAGCAACCTGTCCGCCGTGATCCTGCTGTTTGCATCCATTGTGATGCTGGCCAATGCCGCGCATAATCCATTCATCTACTTCAGGTTTTAGGAAAGCCTATGAAAAAACATGATTTGATCTTTCTGTTCTTTTTCATACTTCTGACCTTTGCTCCCCTTCCTGTGTTTCGCCTGTTTCGTGAGCAGATCGGCTACAAGAACACGGAAAACAAGGCAGAGAGTGATTTTCCCGAACTGAACAGTCAAAATTTTTCCACCTGGCCCAGACGTTTTGAGGAATATCTCTCCGATTCACTTCCCTTCAAAACCCAGTTTATCGAACTGTTTCGCGGATTCCAGTACCATACCGGGCTGGACTTTACTCAATCAGACGTGATCCGCGGGAAAGACGAGTTTCTTTTTTACCGGAAGACCGTCGAAAACTATAAAGGACTTACCCGCTTCACTGACGAAGAACTAAAAATAATCAAAGATAACCTGACTGCCTTTTTTGAAATCATGGGGAAGCGCGGCGCACAATGTATGCTCTTCATCGCGCCGGACAAGGAACAGGTTTATCCTGATTTAATGCCTGACAGGATCCAGAGGATATCAACAGAAAGCCGGGGAGACCAGCTCACCGCTTATCTCGAAGAAGAGAATGTCTCTTTTCCTGTCCTTTACCCGAAAAAGCAGCTGCAGGACTATACCGGGTCGATCCCGGTTTACTACAGCACCGACACCCATTGGAATAATCTCGGCGGTTGGGCAGCGGCCGAAATGATAAGATCTGCATTTACCGACAGTCCGGCGGACACCACACCACCTCCTTATCATCACTATGACAATGAAGGGAAAGACCTGGCCGGTATGCTGGGGCTTTCCGAATTGATGGCTGAGAAAAATGCCGTTATGATCGACTACACAGACGGGATCCAGACCTATAAAACGGAGAGCATCAATTACGGTCACGCACAGCGATATACAACGGATACAGAAGACCTGCAAAGCCAGAAGAAGCTGATGATCATCGGCGATTCATTCTCCGAATATTATGTCCGGGCAGCACTGCATGACATCAAAGATGTCCTTTTCGTGACGTACGGAGATCTCAGCCTGATCAATTTGGAAGCGGAAACCCCTGACTACCTCGTCGTAATGCTGGTGGAAAGGAACCTGCCCTTCCTGCTGAGCTATTTCTATTGACGCAAACAACTCGGGCAGAAAGAATCGAATAAATAAGGCCGGAATAAAATCTTCCGGTCTTTTTTTTCATTCATGCTCAAAAAAGTGATGCCTGTTCAGGAGAGCTTCCTCCTTCATTTCGTTCCGGAGGCTCACTTAGAGGTTTTCCTGCGTTTTTCGATTCATTTTTTTTCGCGGTCGGAACCTGGGCAGGTTCATCCTGAGTCTTGCCCATCGGCAGCCACGTCACACCGGTAGCCTCATGCAGCAGGTTCTGTGTCACCGGTTCCAGTGAACGCGCACGTCTTCCGCTCTTGGCAGCCGAAATCTTCAGGCTGCGGAAACGTCCGTTTCCATAGCGCACATAAAGCAGTGCATTTGCCGAGTCGACCGTAAAGAACCCGACGACCCGGGTGTTTTCCTTCAGACGCAAGGCAATAACGCCCTGACCATAACGCCCCTGTTTCGGAAAATCAGATACGGCAATTTGGCCGAGTGACCAGTCATTGAGGACAAAGCAACAGCTATCAGACTCACTGACCAGAGAAGCGCCGACAACCACATCATCGCCCTTGAATTTGATGCCGTTCACACCGGCTGCGATCAACCCCATGGGACGCAGATCATCCTGACCGAAGCGTATGCCCATACCGTTCCCGGTGACAAGCATAATGTCCAGTGTGTCCGCAGGGCTGACCAGGACATACAACAGCCGATCCCCGGGATTGATCTTGCACAATGTGAAAGACTGAGACGATGCGAACGGAACGTCACCCACCAGGGAACGTTTCATCATTCCCTTTTCCGTGACTGTGATCACGGAAGCGGACTCTTCCATTTTATCCCGTGATGGCATAGCAAAAATGGTCACAGGTTTTTCATCTCCGGACCAGCCGGAAACAGCCGAAAAATCAATGCCGGCGGAGAAATCTTCCACCTTCGGCAGTGTCTCCACATAAATCCCGCAGGTCTTCCCGGTCTGGCTCACAACATAGACTGTCTGCTGTGTATCGGAGCGGGCGATCCATTCCGGAATAGCAAAGCCACGCTGTTTCACCGTTTCAAGCTCCACCCGGCCGATCTTTCCGTCCTTTGTCAAGCCGACAAAGCAATCCTCGGCCTGGATGAGCGCGTTAGCCGTCAGCATCTCCTTCGAAGAGATACCCTCCCCCAACAGAGCGATCTGCGTACGACGCGCATCCCCATAAGTCAGAACCAAATCCCGCAGCTTGGAAGCAAGAAGTTCGCGCATTTTCACCGGTGAGGCAAGTAATTCTTCCATCTCCTGAATAGAACGGCGCAGCCCCTCCAGTTCCGCAAGCAGCTTATCATACTCCAGATGGGTCAGACGTTTCAGCGGCATATCCAAAATCGCCTGGGTCTGTTCCCGGTCCAAACCAAAACGAGCCATGATGGCATCCCTGGCAGCTGCTTCGTTTTCAGAAGAGCGAATGATATGGATGATTTCTTCCAGATTGTCGATTGCTGTCAGCAGCCCTTCCAGAATATGCGCGCGTTTTTTCGCCTTCGCCAGTTCAAATTCCGTCTTGCGGCGAATGACCTCCAGCTGGTGATCCGCATATACCTTGAGCGCTTCTTTAAGGCTCAGAACCCGCGGTTTGTTATCCACCAGCGCCAAAAGGATGATCCCGAAAGTGGTCTGCAGCGGTGTATGTTTGTAAAGAGCACGCAGGATCGAGTCGGAATCACCGGTCTTGGAGAGCTCGATAACGATACGCATTCCCTGCCGGTCCGATTCATCCCTCAGGTCAACGATCCCTTCGATCACACCATCACGAACCAGCTGTGCGATCCGTTCGATTAACCCGGTTTTGTTGATTTGATAGGGGATTTCGGTGATAATCAGGCGGCTGCGTCCGCGTCCCATATCTTCCAGATGGACCCGTCCGCGGACCATCAGACGTCCCCGTCCGGTGGCATAAGCAGAAACCAGCTCATTCCGGGCATCTTCGAGGACCACAATGCCGCCGGTCGGGAAATCCGGACCTTTGACATATTTCATCAGGTCTTCAACGGTGATCTCATCGTAGCGCTCCCATTCCTGAAGCATGTAGATGACTGCATCGCAGATCTCACCCAGGTTGTGCGGCGGGATATTGGTTGCCATTCCGACTGCGATACCGCTGGCGCCGTTCACCAGCAGGTTCGGAACGATCGCAGGCAGAACTTCCGGTTCCTTCAGCGTATCGTCAAAGTTACCGACAAATCCAACGGTCTCCTCGTCAATATCCTTCAGGATCTCCATGGAGATTTTGTCAAGCCGCGCTTCCGTATAACGCATGGCCGCCGGAGGGTCTCCATCCACAGAACCGAAGTTCCCCTGTCCGTCCACAAGCGGATAACGGATCGTGAAATCCTGGGCAAGCCTTGCCATCGCGTCATAAACCGCAGCATCGCCGTGCGGATGATATTTACCGAGAACCTCACCGACAATACGGGCAGACTTTTTATAAGGCAGCTCCGGACGGATCCCCATGTCATACATCGCATAAAGGATACGACGCTGAACCGGCTTCAAACCGTCCCGGGCATCCGGCAGCGCACGTGAAATGATCACGCTCATGGCATAGTCCAGATAGGACTGCTGCATCTCCTTATCAATGTCGACTTGTCTTATTCCCCGTTCCGTATTTGCCATAGGTCCTCCGATCGATCTTCCAAAGCAGGAATTATAGCATATTTTTGCTATTTAATGCAGGAAAATCTTCAGGAAGTGAAGAAATTAAAGAGAATTATTATCTCTGAAAGACCGGATAATTTCCGATCGCGATGTCAATGCCGAGTTTTTCCAGGTTCCGGAAATCTTCTTCCTCGTTCACGGTCCAGGTATTGATCTCCAGTCCGTATTGCTTGATTTCAGCCGTGATCTCCGGGGTCAGGTTCCGGAAGGCCGGATGATAGCAGGGAATGTCCAGGTTATGGACATACTTTCCGGCACCAATAAGCCAGCAGTCTGTGAGTAACCCGCATTTCAGCTCAGGCGCCAATTTTCGCATCCGCAAAATAGAATAGTGATTAAAGCTGGAGATGATGACTTTATCGCAAAGGTTATATTTCCTGACGCAGTTCGCCACCGCCTCTTCAATTCCTTCATATTCAAATACACCGGTTTTCAGTTCGATGTTAGTACAGGCATCTTTGTCTGCCATATAAGCCAGCACATCACAAAGGGTCGGGATCGGATTGAAACCATACTGGCCGGTAAACCTGAAGGAAGCGTCAAATTTTCGCAGTTCATCGAGCGTATAGTCCTTCACCCGACCTTTTCCGGTTGTGGTGCGGTCCAATGTCTCGTCATGGATGACGACCAGTTTTCCGTCTTTGCTGAACTGTACATCCAGTTCAATTCCGTCGGCGCCGGCTTCGATAGCTTTTTGAAAAGCCAGCAGTGTGTTTTCAGGGTAATTACCGCTGTAACCCCGATGTCCGAATAATTTTGTCATATATATCCTCTTTCTGTATGCTTCAATTAATCACATCAGTTCATCTGCCGGATGCAGATCCAGCCAAAAAACCGGTCTCAGATAACCGCCGGCGTTATTTACGCCATAACCAACCATATTGACATAACCGCTGAAGCATACGAGCGAAGCAGTTTTGCTTGTGGATCCGCGCGAACGGAGCCACCACCATGAATCACCGTTATATTCATTGATATATGAGCCGTTTGCCATTGCATATGCCGACCCTATCCCCTGCCGCAAATCATCCGTATCGAAATAGGAGTTCGCTTCGTCAATACTCAGCAGGAAGATCCGGTCTTCCGTGTCATTCCCGCCTTTTATCCCTGTGGTCGGGTTGTCCGGGTTCTTATTCGTTACCTTCAGGATCCGATTTTGTTCAGCCGGATCAAATGCCCTGTTATAAAACTCACCGTTCAGCCATTTTCTCAGGCTGCTGCTCTCCCATGTCACCCTGGTCCATTTGTCGTTGTAGGGTTTTGCGTCCAAAGCATACCTGCTAATCAGGAGCGCACGGTCATCTTCTCTGGCAAGAACCTGCCACTCAATCGCTTCGGCGCCGTTTTCAGTATCGTTATCCTGCTCATATCTTCCAAAGCTGATCACATCGCCAACCACAATTTTCTCCGGTATGTCAGCAGCCCGCACAGCGCCACCACGGTCTGCAGAAAATGGAGATGCTTTTTGACGGAAAAGCAATAAAGCTATTGCAATTATTGAGAAAAAGGCAATCAGAAATAACTGAAGTTTTTTATTTTTCATCTTTGAAAGCTTTACAGAATGGTCCGCTCTGTCGGCTGTAAGCATCATCCCTTCCTAAGTTGTTCGTATCTGCCCGATATGAGAAAGATACGATAGAATTATAATATTTCCAGCCTGATAATGCAAATATTTTTTGTCATAAAAAATCAGATCCTGATGATCCGGTGGTTCCCAAAGTGAGCCAGAGTCACCTGATCTATACTGCTGATAACATAAGGTCCGGTTTCTTTGAATGTTCAAGCGCCAGGCGGGCATTCACAAGGTCACTGTTTTCGACAAAGGACACGGCATCATCAGATGATTTTCCGCTCTGCATTTGCCGGTGGATAAGCCTGTCTCTCAGTAAATCTTCCCCCGCGCTGACGAATATTGTGTAATCGGCATAAGCAGACAGATCATCCCAACCCGGAAGGTCAAGCAAAAGATAGTTTCCCTCCAACAGCACGATATTCCCCGATACCGTTATTGCATCTTCCATCGGATTGTGCAGCGTCCTGTCATAAACAGGCCATGGTATCGTCTCACCATTGGCTACGCGCCGAATGAACTTCGTAAGCTTTGGCAGGTCGAAAGTTTCCGGTGCGCCTTTGATTTTCACAAGCGGGATCATTTTACCGTCCCGCAATGTCGTATGACTCAACAAATAATCCTGATAATGATGAAACCCGTCCATCCCGATCACAGTGATTTCTTCCATGCCCTTTTCCCGGGAAAGCTCCGCAAGAAAAGCGGCAAGCGTGCTTTTCCCTGCCCCGGGAGGAGCGGCAAGCATCACCAGAATGCGCCGCTGATTTTGCTCTTGAAGCTCTGCCAAATGCCGCAGTAACGGTATATAGATATTCTGAACATCATCTTCCGAAAAGGAAGCGTCTGCCGGCAGCCCATTATTAATAAAATGAAAATCCATCGATTATTTCCTGTAAAAACAGGACATTGCTTTAAACAATGTCCTGTTTCCCTTTATACTGCAGCCTTCAGGCTGCAGACACATCGATCAGTAAAAAGCGTTATTTCCGCGGGTTGTCGATGGCAGCCTGAGCGGCAGCGAGTCTCGCAACCGGCACACGGAACGGTGAGCAGCTCACGTAGTTGTTGCCGATGACGTGGCACCATTCGATGGAGCTCGGATCACCACCGTGTTCACCGCAGATACCGACCTTCAGATCCGGGCGGGTCTTGCGGCCTTCAGCGATAGCGTGGCGCATCAGTTCGCCGACGCCCTTGCGGTCCAGATGCTGGAACGGGTTCTCGGTGAGAATGCCCTTGTCAACGTATTCAGCGAGGAAGCTGCGTTCGGCATCGTCACGGGAGTAACCGAAGGTCATCTGGGTCAGGTCATTGGTACCGAAGGAGAAGAACTGAGCAACTTCAGCGATCTCACCGGCGGTCACAGCAGCGCGCGGAATCTCGATCATGGTACCGAACATGTAGTCGACTTCGACACCCTTTTCAGCCATGACGGTCTTTGCGATCTCTTCAAGCTGCGGCTGGATGTATTTCAGTTCATTGACGGTACCGGTCAGCGGGATCATGATTTCCGGATGCGGATCCAGACCGCGGAGTTTGTTGTCACAGGCAGCTTCCATGATGGCACGGACCTGCATCTTGACAACTTCCGGGAAGTGGATGGACAGGCGGACGCCGCGCAGACCCATCATCGGGTTGGATTCATGCAGCGCTTCCACAGCGGCGAGCATGGTCTCGAGTTCCGGCAGTTCGGAAAGATCTACATTCTTGTCATATTCGGAGGAGACCTTGAGGGTCAGGATCTTTTCCTTCAGTTCGTCAGCAGACGGCAGGAATTCATGGAGCGGGGGATCCATCAGACGAATGATCACCGGGAAACCGCTCATGGATTCAAAGATGCCGTCAAAGTCAGAGCGCTGGAAGTGCAGCAGTTCATCACAGGCAGCTTCACGGCCGGCGGAATCCTTGGAAAGGATCATGCGCTGGACGATCGGCAGACGTTCGGTTTCGAAGAACATGTGCTCGGTGCGGCACAGGCCGATACCCTTGGCGCCGAAGGAGCGGGCGCGGCGGGCATCACGCGGATAGTCAGCGTTCGCCCAGACCTGCAGGTCAGCGATCTCATCTGCCCAGGTGAGCAGGGTGTTCAGTTCCGGCATATCTTCGATGTTCGGGGTAACGACAGCGATCTTGCCTTCATAAGCCTTACCGGTGGTACCGTCGACGGAGATCCAGTCACCTTCCTTGAGGACAACATCACCACAGGTGAGTGTCTTCTTTTCCATGTCGATGACAGCGGTAGAAGCGCCGACAACACACGGGACACCGAACTGACGGGCAACAACAGCCGCGTGACTGGTGGCGCCACCTTCGGAGGTCAGAATACCGTTCGCGGAGAGCATGCCATGGACATCATCCGGTTTGGTGAACGGGCGGACCATAATGCAGTCCTGTTTGTGTTCGTTGTGCATTTCGACAACTGTGTCAGCATCGAAGTAGATCTGGCCGATCGCAGCGCCCGGGGAAGCATTCACACCGGAAGTCAGGACTTTCGCCTTCTTCAGGGCAGCGGGGTCGAACTGAGGGTGGAGCAGCGCATCGATCTGTTTGGTGGTGACGCGCTTGACAGCTTCTTCCTTGCTGATCAGGCCTTCGTTGACCATCTGGACAGCGATCTTCACGGCGGAGTCAGCAGTGCGTTTACCATTGCGGGTCTGGAGCATCCACAGTTTGCCGTGTTCGATGGTGAATTCCACATCCTGCATATCGCGGTAGTGGTTTTCCAGCTTCTTGGTGATGTCCATGAACTGGTTGTAAACCGCTTCCATGACGTTCTTCATGGTTTCGAGTTTTTCAGTATTGCGGATACCGGCAACAACATCTTCACCCTGGGCGTTCAGCAGTCGAGTGCTTCGTCGACAACACCCTCATCCACGACGCGCAGGGGCAGATCGTGGGACGTAGGGGCGGCATCAAACGCCTGCTCCAGCACGAGGCGCCCGACCTCTTCGCGAAGTACTCCACGATCATG
>JAFRIR010000134.1 GCA_017432685.1 Flexilinea sp. | reverse complement strand
CGAATTGCCTGTTCGCAGCTTCTTCCTGCTCTGAATCCATAGCTGTATTCACTGAAATGCTCTTCAAATATCGGCGCCAGTATTTGTACGATTGCCTGCTCGATTGTTCTGTCGATTACTGTCGGTATTCCTAACTTCCGCACTCCTCCGCTTTTCTTCGGTATTTCTACCCTCAGTACCGGCTGTGGTTTGTACGTCCTGTTTCGGATTTCCTCTTTGATACCTTCCCAGTGCTCGTTATAATATTTCTCAAGCTCTCGGGTTGTGACTCCATCTATCCCTCCTGCTCCTCGGTTTTCTATCACCTTGTACATTGCCGGCAGGATATTTTCGTCACTCAGTATCTTTTCCAATAGTTCTGACATGCTTTCCGTCTTTCTTCCTTTCTGCTTTCCTTCGAATCTTCCTATGTTTTCGGTTCCTCTCATTTACGTTTCGATTTCCCTTTTGTCGGATTCTCTCGGAAACATCCTGTCTATCTGACAGACTTAGATTGTTTGGCCCTTCATCTTTCGACTACTATGGCCTCTGCTGACTTCTCACAGTTCGTTGTTACTACGGTTTTCCGTCTGTGAGACCTCACGGGATAAGTCATTGCTCTTTCCTCGTCTACCTGTCGGGTTTACGCATCAGGGTTACGGTTGCCTTTTGGACTTTACTGCCTATTGCCAGCTCATCCACCTGCTGCGCCTTTGTACCCGCTTCCTGTTCGTCAGGCTACGATTTCGCTATCCCTTCTTCTCGTCTGTTCCTCACGGAACAAACCTTGGGAGTCGCTTTTGAGTTCGTCGGCAACTACGCCTCGATGGACTTTCACCATAGAGCATTGACATGCCCGTCATACAATAAAAAAGGCTGCTTTGCAGCCTTTTTTATTTACAGCAGATTAATTTTTCTTTCCGCACAGACTTTCATCGTTTCTTCGTCCCAGAGGCTGGCCTGAACTTCACCGATGTGAGCGCAGCCAAGGATCAGCATGCACAGGCGGGACTGACCGATACCGCCGCCGATGGTAAACGGCAGTTCACCGGCCAGCAGCTTCTTATGAAAATCCAGATCCCGACGGTCATCACAGCCGGCTTCGGTCAGCTGGCGGTCAAGTGATTCCGGGGAGACGCGGATGCCCATGGAGGAGATTTCCAGTGCCATATCCAGCGTGTCATGCCAAAAGAAGATGTCCCCGTTCAGATCCCAGTCATCATAGTCCGGGGCACGCCCATCGTGCTTCACACCGGACTTCAGCGCCCGTCCGATGCCCTGAATAAAGACGGTCTTGTGTTCACGGGTGATGGCGTTCTCCCGCTCCTTCGGGGTAAGCTCCGGCCAGCGGTCTTCAAGATCCTGAGAAGTAGTGAAATAAACATCCCGGGAGAGCTCAGTCTGCAGCTGAGGGTAAAGAGCCCGCAGCAGCTCGTGTGTGTTGCAAATGGCATTCACGATCGCCTTCACCACCAGATGCAGGTAAGCCGGATTGCGGGATTCAGCGGTGATGACCTTCTCCCAGTCCCATTGGTCCACATAAACGGAGTGAATGTTGTCAATGGCTTCGTCCCGGCGGATAGCGTTCATGTCGGTATAAAGACCGTTGCCAACGTCGAATTTATAGCGGGCAAGCGCCATGCGCTTCCATTTGGCGAGGGACTGCACGATCTGCGCATCACCGCCGATAGCCGGGATGTCAAAGCTGACCGGGCGTTCGACGCCGTTCAAATTATCATTCAGGCCGGATTCTTTCGTGACAAACAAAGGGGCAGTGACACGTTTCAGATGCAGGCTTGCGGCAAACTGATTCTGGAAGGTGTCCTTGATGTAAGTGATGGCGCGCTGAACTTCATAGATATCCAGCGTCGGTTTATAATCGTCAGGAATGATCGTCTGATGTTCCATATGAAATTTCCTTCCTTCATGAAAATTTCAAGAAATAATACTACAGTTTTGATTTCAATTACAGATTTTCAGGGGATTTTGTTACGATTCAGAATCAGCAGTACCGGACAGTCCCGGTGTCCCTTCTGTAAAATACCGGATTTGCGCAGCAAAATCGGGCGTCACATTTTTCGCTCTCTCCTTGCAAAATTCAAGAATTATGCTAAAATAGAAGTCAGATAAGCGGTTATCGTACAATGGCAGTACGTCACCCTTCCAAGGTGATCATACGAGTTCGAATCTCGTTAGCCGCTCTTTTTTATTTAACTTAGAGCTATCGCATATGCAGATTTCTGATATTTGCAGCAGACCCACTGTAATGACAGAATGCAGACCGCAAAAGGGGAAGATCAAATAAGCAAGACGGGGCATAACAGCTATGCCCCGTCTTTACAGTCACAAGATCATTTTTATTTTACATCTGCCAAATACTTATCCACCATAGCCGGAAATTCAGACAGAGCCACACCGAAGATCGGTTCTCCAAGAACTTCACCCTTGTCGTTAACAAAATAGGTACAGGGGAAAGCCTGAACTTTGAAGAGTTCTTTGATTTCATTTGTCGGAAGCAGCGTCACATAATCCACATGTAAATCATCGACGATGTCTTTGGCATCTTCAATGACATCATCCATCGTACTCTTTCTTATAGACTTCATCAGCGTTTTCAAGAGCGCTGAGATCTTCATACTTATTCTGTGCCATGAAAAAATTAAAATCATCCGCACTGCCGATTTTCGTAATTTGCATCTGATCAATAAACAGCCTGGCTGCATCCTCATCAACACCAGAACCGACATAGATGTTTTTCAATGCATCTCTCAGAGCGTTTTCATCCCGGTTTTCACTGATACCGTAAACCGAGAAGATTTTCGTCAACTATCAGTGTTTCCTTAAAAAAGCCATGAAACATCTGGATTCCAATAGAGGAACGAGCGACATCAAACTGACCAATAACAAAAAGAAAGAATCTCCACGATGCGAAAATCCACAGCTTTTTTTGATCCGAAAATGATTCTTTCAATTCGATGAATTTAGCTGTTTTTTCGACAGGAGCCCGTATAATTGTAATAGCATCTTACACGGAAAGGAAGGAAAGGCGATGACCAAGACAGTCACCTGTGTGGGCGGGGCGAATATCGATATTCAGGGATTTTCCAACACCGCCATCAACATGCGGGATTCCAACCCGGGAACGGTCCGGCTGTGCCCCGGCGGTGTGGGGCGCAACATCGCGGAAAACCTGGCCTGGCTGGGCGCACATGTCCGCATGGTCACGGCGGTAGGAGAAGACCCTTTTGCAGAGATGATCCTGAAAAGCTGCACCAACGCCGGGATCGACACCTCGGAAATCGAGGTGATCCCCGGTGCGCGCTCCTCATCCTATCTGGTACTGACGGACAGCGACGGCGATATGCTGGCCGCTATTTCCGACATGCACATCATGAAGCAGCTGGACGGGGCCTTCATCCTGCGCCACGCTGCAGCACTGGACAGCGCAGATGCCATCGTGCTGGACCCCAATCTTTCCACAGACAGCTTAGAAACACTTACTTCCGGCTGGACACACAAACCGCTGTTTGCCGATCCCATCTCCACCACCTATGCCGGGACACTCAAGCGCTTTCTGCCGCATCTGACGATGGTGAAATGCAATCGACAGGAGGCAGAGATCTTTGCCGGGATGGAGATCCGGGACGAAAATGAACTGGAGACCGCTGCGGACCGCATGCTGGAGACGGGATTGCACTGTGCAGTCATCACACTGGGCAGCGACGGGGTGTTTTATAAGGATCAGGATGGACACCGTCTGCGGAAATATCACAAAAAGCTGGAGCCGGTCAGTGCCACCGGTGCGGGAGATTCCTTCACCGCAGCCATGGTCTACGGGTGGCTCTGTGAGATGGGGCCGGAAGCCTCGCTGGAGCTGGCGATGAAGGCGGCTGAGATCACGATTATGGAGACACTCACTGTTACACCGAAAATCAAAAATTTGACAAAAAACGAGCCTTGACCGATTAAAAAGTATTTTATGGTAAAATAGAGGCAAGGTGGTAACCCTATGGAAAATGCTTCTCTGCCAAAAATTGACATCAAATTATTGTGGGATGCAGATGCGTGTGTTTGGGTCGCAACAAGTGGTGAAGTTCCCGGTCTGGTTTTGGAATCTGATTCATTTGATGATTTGATTGAAAGAGTCAGACTTGCTGTCCCGGAACTTCTTGAACTCAACGGGCTTCCGCCATCCGTAATTCTTGATTATCATACAGAACGTCATGAAGCGGTATTTGCATAATGGCAGAATATGAAAAAAAAGGTCAGAGAAATTCTGTTTCGCTATGGCTGCTATTTTGTAAGACGCGGAAAAGGTGATCATGACATTTGGTTCAGCCCGATCAGTCAGCATCATGTCACGGAAGACTCGAAAATCAAATCGCGGCATACAGCAAACGCGATTTTAAAACAAAGCGGCATTAACGAAAAATTTTAAAATAATTGGACACAGGTCGACTGCCTGTGTCTGTTTGTTTGAGGAAAGGAAAAAAAATGTATCAGGATTATTTGGATGTATTACCGGAAATTCAGGACGCTCTGCATGAGGGGAAGCCGGTGGTGGCACTGGAATCCACCATCATCTCGCATGGAATGCCCTACCCCGAAAATGAAAAGTTCGCGAATGACGTGGAAGCGCTGATCCGTGCGGAAGGCGCCATCCCCGCAACCATCGCCGTCATCAACGGCAGACTGAAGGTCGGCCTGAGCCCGGATGACCTGAGCCTGATGGCAGGCGGCAAGGATATCGCGAAGGTCTCCCGACGGGATCTGCCCTACCTTGTGGCGATGAAAAAGACCGGCGCCACCACCGTCACCACCACCATGATGATCGCTGCCATGGCCGGCATCAAAGTCTTCGCGACCGGCGGCATCGGCGGTGTCCACCGGGGTGCCCCGAAAACCTTCGACATCTCCGCGGACCTGCAGGAGCTGGCGCACACCAACGTAGCCGTCGTCTGCGCGGGCTGCAAGTCCATTCTGGATATCGGGCTGACGCTGGAATATCTGGAAACCTTCGGTGTTCCGGTGCTGTGCATGGGTACGAAGAAATTCCCGGCCTTCTACTGCAAGGAAAGCGGATTTGAAGGCGACTACGAATGCGGCACCCCGGAAGAAGCGGCAGCCGTGATCCGCGCGAAATGGGACATGGGACTGGACGGCGGTGTGCTAATTGCCAACCCGATCCCGGACGAATGGGCGATGGACCCCGTCCGCATGAACAAGGTCATCGATGAAGCAGTCGCGGAAGCGGAACGTCAGCATATCCACGGCAAGAACATCACCCCGTTCCTGCTGGCCCGCATCAAAGACGTCACCGGCGGCGACAGCCTGGCATCCAACATTCAGCTGGCCTTCAATAATGCAAAGATGGCGTCCAGGATCGCAAAAAGCCTGTAAGGTTTATGGCAATCAGGCAGGTATGAACGATTGTTTATAAAAAATATGAATATTGTCATACAAATTTATTGTATAATTAACACTTGAGACTTTCAGTGTGAAGGAGGACGGGCCATTGGAAAACAATAAGAATTACGATCTCAATGTGACAACCGTTGAGATGAAAAATATCGTCAAGATGTTTGGCAGCTTCAAAGCCAATGACGGTATACAGCTGACGGTTCACAAAGGCGAGATCCACGCGATCCTCGGGGAAAACGGCGCGGGGAAATCCACTTTGATGAACATCCTGTACGGTCTCTATCAGCCGACTTCCGGTGAGATATTCATCAACGGGAAGAAGGTCACGATCGAAGACCCGAACAAGGCTATCGAATTGGGGATCGGTATGGTCCACCAGCACTTTATGCTGGTCCCGCCCTTTACCGTCACCGAAAACATCATCCTCGGGATGGAGCCAACCAAATCCTTCGGACGGGTGGACTTCGCCAAAGCCCGGCAGCAGGTGATCGAGATCTCCCAGCGCTACGGGCTGAACGTGGACCCGGACGCGAAGATCGAGGATATTTCCGTCGGTATGCAGCAGCGTGCCGAGATCCTGAAGGTGCTTTACCGCGGTGCGGACATCCTGATCCTGGACGAACCGACCGCAGCCATCACCCCGCAGGAGATCGTGGAACTGATCCAGATCATGCACAACCTGACCGCTGAAGGCAAGTCCATCATCCTGATCACCCACAAGCTGAAGGAGATCAAGGAAGCGGCCGATTTCTGCACCATCGT
>JAFRIR010000133.1 GCA_017432685.1 Flexilinea sp. | reverse complement strand
TGCACATGGTCTGGCTTTTTCCGAAAAAAGCTGGACAGGAAGAATTCATAGAGAAAACGACGAAGCCCCTGCCTTCCGCCATGCACCGGCGTTTCCGGCAACTGCTGCTGCCGGAATGACAGGGGGTCGGATTTCGCAGACCCGTGCGCAGCATGAGTCGGAGGAATCTGACCCCGCATCAAACACGGGGACGGTTTCTGCGTTGTTGCAAAGCCAACACGCAGGAACTGTCCCCATGTGCGGGCAATTGCAGGGTGGCTCTTCCCAATCGGACGCACAAGGTGACAGTTCTCCTGTGCCGGCTTCGCGGCAGCAGGAAAACCGTCCCCATTGTGCTCCGAAGCCGGCTTCGCGGCAGCAGGAAAACCGTCCCCTCGTGCTTCCCCACCGGGAACAGCTCAGCAAAGCCGGTTCTCATGGAAAAGTAGCGGACGCCCTGGAAAATGAAGAAGGAAGTAAAGAAAATAAGAAATCAGAAACTTTGGAAAATAAGAAATCAGAAACTTTGGAAAATAAGAAATCAGAAATAAGAAATAAGAAATCGGAAGCACAACGGGACGTATCTGCTGCTGCCGCTTCGCCGGCACAGCAGGGACGTACCATTGTTGCGCCTGGCAATAATCCGGTCTCCGCGTGCTCCGATTCACAGCTCCCGCCATTTGTGAAGATCCTGCAGCGGGTGATGGAACGAAGCCGGGAGTCAGACGACGGATCGCTCACCTTTACCTTTGACGAAATGGAGTTTCTCGCTGCGGATCCGCTTTTCGCCCGCTTTGAACCGGTGATGGCAGCAGATATCCGGAGGATTCTGGCGTCGAAACCGCCGGGATAAAGGTGTTATGTGACAGCGGGCCGGTTGCCCGGCGCACCTCAGGGGAAACTTCCCGGGCAGTCATCAGGATTAGATTTTATCTATCACTTGCAGGTTGATGAGGGTGCAGAGGGAACCGTCTCCGCTGTCACTTGCGACCTGATTGCTTAATCATCACGTGACAGATGGGGACGGTTCCGCTCCGGCACTTCGCGCTTGTCATGTTCCCATGACAAGGCTTACCGTGCCTCCGGGCAACCGACCCCATTGTCACCCGGAAATTTTCAGTTTGGGGGTGACGACGGTCACGGTATCGTGAAGCACCGTGGCGAATCCGCCTTCCGTGCGGGCTGAAAAAACAGATTTCCCTTCCAAATGCGCCTCCAGCGGACCGCTGCCGAGGGCGATGACCGCCTCGGCATGACCTTTGCGGATGCCGAAGCTCCCTTCTCCCCTGCCTTTGCTGTCCGGGGCCATCCAAAGGTTCACGCTGTCACAGGAAACGGTTTGGTCATTCCCTTCCGGGGTCACGATCTTCAGTGTCAGCGGGCTCATAGTTCCTTGCTTTTGGCGTAAACGCTGTCGATGTTGCCGGAAAGCATGAAGGCCTGTTCCGGGATGTTGTCGCAGTCCCCGCCGAGGATTGCTTCAAAGCCCTTGATGGTATCTTCCATGCGCACAAATTCCCCCGGGATGCCCGTGAAGCTTTCGGCAACATGGAAGGGCTGGCTCATAAAACGCTGGACGCGGCGGGCACGGTTGACGGTCCGGCGGTCTTCTTCAGAGAGTTCTTCCATGCCGAGGATGGCGATGATGTCCAGCAGTTCCTGATAGCGCTGCAGGATGCGCTGAACTTCTTTGGCTGTCTCATAGTGACGCTGTCCGACCGCATCCGCGGAAAGCATGCGGGAGGAAGATTCCAGCGGAGAAACCGCCGGATAGATGCCCAGTTCCACGATGTTGCGGGAAAGGACGGTGGTGGCGTCCAGATGGGAGAAGGTGGTGGCAGGAGCCGGGTCGGTCAGATCGTCTGCCGGTACGTAGATCGCCTGGACAGAGGTGATGGATCCGTTACGGGTGGAGACGATGCGTTCCTGCAGCATACCCATCTCGGATGCCAGCGTCGGCTGGTACCCTACTGCGGAGGGCATACGTCCCAGCAGTGCGGAAACTTCCGAGCCGGCCTGGGTGAAGCGGAAGATGTTGTCGATGAACAGCAGCACGTCTTTGTGGGAATTTTCCCGGAAATATTCGGCGATCGTCAGCCCTGCCAGCGGTACCCGCAGACGGGCGCCCGCGGTCTCGTTCATCTGACCGAATACCAGGGCGGTCTTGTCCAGAACACCGGAGTCTTTCATCTCATTCCAGAGGTCATTCCCTTCCCGGGAACGCTCCCCGACACCGGCAAAAACGGAATAGCCGTCATGCTCATAGGCGATGTTGCGGATCAGTTCCATGATCAGCACGGTCTTGCCCACACCGGCGCCGCCGAAAAGACCGATCTTGCCGCCGCGGGCATAAGGGGTCATCAGGTCAATGACCTTGATCCCGGTTTCGAGGATGTCCTGCGAGGGAACGATATCGGTATATTTCGGCGCTTTATGATGGATCGGCCAGTATTCATCGGTAACGATTTCGCCGGCACGGTCGATCGGTTTCCCGAGTACATTGCTCATGCGGCCAAGCATGCAGTTGCCCACCGGGACACTGATGGGTGCGCCGGTATCGGTGGCCTGCATCCCGCGGGAAAGGCCGTCGGTCGGCTGCATGGCGATGCAGCGGACTTCTCCGTTTCCAAGCTGCTGAAGGCATTCAAGAATTTCGGACTCTCCGTTCGGGAGCTGGACTTCCACCGCGTGGAAAATGTCCGGGACGCCGGAGACCTGCTCAAAGATAACGTCAACGACCGGTCCGCTGATACGTGTAATTCTTCCGATGTTTCCTTTTGCCATGTTCACTCCTCATTATTCACTTAGCAGGTAAGATGATGTTTCGATCACGCTGTTGGTCACTTCAGACTGGCGAATGCGGTTGATCAGGATCTCCAGCTTTTCCAGGGATTTGTCCGCGTTGTCACAGGCGCTGCGCATTGCGATCGAGGTGGCGGCCTGGATCCCCGCGCAGTGTCCCAGCAGGATGCCGTACACACTGTTGATCAGGCAGTACATGGCAGGCGTCTGCAGGGCTGTCTGACGGTCCGGCAGGAAAAGCATTTCCTTTTCCTCCGCGTCATGATTGTGCGGATGCGGCAGGATCGTTTCAGCCGTCGGTGTCTGGGTCATCATGTTTTCAAAATGCTGATAGATCAGGATGACCTTATTGACTTCTCCTGAGGCATAAAGCTCAAAGAGTTTGGCAGTCAATGCTTCCGCGTCAGAGTAGGACGGGATATCTTCCAGCGGCATGCTTTCAAAATCAATGTTCTTCCCTTTACAGAAGGCAGCGCCTTTTTGACCGAAAACGATCAGATGCGGGGGAAGCTGCTCTTCCGCAAGCTTGCTTTCGAAGAAGCGGTGCAGCTCCCCGTTGAATCCGCCGCAAAAGCCGCGGTTGTTGGAAATCAGGACCAGGCAGTTACCCGGTTTTATGGTTTCGGTGCGGCGGGAGAGCACGGCATCCCCGAAGAGAGCCAGCGTGTCATCACAGGCGCGGGAATAGGCCTCAATGTTGGCAAGGACCTTCGAGATCTTTGCGTATTTCACGGATGAGGCAGTCTTCATCGCGGAGCACATATCCGCGGTGGCCTGGATGCTCTTATAGCGCTTCCGCAATACCTGCAATGCTGCCATGATCAGGCTGTCTTTCCAAACGCTGCCAGGGCTTCATCAAGCCTTGCCTTTGTTTCTTTATCCAGCTTTCTCCCGGTTTTCATCTCTTCGCAAAGCGGTCCCTGTGTGTTCTTGAACCACTGGAGCAGTTTCTTTTCGAAATCGCCGATCTGAGCGGGATCCCAGCTGTCAGCGGCGCCGTTGGAAACGGCATAGATCAGCAGCGCCTGTTCCCAGGTAGGCATCGGGCTGTAGCGGTCCTGTTTCAGCGCGGCCATCATCCGTTCCCCGGTTGCCAGTGTCTTGCGGGTCGCTTCGTCGATTTCAGCGCCGAACTGGGTGAAGGAAGCATATTCGCGGTACTGTGCAAGGCCGGTGCGCAGGTTGGAAGCGACTTGTTTCATGAACTTTGTCTGAGCCGAACCGCCGACACGGGAAACGGAAAGACCTACATTGACCGCAGGGCGCTGCCCGGCGTTGAACAGATCGCTTTCCAAAAAGATCTGACCGTCCGTGATGGAGATCACGTTGGTCGGGATGTAGGCGGAAATGTCGCCTGCCAGGGTTTCGATGATCGGCAGGGCGGTGATGGAGCCGCCGCCGGCTTCGTCAATGATGTTGGCAGAGCGTTCCAGCAGCCGGGAGTGCAGGTAGAAAATGTCACCCGGGTACGCTTCACGGCCGGAGGGACGGTGCAGCAGCAGCGATAGCTCGCGGTAGGCGATGGCATGTTTGGAAAGGTCATCATAAATGATCAGCACGTCTTTGCCCTTGTACATGAAATACTCGGCCATGGCTGTGCCGGCAAAGGGCGCGATGTACTGCAGCGAAGCGGAATCGGAAGCAGCGGCACAGACGACTGTCGTGTACTCCATCGCACCTTCTTTCTGCAGGCGGTCGACGATGGAGGCGACGGTGGTCTCCTTTTGTCCGATGGCGACATAGATGCAGATGACATCCTTGCCTTTTTGATTGATGATGGTGTCGACCCCGATGGAGGTTTTCCCGGTTTGACGGTCACCGATGATCAATTCACGCTGTCCGCGGCCGATCGGAACCAGGGCGTCGATCGCCTTGATGCCGGTTTCCAGCGGGACTTTGACGGGCTGACGGTCGGGAATGGCCGGTGCCGCGTATTCGATCGGACGGGTCTCATGGCTCCAGATACGGCCTTTCCCGTCGATCGGTTCACCTAAAGCATTCACGACACGTCCCAGCAATTCCTCACCTACCGGCACTTCTGCCATCTGTCCAAGCCGGCGGACACGGGTATAGGTTTCAATATGTTCGAAGCGGCCGAAGATCATTACACCGATTTTGTCCGGCTGAACATCCATAACCATCCCTGTTTTTCTCTTGGGCGTATCGAGAAATTCGACCAGTTCGCCATACATAATGTCTGCCAGGCCGTCCAGCCAGCAGATGCCGTCTGAAACGGAAAGAACACGGCCAAGCTGGAAAATGTCAACATCAATATCGATCTTGTCAACAGTCTTGCGCATTTTGTCCAGCATGCTCTTGAAGTCTGTTTCCTTCAGGGGCATGTTGTTCAATGCCTGCTGCAGCATATACAAGCGATCTTTCACCGTATAGTCATAAACGGTGTCACCGATCCTCAGCCGGAAGCCGCCGATCAGGCCTTCCTCATTGTCCACAATGCGGAAAGATGTGATCCCTCCGACTTCTTCCAGTAATTTGTCTGTTGCCTCATGGATACGTCCGATGGTGGAGAGTTTGAGCGGATATGAGGAAAAGAGAGAAACATAAAGTTTCCCTTTTCTTTCGAGGTACATCATATCCCCGGGTGTCAGCTTGATGAGACTGAGAATACGATCCGCGACCTTGTCTTCCTGATCCCGCATGGATTGCAGAAATTCCTCGGATTTCATGTATTCCCGGGCTTTGTCCATTGTCAGCTGGACGAGGTTGCTCCTGGATTTCAAAAGAGCTTCCCGCTGCAGAGCCTCCTGATCCCGGTCAAACTTTTCCTTAAGCTCAGCCAGCAATTTTTCACGGTGTGCGATCTCCGCATCGATCGCGGCCTGGTTGCGGCTCACGATCGGTTTCACCGGATCATCTTCTTCAATCGGAGGAATGGGCTCCGCGATCTCATCCAGCGCCTGGTTGATTTTTTCACGGCGGCCCCGGAATATATTGACGATCATTTTCCGCCCGATGAGGTAAATGATCAGGATGAGCAGCAGTGTGTTGATGAGTACATAAATAATTCGCGGCATGACCCCTCTACAAAATCTGCGTCTTCACGTATTTCAATGCCAGCTTCTCAATGCTTTCAGAAAGATTTTTCTCTGCCGCACTGGTTTTTTCTTCAAATTCTTTACTGATCTTTTTCAGTTCAGCGTCGTATTCTGCCTTTTTATCAGCAACGATTGTCTCGGTTTTCTTTTGTTCGTTGCTGAGTTCCCGCTCCGCAGCTTTCAGCGCTTCCTGCTCCCGGGCAGCATTGGAGATCTCCAGCGCTTTGCGGGTCTTTTCCCGGCGCTCAAGCTCCTGACGGCGCTGCTCTTCACCGGCTTTGATCTTCTCATTCCGGTCATCCATGACTTTCAGCAGCGGTTTGAAAAGAAAGCGGTCCAGGATCAGCGACAGGACAACGAAACCGATGACCGTCCAGATGACCAGAGATATCTGAATCGTCATGATGCACTTTCCGTTTTATGCGATGTGCGAAATCAGCATGAATGCGATCAGCAAACCGTAGATTGCCAGCGCTTCCATCAGGGCCAGGGACACGATCAGTGTAGAACGGATGTTTCCCGCGGCATCCGGCTGGCGGGCAATGGATTCCATGGCGGCTTTGGAAGTAAGGCCCTGCGCGATGGCAGGGGTGATGGTGCTGATGGTCATCACGACCCCGGCAGCAATAGCATAAATGGCGTTTTCACTCATAATATTCCTCTTTTTCTTATTTCTTAGTAACTGTTCAGAACCTGGCAACGCATCACGAGATACAGCCCTGCTGTGCGGGCTTCGCCGCAGCATCAGAGCAGTCTCCGTGTGCTCCGTTCTCAATAGATACATTATTTCTTAATTCTTATTTCTTATTTCTCTTCCACTTCCGTGGCTTCGTCAAGATAAATAGAAACCAGCGTGGTATAAACAATGGCCTGCAGGGCGCAGAACAGCAGGGAAAGAACCATCATCACCAGCGGAGCTCCGATGGGCAGGATCTCATAAAACTGTTCCAGCACCGCTTCCTCACCGAAAATGTTCCCGAACAACCGCAGGGAGAGAGAGACCGGTTTGATGATCTCATCCAACGCCAGCAGCGGCAGCATCACGATGATCGGCGAAATAAAATGCTTGATATAGCCTTTGATCCCTTTTGCCTGGATGCTGGCTCCCTGGAGAAAGAAAAAAGTGCAGACGCCCAATCCGACCGTAACGGAAAGGGAAGACGTCGGTGCCTTCAGATGCTTTATCAATCCAACACCGGGGATCAGGCCGGAGTAGTTGGCAAATATAATGAAGATGAACAAGGAGCCGAGGAAGTAAAAATATTTCCGGGCACGTTCTTTTCCAAGATTGGCGGAAAAACTGTTGTCAAGATATTCAACACCGGTCTCGATGATGTTTTGCAGCTTTCCCGGGCGTTCCTGAAGGTGTTTCCCGACATAGATGGAGAGGACCGCAAGGGCTGCGATGATCAGCCACATTGTGATGACTTCACCGGTGATGTCCAGAATCCCGAACAGCGGAATAACCACTTCTGATGCTTCACCCATATTCAATCATCTCCTTTCATGTTTTTGGCAATGGTAATGGTGAACAAAATCGCAGGGACTGTCAGCCCGACCGCAGCCCCGATCAATGGCATCATGTAGTCAATTCCGAGTTTTTTCACAACAAAATAGGTTCCTGCCAGATAAACAAAACTGAGCGCCTGACGAAGGATCGGGGTACTTCCGAGTGATTGATTCTCTGATTTGACTTGTTTCGCGGTGATGATTGCATTGATCAGTGAAATCAGTGATCCGCCGAGGAATGCGGCCAATGCTGCGATATATTTCGTTTCCATACCCGCCTTTCTTTGCTGTTCACAGCCTGAAATGCAGCAAAGGATTCAAAATAATTATGTATATTACCACTGATATAAATTTTCGTAATACCAATTGTTACAACTTTTCCTGTCACCTGAATCTTTCTCTGTGATTCACGGACAGCCTCATTTGCGGGTACAATAGAAAAAGGAGGAGTTCCGATGAAAAGACAGAATGCTATGCTTTTGAAGATCATTCCGGTTATTCTGCTTCTGCTGAGCGTTTTTTTCGCTGCTTCGGCCCAGATAGAAACCGGTGAGTATATCCCTGTTCATACGCAGGAAGAATTGAGCGAACTGTTCGGAAGCGTAAAGTCTTATCTTGACAACAACGGGGAGGCTCTGCTCCAAAAACTCAACGATACGGAGAGTCAGGTCGTAACGCAGGCTTTGATCCGTGCCTGGGGGATCGTACAATATGAAAATGCTTCTCCTCAGCAGATCGACGACGCTTATGATGCGCTGTTTAATATGACACTTTTCCTTGGACTTGCGTCTGACCCGAGTGAATCGATTTCGACCGGGATGCTGTTTGAATATGCCCTCCAGCTCCTGGACCAGGAATACTACGATCTGCTTGCAGCCAGCGGGGAGGAAGCGGAAAACATCGAATATGCCGAATATCTGCGCGGAGTGGCCGAAGGCCTGGTTGATACGCCTGAGGCTTTCACCGCACAGGAAGTGGAGGATTATTTGCTTGAGATCTATCAGGAAACTTATCTGGCTGCCGGCTTGAAGGCTATGTCGCATACTGAAAACCTTCCGCAGCCGGCAGATCTTTTCCCGGAAGAGCCTGCTGCCGTGATGATGCCGAACCCTGTGAAACAATATCCTTCTGCGGAAGCGCTGAACGCGATGCTGGGTATAACAATGCCGGAACTGCCGGAGGATTTTGGTGCGAAGACCGGTTATTATGCGGTCATTGCCGACGTGGTGGCGGAAATTGAATATGAATTTGGCGAGAACGGAAAGCTGCTGCTCCGTCTTTCGAAGGAAACGGACAATGACATCAGCGGCGTATATGGGGCTGAGTTCTTTGAAGACCGTCAAATAGCGGGTACAATGGTAGAAATCGATAAATATCAATCCATGCTCATAGCCCGCGGTGTTGTGAAGACGATGGACGAAAAGGCTTACGCGTTTGCTGTTGATGCGGAAAGGCTGACACAGGAACAATTCGATAAAGCGGTCGTTTTCTTTGTGGAAGGCTGTGCAAACCAGCGTACAGGAAAGTAATACGGAAGGGTATCTCTAAAAATAATCGGGCGGGGGTATGGGGGCGGCAGCCCCCGGAGACCTCCCGAGGGGATTCAGAGAATTTGTTCTCTGAATCCCCTCGGGACAAAGTAATGTTTTAGAGGTTCCCGGAAAGAAGACATTTATGAATGAATTTGAACTTTTATTGAACGCTACTCCAACCGGTGCGCTGGTTATTCTCGGTTTAACGATCGTTATATTTTTTGGAATCATTGTTTACCTGGCGATTCGCCTCAATCATTCGATCCAGCAGGCTGCACTGAATAACGGACGCGGTAATCAATATCTTGCCGCGGTTCCGGCTGACCGGATCGGGACAGTCAATGCGGTGTATCAGAACACGCGTAAAAATCTTTCCAGTGCGCTGATCCTTACC
Organism: Flexilinea sp.; assembly: GCA_017432685.1. Taxonomy (GTDB): domain Bacteria; phylum Chloroflexota; class Anaerolineae; order Anaerolineales; family Anaerolineaceae; genus Flexilinea. Next base: position 7,885 of record JAFRIR010000133.1, on the reverse strand, counting down.
CTGGTGGGCGGCATATTCGGTCTGCAGCGGGCTTATCTCGGCAAACGAAAATCCGCAATGGCGATGTTCCTCTTTTTCTGGACCGGCATCCCCAGCATCGTTTCTTTGTTTGACCTCACCGATATGCCGAGGATCGTTTCGGAATTCAACCTGGGTGTGATCGAATCCCTTTATAACCAGATTGCTGCCCCGAAACTGGAAGAATGAGTTAAAGTGACCTGTTTTCGTTGACTCAGGATTGAGTCGACAGAACAGGTTGTGCTGACTCGTTTGTCGTGAAACCGGCATTTATCAGCGCTTCCTTAACTGAATCATTTCTTATTTCTTATTTATAATAGTTTCTGACTTTTTGTCGAATCAATTGAAGAGAAGGTGAATCCATGGACCTGAACGATCTCGAAAAAATCCGGGTAGAGAAAATCAACAAACTGAAAGAAAATCATATTGAACCCTACCCGACGCGTTCCTATGTAAACAGCACGATCAAAAAAGCCTGCGAAGCCTATGAAGCGGCAGAAGCAAAGGGCGAAACCGACACTACCGAATATATTCTTGCCGGCAGGATGCGCAGTTTGCGCGTGATGGGCAAACTGGCTTTCACGCACATTGAAGATTCCACCGGCAGGCTGCAGCTCTTCCTGCGCGTCAATGAGATGGGTGAAAAATTACAGTTCTTTAAGGACTATTTTGACCTCGGTGACTTTGTGGAAGCCAAAGGCACGATGATGCGCACGAAAGCCGGCGAACTTTCTCTGATGGTGACTGATATCCGCATGCTGGCGAAAGCAGTCTCTGCACTTCCGGCTGCCAAGGAAGAGGTCGTTGACGGGAAAAAGGTCAGCTATACCGGCCTGAATGATCCGGAGCTGCGGTACCGACAGCGTTATGCTGATCTGGTTGTGAATGACGGTGTGAAAGACATTTTCCGCAAACGCGCGAAGATCGTCAGCGCCATTCGCTCTTTTCTGGATTCCAATGATTTCCTTGAGGTGGAGACCCCGATCCTTCAGCCGATCTACGGCGGTGCGGCAGCCCGTCCGTTTGTGACACATCACAACCAGCTGCACCAGGACCTGTTCCTGCGCATTTCCTTTGAGCTTTATCTGAAGCGTCTGTTGGTGGGTGGTCTGGACCGGGTTTATGAGATCGGCCGTGACTTCCGCAATGAGGGTGTCTCTTATAAACACAACCCGGAATTCACTCAGGTCGAGTTTTACTGTGCCTATTTTGATTATCTGAAAGTGATGGATTTCGTTGAGGAAATGCTGCGCTATACTGCCCAGCAGACACTCGGCACTACCAAATTCACCTATAACGGCATCGAGATCGATTTCGGCAAACCCTGGAACCGCGTCAATATGCGTCAGGGCATCATTGATACCGCCGGTATCGACATTGCTGAATATCCGACAACGGAAGCGCTGGCAGACGCGATGAAAGCCAAAGGCATCCAGTTCAAACCGGGAACTCCGCGCGGAAAACTGATCGATCAGCTGGTGGGTGATTATCTGGAGCCGACTTTTGTACAACCGACCTTCCTTTACGATTACCCGTGGGAGATCTCCCCGCTGGCTAAACGCAAGCCGGACGATCCGACGACCACCGAACGCTTTGAGGGATTTGTCGCCGGTATGGAGCTGTGCAATGCCTTCACCGAACTGAATGACCCGATCGATCAGGAGGTCCGTTTCCTGGAGATGGGACGCTCCTATGACAAGGATGACGACGAAAACAACCCGATCGATGAAGATTACCTGCGCGCCATGCGTTACGGTATGCCCCCCTGCGGCGGTTTCGGTATGGGCATTGACCGTCTGACCATGCTGCTGACAGACAGCTCCACCATCCGTGAAGTGCTGCTCTTCCCGCATCTGCGGGATCGCGGCAACGGTGAAGCGGAAGCGGCTGCAGAAGAAACCGCGGCAGCTGCTGGGCCCGAAAAGATTGACTTTTCCAATGTGGAAATCGAGCCGCTTTTCAAGGACTTTGTCGACTTTGAAACCTTCTCGAAGTCTGATTTCCGGGCGGTCAAGGTGAAAGACTGTGTGGCTGTTCCGAAGAGCAAAAAGCTGCTCAAGTTCACGCTGGACGATGGCACGGAAAACGAACGGACGATCCTGAGTGGTATTCATGGCTATTATGAACCGGAAACGTTGATCGGGAAGACTCTGATCGCGATCGTCAACCTGCCGCCTCGCCCGATGATGGGCGTGGAGTCACAAGGGATGCTGCTTTCCGCGATCCACCGCGAAAACGGTGAAGAAAAACTGCAGCTGCTGATGGTGGATCCACACATCCCGGCAGGCGCGAAATTGTATTAATATAAAAGTGGTCAGTGGTCGGTGATTAGTGACCGGAGATTCAGCTGAAAATCTGCTGTTTTGCTGCCGGACTTATACAACTGATAACTGCTTACTGACCACTGACCACTGATTACTGGTTATGATAAGTATTCTCTGGGACCTGGATGGAACGATCGTTGACTCGGTACGCCTTTATTATGAGGCGTACCGTGGTGTTTATGATAAATATCATCTGGGGCCTTTCACTACCTCGGAAGAGGAATACAGGACTCGTTTCTTCGGGGCTACGCCCGAGGTTTTTTTTCGTGCACATATCGAAGGTGAAATTCCGCCGGACCGTATGGCTGCAATGACCGACGATTACCTGCGTTTCGCCAATGAATATCTGATGAGTTCGCCGGACGGCGGTATCCGGCTGCTTCCCGGTGTGGAACGTGTGCTCGATGGATTCCATGCAAAGGGCTATCCGATGGCAATTGCCTCGACTTCCTGGCTGCCGAATGTGATCCGCGCACTGGATAAGGTCGGGATACTGGAGAAATTTGCAAACATTTCTTCCGGCTATCTGCTGCCTTCCAAACCAGCCCCCGATGTGTTTCGTCTGGCGGCAGCGCTGAATAATGTTCCCTGCGAGCGCTGTGTGGTGTTTGAAGATTCCCTCGCGGGAATGAAGGGTGCGAAAAATGCCGGAATGAAATGTGTCGGCATCGCCACCTCGGTGCCTGTCTCCCAAATGGTCGATGCGGACATTCGGCTGACAAAATATGCCGAGCTTTCTGTCGAGGCAGTTGAAGCACTTTTTGAGTGATCGGAGAAGCAGATGAAAATCGGGAAGCAGAAAATTTCTCTTTTTCAGATCATTTCATACTTGTTATTGATCGTATGTTTGCTGGGCACGATCAATTACGTCAGGCTGAAAAAGAATAACACACTTTCCTCCGACGAGTCCAGTGAGGTGCTGCTTGGCAGCATTTTGGCAGAGGAAAACAGCATTCTTTCCAGAAATTGGCATTATTCAACGGAACTGAGAGTTCTAAGCCCTAACATCATTTATTCTTTCTTCTTTCATTTTACGGACAGCTGGCATCTGGTTCGGGTTCTTTCTTCTGCCTGCATGTATATCATATTGCTGGCTGTCTATTGGGCACTGAGCCGTGTGTGTCATTTCAGTAAATTTTTTCCACTGACTGCGGCGGTATTTTTCATTCCTTTTTCGAATGATTATTATCAATTTACGTTGATGGGCGGACAGTATTTTCCGGTTATTGTTATTACACTGTTCACACTGGTGATTGCAGAGTTTTATTTGGAACTGACCGGATGGAAAGCAAAAGCGCTGCTGCTCTTTTCCTTTCTTTTTGCAATCATTGTCGGTTTGGGCGGGCAGAGACAATTGTTTTTTACTTATATTCCTCTGTTCGCTGCATCGGCCATCATGCTCCTGCCTTATTTTAAAAAAACGAGGGGTGAAAAATGGTTTGTCTTCTCGGCAGTTTCCCTTGCCGGCAGCATCATCGGCTGGATGATCAACATAAAAATCCTTGCCGAAATTTACAGTTTCGATACCTGGAGCAGTGTCAGTTACATCGAATTCAGCAGTGAACGATTCACATCAATAGTTGATGGCATCATTACTTCTTTTGGACGGACATTTGGTTATACAACGGGGAAACTGTTTTCTGATTCTCTTTTGAACAATGTGGTTTGTGCCTCCTGGATACTCATGACGATTATTTCGGTCTGGTATGCGTTCAGGAGTCGCCAGAAAATCAGCCCGGAATATGCACGGATCACAGCATTTACGGCTTCTTCCTATATCTTTTTCGTTGTGTTTTATTCGCTTAGCTCGATGTATTACAATCCACGTTATAACATCTCTCTTGTTTGCTTATCATTTCCGCTTGCAGCCCTGTTTGCCGGGCAGGTCAACTGGAAGAAAGCAGTTTCCACCGGATTCCTTGCAGGACTTGTGCTGCTGACTGCGCTCAGGGGCTTGAATTACTATGTTTCAAAATGGAATTACGACCCGGATGCAGAGCTTCGCCGCATTGCGAAAGTTCTTGTATCTGAGGGATATGAAAATGGTTATGCAACTTTCTGGTTTGCGAACATTTTGACTGAATTTTCAAACGGGACTCTTGACGTTTGGAACATCATTGACGGAACGCATGACATCGGGGTCACACTTGTGACGGATATTGATCAAACTTTCAAATGGCTTCAGAAAGTCAGTCATGATACAACACATCCTGTTGGGAAGACTTTTCTGCTTTTTACAGCTGGTGAAGATAATAACAATAACTGGAGAGAACAGCTGAAAGATGCGAAGGTAATATACAATTCAGACCATTATAAAATTTATGGTTTTGAGAATTACGATCATCTGATCGATACGCTTTATCCTGGGTATGATTTTGTTTTCGGAGAAAATCAGTGGGTCGAAAACGGCGAAGATATTGGAGACCACAGGGTCCTTTATGAAGGCGGCGTTTCTCGTGGCCCTTACCAAACCCTGTGGCCTGGAAAATATGAGATCGTAATCGAAGGAAACAATCTTTCAGAAACTGAAGTCCGATGCGCTTATGGGGAGGAGAGCCGTTCGATTTATATCGCTCCGCTTGAACAGAATGATGAGCTGCTGAAATATGAATTCGAATTGACCGAAAAGGTCTATGATAATGAACTTTGGATCAAAAATGTCTCTGAGTCTCCTGATTCAAAAGTAGCGATCAATTCGGTGAGTATAAAAAGGGTCGTCAGCCAATGATTTTTAGATCTGAAATGGCCTCGGATTACCAAAAACAGAGGATTATAACCTGCTGAAGCTCCGGCAGAAAAAATGTGTTATAATCAAAATGCTGTTTGTCCGTTTTGACGCAAACTGTGAGATTTTCTAACAGAATGAGAGTAAATTATGATTGATGTAAATGAATTACGTAAAGGCGTAACCTTTGAGATCGATGGCAACCTGCTGAAGGTTTTGGATTATGAACACAACAAGTCAGGCCGCGGCAACGCTTCCATTCGTATCAAAGCCCGCAACCTCCGCACCGGAGCAACATTCGAACGGACATTCACTTCCGGAAACCGTGTTCAGGATGTTTCTCTGGATTTCCAGAATGTAAATTACCTTTACAGCGATGGTGATTTTTACTATTTCATGAATAATGAAACCTTTGAACAGCCTGCAGTTCCCGCCAGTGTTCTTGTTGACGCGGCTCCGTATCTGAAAGAAGGCATCGGTGTGAAGCTGACGTTCTATCATGATGAGATCATCGATGTTGAACTGCCGATCAATGTGGATCTGCTTGTGACAAGCGCTGAAACTGCTGTCAAGGGCGATACAGCTACCGGTGTGACTAAACAGGTTACTGTTGAGACCGGCGCCAAGGTGATGGTTCCGAACTTCGTCAAAGAAGGTGACACCATTCGTGTTGACACCACCAACGGCAATTACGTTACCCGCGTCTGATTCGCTTATTTCCCGTGAAGAAACGGTAAAGATATTTTGTCTTTACCGTTTTATTAATTTCTCAATAGAATTTTTCCATTTCGATGAAAACTTCTGTTTCCATTGGTATAATGGAGTGTAATTTGACAGGAGGTATTATAAAGTGAATCAGCAAAACAAACAATCTACCATTGTTTACTTCCTGCTCATTATCGGCATTATTTCGCTTGTTATTTATGCATTTTCCGGTGAACGGACTTCCAGCGATGTGATGTCTGTCAATGAGTTGGCTGAATCCATCAAGACTCACCGTGTCAAAAGCCTGTCGATAGATGACAACCAGGTGACGGTGAGGTTTAATGACGCAAGAAACAGTGCAAAAACCTATATAGAATCGAATGCGACGCTGTTGGAACAACTTTCGATTTTAGGTGTGGAGTCTTCTGACCTTTCTACAAAAAACATTAGCATTGAAGTCAAGCAGCCCTCAGCATGGATGACGGCGCTTTCGCTTCTGATTTCTTTCCTGCCCATCATCCTTTTCGGAGCGTTTATGGTTTTCTTCTTCCGACAGCAGGGCGGCGGTGCCGGTCCGATGAGCTTCGGTAAATCCCATGCCAAGATGCTCAAAGGGGACCGTCCCACGGTCACCTTTGCGGATGTGGCGGGAATTGAGGAGTCCAAGGCGGAACTGGCGGAAGTGGTCGAATTCCTGAAAGAGCCGCAAAAGTTCACTTCACTCGGTGCACGGATCCCGAAAGGTGTGTTGCTGGTTGGTTCTCCCGGTACCGGGAAAACACTGCTGGCAAAAGCTGTCTCCGGGGAAGCGGGCGTGCCTTTCTTTTCCATCAGTGGTTCTGAATTCGTGGAAATGTTCGTCGGTGTCGGAGCCAGCCGTGTTCGTGACCTGTTTGACCAGGCACGCAAAAACAGTCCGTGCATCATTTTTATTGATGAAATTGATGCTGTCGGGCGTCAGCGCGGTGCCGGACTCGGCGGCAGCCATGATGAACGGGAGCAGACCCTGAACCAGATGCTGGTGGAGATGGACGGCTTCGGGACGGATACCAACGTGATCGTTATCGCGGCCACCAACCGTCCGGACATTCTGGATCCTGCCCTGCTGCGTCCGGGACGTTTTGACCGTCAGGTCGTCATTGACCGCCCGGATGTACGCGGACGTGAGTTGATCCTTGGGGTTCATACTAAGGGTAAGCCCATCGAATCTGATGTCGATTTGGCAAAAATTGCCCGCGGAACTACCGGTTTTGTCGGCGCTGACCTGGAAAACCTTGTGAACGAGGCTGCGATCCTTGCTGCCCGCCGTAACAAGCATTCCATCGGCAATGCCGAATTTCAGGAAGCCATCGAAAAGGTCATGATGGGGCCTGAAAAGAAAAGCCGTGTCATTTCCCGCGCTGAGCGCCGCATCATTGCTTACCATGAAGCCGGTCATGCCGTGATCATGAACGTTCTGCCGGAATGTGACCCGGTCCACCGCATTACTATCATTGGACGCGGTGCGGCAGGTGGTTACACTATGCATCTGCCGTCTGAAGACCGGGTGCTGAACTCAAAGAAACAGCTGCTGGCGGAAATGGTCTCCCTGATGGGTGGACGGGCAGCCGAAGAGCTGAAGTTTGATGACATCACCTCCGGCGCTTCCAATGACATCGAACGCTGTTCTCAGCTGGCACGCTCAATGGTGACACAGCTTGGCATGAGTAAGCTCGGCCCGATGGCATATGGCAAGAAGGATGAGATGGTCTTTCTCGGTCGTGAGATCTCCGAACAGCGTAATTATTCTGAATCTGTCGCGGAGAGCATCGATGTGGAAATCAAGCGCATGGTCCAGGATGCCTATGAGCAGGCGAAGTCAATCCTGCGAGAATATGACGAAAAACTTGTGCTCGTTGCCGAGAAATTGCTGGAAGTGGAAACCCTCAGCCAGGCAGAATTTGAAGAACTCTTCCCCCCGCCGAACGGACGGGCCTCTTCAACCCCTCAGCCGCTATAAGCTATACCATCTTAAGTACAAAAAATCCCGTGCTTCCGCGGGATTTTTTATAACCTATTATCTACTACCTACTACCTACTATTTACTACAATCCGCCGCTGCACACTGCCACGT
>JAFRIR010000132.1 GCA_017432685.1 Flexilinea sp. | reverse complement strand
GTTCAGCCAGTCCAGGACCGGAGCCAGATCCGGCTCACCCCACTGCGCCCCGATGGGGCGGTTGACGGTGAAATGGAGCATCGCTTCCCCGTTTTCCGAATCCGGAACTGTGGCAGGCAGCACCGTTTTCAGCTCCGGGATGTGCAGGTCCCCGTCCGCGGAGACCTGACGCAGCCGGAAAAGCGCCGGCTGTTCAATGTCATTTTCCATGGAAACGATCTCCTCGATCAGTCCGGCAGGGATCGCCCGGACATAACTCATCCCGCTGCCGTCGGAAGAGATCATGATGAACAGGTTGCCGGTCCGGCACAGCTCATCGCTCCATTCCGTCAGCCGTGCGTCCATGCGGTTCAGCGGATGTTCCCAGAATTCATGCAGAAAATCATCCGATGCAGGGTCATCTGCCCCGATACGGAAGCCCCGTCCCACACTGAACTGCGTCGTCAGGGAAACGATCCTGCGGGCCAGCGGATCACAGCGCCAGGCCTCCAGACTCTGATCGATGACGCTGCGGAAATTCGCCGGGGGACGGTCCCGCAAGGAAACGCTGCTGTCTCCCGGATAGATGAAGTTATCATTGAATTCCCGGGGAACGGAACGCGCGCTGAAAAGGTAGCGGCGCAGCCGGGTGAAGAAATTACGCGGTGAGTTCACAGAAATCCTCCCCCTGATAACGGACCGCGATCCAGCGTCCGTCCCCGATCTTCAGCCAGACCGTTTCCGCGGTCAGGTCTCCCGACACCTGCTCTCCCCGCTTCAGGCTGTCCACGATCGGATATTCCGTCCCCGGACCGGAGCGGACAAACAGCAGCGGGACCGTTACCCTGCGTCCGGCGCCTTTCCCTTTCTCTGTTCCTTCACGGAAAATTTCCTCCGGATCGATGGCTTTCCCGTCCCGGCGCACCTCAAAGTGCAGATGGGGACCGGTGGAGCGGCCCGAGTTCCCGCTCTGCCCGATGATCTGACCTGCCAGCACTTTCGCGCCGAGGCTGACGCTGATATGGGAAAGATGGGCATAGACCGTTTCGAGCCCGTTCCCATGATCGATCACCACATGGGTGCCGTAACCGCTCTGCAGGTGAGCCGTAAGCTTCACCGTTCCGTCTGCCGCTGCCAGCACCGGGGTGCCGAGATACAGGGCATAATCGATCCCGGTATGCCCCGCCGGGTCGGTGATCTTTTCACCGAAGCGCTGTGTGATCTCAAAATTTCCGTCAAATGGTTTTCTCATACGATCCTCCTTCCAGCATTCTTATTTCTTATCTCTTATTTCTGAGCGCAGTCCCTGTGTACTTTTTTCTACACCCTGCATCTTTCCCTCTTATTTCTTACTTCTTATTTAATTAAGGAACGACTTCAGCACCGCCAGCAGCGACATCGCCGTACTGCCGCCGGAAGTCACGGAGCTCCAGAAACGGAACTGGGTGACACCTGCGGTCACGTCCCGCAGCCTGGTCTCATGATCTTCACAGATCTTTTCGATCGACTTCAGCCGCTGTTCATTCAGCATCCGCAGATGCTCCAGTTCCGCCCGCATCAGCTTCATCTCACCCCGGATCTCCTCCAGCAGTTGAGCGCAGTCCTTCCGATTTTCTTCATTCATGCTTCTCCTCCTCCGGAGCCGCCTACAGTTCCGGCCGGCTCCATTCCGGCCTCCGGCACCGTCTCCGCAGCTCCATACTTATTACTTATGTTCTATCAAATAGTCTACAACATTATCTCAATTTAGAAAACAGACAATATTGTCGGTTGACAAACCCGGATTTTTATGGTAACGGCACCATAAACCCTACCCCCTGCACCCTGATCTCTGAAACCTGACGCCTGGCCAAACCTATCACCTCTTTCATGACCCCCATTGACAGGAATCCGGCAAACCAGTAAAATAGTTCCCGTTTGGGTGGTTTAGCTCGAATGAATCGTACACACGAGAGGGGGTGAGAACATGACAAGCGTAGTTTTGAGACCGAATGAAAACCAGGATCAATTGCTGAAGCGTTTCCGCAAGAAGGTCGTCAAGAGTGGCGTCCTCAGCACTGTACGGCGCAAGCGTTGGTTCGTCTCCAAGAGCGAGACCGATCGTGTAGAACGTAAAAAGACACTGCGGCGTCTTCGCCGCCATTCAACCGGTCGTCCTGAGTAAGCCATAAGCTCAGCTGACGTCCTCCATTAGGAGTTTATAAGATGGCTAAGGAAGAAGATAGTAAGATAAGTGTAGAGGGCACCATCGTAGAAGCGCTGCCCGGAACACAATTTCGTGTCCGTCTCGACAACGGTCATGAAGTATTGGCTTATCTTTCGGGAAGAATGAGAAAATTCTATATCCGAATCCTGCTGGGGGATCGCGTCCGTATTGAAATGTCACCTTATGACCTGACACGCGGACGAATTGTCTATCGCCAGCGGAAGCCGAATGAAGCCGGCGGCCCGGAAGAAATCATGTAAGGTTAATTAACGAAAAAAACCGCGGAAATTCCGCGGTTTTTTTCGTTAATTAACCTCAGTCGTCGTACGCGATCTCCACCATGTCGTGAAGGAGAATCTCCAACGCCATGGTATGGCTGCAGCGGCCATGGGACTTGCAGAATTCACAGTCACAGCTCCATTTCCCGTGATCATATGTCACCACATGAGCGTGATTGTTCCCATTCATTGTCACCTGAAACGTATCGAATTTGAACCGTTCCGGTTCCTTTGCATAAGTCCTTGCTTTTTCAAGCTTACTCACCATCGCGTAATCCATAAAGCATGCACCCCTTTTCTTAGTTTTGAAAGTCTTCTGACTTTAATTTATCTTAAGGCCAAATGCGGAATCCGTCAACTGCCATATGTCATCTTTTTGCCGTTCAAAATGATTTCTCCGAAACTTTCTGTAATTTATCGTATAATTATTTTGGATTAATGTCTATTCAGTATTACCACCGACGTAATCAGGCACATCGATGGAATAACTTCTTTTTTGAGGCGAACTATGAAAACCATGAAAAACAGCATCTTATGCCTTATCATCATCCTGCTCACAACAGCGCTCATTCTGCCAGCTTCGGCACAAAATGACGGCTGGAACACAGCCCTGTCCAATGTGGAAGGGGGAGGAACCTATTACGCTGTCAGCTTTGTCACGGACAGCGGTTCCTATCTGACAGCTCTCGTGAACGGCGGCGGACTGACGCTCCCGGAAGATCCCCACAAGGAGGGATACAAATTCCTGCGCTGGGAATGTGAAGGGCAAACCGTGACCGATGGGATGACTGTCGATCATGACCTGACCATCAACGCGGTCTTCGAACCGATCATCCTGGTCGATACCGAAATTTCCTATGTTTATTCCAACAACGGGTCCGAAAATGTCTTCAGCACGCACAGCGCAACACTGACACTGGAGGATAGTCCCTACACCGTGGTTTCCCCGGAATATACCGAGGTCGGTGAAGTCAAATTCTGGCCGGACCGGAAATCCGTCACCATCAGCGCCGATGACCTGAAAGCGGCAGCCTCAGCCGGAAATTCGCTTCACATCACCGTGAATTACAATCCCGCGGATCTCCGCTATACCCTGGTGAAATATGTTACAGCCCCTGACGGAAAGAGTGATGTGGAAATCGAAGGAACCGACCTCAGCGGCCATATGGGAGCGGAGGTCACTGCTCCGGCCGAAACCGCCTTCGGTACCCTGATCCGCGTGGAAAACAAAGAACTCACACAGTCCGGGCAGATCGTAAATGCCTTCTACCAGCGGAAACACGTTCACCTCACCTTTGACACCAACGGCGGTGAGGCGCTGCCGGGTCCGGATGTTCTGTACGGACAGACAGTTGAACTTGAAGACTACAAACCGACGCGGAAGGGTTACCGCTTCACCAGCTGGCTGGATGAAAACAGCAGCCCGGTTACAACAGTCACGCTGACAGAAGACAGGATCCTCAGCGCACAATGGGAAGCAGTTGAATCTGCCTACAGCGTCGTTTATTATAAGGAAATGTTCTCCGGTTCTGATACCGTCTATGAATATGCGGAAACAGATCAGATGACCGGAAAAACCGGGACGACCGTGACCGTCGATGATTTCGTCCTCACCAAAAATTACAAAGGCTATGAACCGGATGAGACGATGAATGCCGCTTCTTCCGTAATGATTAACGGTGAAGGCACCGCGGTTCTGCCGGTTTACTACAAACTCAGCAGCTTTGAATTCAGCTTTAACCTTGGCGCTGATGATGCCGTGATCAAAATGAACGGTCAGGAATTGAAAACTTATTCCTTTACCGCCCGTCTCGGTGAACCGATCACATCCAAATGGCCGACGGAAGTCACCCGTCCGCATTATTATTTCAATGGCTGGGACAACTATCTCACCAAACGTATCACCGTCACGGAAGATATGCTTGAAAATAGGAGCTATACCGCCAGGTGGACCACAGATTCGGCGACGAAAACGGTGAACTACTGGCTGGAAAATCCGGAAGGTGAATATACATTATCCAAAGAACTGAGCCAGACAGTTTACACCAGCGGAACTCTGAACGCAAAAACGCTCACCGATTACGATCATAATACCGGGAACGACAGCTTTGCAGACAACACCTATAATTTCTACTATGACCGCAAGACATATGTCATTGAATACTATAACGGAGCGGAAAAGCTTTCTACCAGTGATCCGATACGTTTCGGAGCGGCTATCTCTCCGGACTTCAGCGTTGAGAATTCCGACCGCACCCTGATCGGCTGGTTTACCGATGCCGGAGCCTCAGCCCCTGCCACCATGCCGAACCATAATCTCGCGCTTTATGCACGCTGGGAAGATCCGCAGGTCACCTTTGTCACGGATGACAGCACACAGACGATCAGCGTCCCATACGGCACAGCTGTCGCCCAGCCTGACGACCCGGTGAAAGCCTTCCACAGCTTCACCGGCTGGTACACCGAGGGCGGGGATCACTGGAACTTCGGCGCGCCGGTCACGGAAGACGTGACGCTTTATGCCTGCTTCAGCGCCAATGCGCTCACCTACCGGGTAGAGTATCTGGCCGCGGAGACCGGCGCCGTGCTGCATGCCGGAAAGACCGTGACCGCCTCCGGTGCGGAGGTGGGAGATATTGTCACCGAGCGGGCCGTGATCATCGTGGACTGGCTTGCCGAACAGGCTCAGAGCAGTCTCACCCTGTCGCAGGATCCTGATGAAAACGTGCTGACCATCACCTACACCAAAGCGCCGCAGACCATCAGCTATACCGTTCACTACCTGAGGGCAGATGACAGCACGCCGGTCCGTGAACCGGTGACCCGCACGGTCTCCGGCGACAAGGCGGTCGTTTATGAATTTGCTGCGGAAGTTCCGGGCCTGTTCCCGACCCGGAACGTGGAATCAGCCGTCCTGACAGCCGGGACAAATGAGATCACATTTTATTACCGGGATTACAAAACCGCCGCGCTGACCGTCCGCATGCTGGACATGGACGGTGACCCGCTGCCGGGTCATGAGGAAGAGACGTATGACCTGCGCCTGGCGGAGAGCTTCGATGGACACGTGGAAGTCCCGGGCTACACCTGGGACCACGCGGCAGGAATCAGCGTTTTCACCGCCACCGCAGATCAGATCGGTAAGAGCGCTGAAATGGAGCTCTATTACCGGAAAAACCTGACGCTCCGCCCGGCTGACCTGAGCAAGGTTTATGACGGTGAAGCGCTGGTGGTCGAGGGGACGAAAAATGTCATCGCAGACGGTCTCATGGAAGGTCATCGCATCGAATCCGTGGTGTTCTCCGGTTCTCAGATGGAAGTTGGCGAGTCCGCCAGTACCATCGAATCCGTCACGATCAGCGGACCGAAATCCGGGAACGCATATTACGCCATCAGCTTCGAAGAGGGCACGCTGACCGTCACCGAAGCGGCTGTTGAACCGACTGCCGAACCGACCCCGACCGTGACCAAACGCAGCGTTTCAAAGTTCCGCGGCGCGCCGGTTCTGCTTACCACCGCGGAAGAAGAATCAACACCGGAACCGACACCTGCACCAACACCGGTTCCTTTGACCGCCGGCGAAGCGCATAATATTGAAGGTTGTGATTTCAAATTGTCGTTTACAGGACCCGTTACATATCACCCGGATGATATGAGCTATTGGGACAAAAACGGAACGTACCAGCTGGCTGTATTTCATGGTGCCGAAATCGATGAAAATGGCAAGATAATAACTCCCGCTTATTTGGAAATAAAGAGCGGAAATGTTACGGTCACTAATAATGATTCCGGCATTGCATCATCACAGCAAATCGTCATTAACGGAAATGCCAATGTGACATTAGGAGATTTAAATCTCTCTACATCACCTGATCCGGATAAACCTTCCATCAAAATCACCGGCGGAGATGTAACATTGAAAACAGAAGGTGAACTCAAATACGGTGTCGTGGCCGCCGGTGATTCAAAAGTTACTCTGGCAGGTGTCAATATCAGTCCTGAGGGAAGTTTCCCCGCAATGAAGGTCAATCCGGATGTTGAATGTACAATGACCTTAGCGGAAGGATCTGTCAATACGCTTCAGGGAGGCAATAAACGGGCCGGATTAGAGGTTGGATTCGAATTTAATACTGCAGATCCCGTACATTCTTCATTGGCAACGCTGATTCTTGATGGCGAAGGAACTTTGAACGCATACGGCGGAGAAAGAAGCGCCGGTATCGGAGGCAGCAGAACCAATAATTTCATTACAATTGTAAACAACGAAGAAACAATAAATGATGATGATTCTGGCAATAATTCAGTATTTTATGGTCACATTATCATTAATGGCGGTACCATTAATGCTCAAGGTGGAGATGGTGCTGCGGGAATCGGCTCATCTGACAGAGGGGGTAAATCGAACGATTCTTTCAAATTGAAAAGCTCTGATGGCACTGATATCAGCTATTGGGGTGGAATCACTATCAACGATGGAACAATCAACGCAACAGGTCAGGGAGACGGATCCGGCATTGGCGGCGGCAGTCACTGCGACAGTGGCAAAATAATTATCAATGGCGGAACAATATTTGCAGAAAGCACAAATGATGGATCCGGTATCGGAGCAGGTTTAGGAAGCAGTAAAACCGCTGTCGTCAATGGAGAACAAAAGAAAGGACCGGGCTATTATTACGCTGATGTCACCATCAATGGCGGTGATATAACTGCTCAATCATTGAATTACAATGGAGCCGGCATTGGCGGTGGGATGTATTCTGATGCAATCATCACAATTAACGGTGGCAAGATCAATGCAACCGGTGGTGCCGGTTTAGACAATTACCATCATGGAGGTGCCGGAATCGGAGGAGGATACCAGGGTCACGCCCAAATTACAATCAATGGTGGCGAAATTACCGCGCAAGGTGGTATGGTCGCAGCAGGAATTGGATCAGGAGGGACACCCAATAAAAATACTTCCAACAAATCCGGAAATGAATATAAATGTCGATTAGGGGAACCAACTTTAGCAGAAACCACCGTTACAATCACCGGTGGAACGATTAAATTAGCACAAGGTGGAGAAAGAGGCGGAGCCGGAATTGGCGGCGGAGCCGGAGCAGATCAGGTAACTGTTAATATTACCGGCGGAACAATTCTGAAAGCAATTGGCGGGTTCTCTGACAGTACACATATGCTCGGTGGCGCCGGAATCGGCGGAGGTGTCGACCAAACTCAGATTCTCAGTAGTGGTCTTGGAGAAAAACAAAATTACTTCCAGGGAACCATAATCAATATTTCTATTGAAGTTGATGAAGAGGACAACAAAATTGTAGCAATCGGAGGATGGGGAGCCTCTGGCATTGGTTCCGGAGCTGAAATCACAGGCTCTCATATTGCAACTGATCGAACAAACATCAAAATATTATCCCCCGATGCCAATATCGAAGCCTACGCAGACGGGACGAAGTTTGCCATTGACACCCGTCTATTGCAGGATGACGGCACCACACTCAGCAAGGAGCAGGAAGTTGCCGGCAATGTGCTGCAGGGTACCTTTGTCCATGCATATACATTGGACACCGGTGTAGATCAGGATCCGGAAGGGCTGAGCACCATCAAGATCTTTGACGCGCTGACCGGAAAACTGGTTGCAGATCTGACCGGTATGGCAGAGTACAACCTTGAGCATTACCGCTCCTTCGCCACCTCTGTCCCGGCAGCGGGTGAGTATCTGGTCTTCACCGATGCTGAAGAGATCGGCGCGGAAGAAGCCAAAGGCCGCTATTTTGCCCTTTCAACCTATGATATCTACAACGCCAATGCGCTTGCCAACAACATCCGCTACATGGTCAACACCGGCACGCTGAGCGACAACTTCTACCTCTATCCGGTGAAATCCATCCTCGTTCGGAAGACCGTCACCGCTCCGGAAGGGCTGAATCTCAAGGGTCTGGATCAGGACGTGACCTTCATTCTGAAGACCTGGGCATCCGATCATTCCGGTTCGGAAGTCCAGAGAGCGACGATCGAGATCCGTGACGGCGTCCCGCAGAACATGGCAGCCTTCAGCAACATTACGGACAACAAGTATGAGATATGGGAAGAACCGGGTGAAGGTTCCGAGATCTCCGGTTCCTTCGGGACAATGGTTCTGAAGAAGATCAACGGAGAAAGCAGCTCCGGCGACAACAACAACGGCACCATCAGCGAAGAGCGGTGGCACGATACCGTCACCTTCGAGAATGTCTATGAGCTGATACCGGATCCCATCGACATCCCGGTTGAAAAAGTCTGGGAGGATGAAAACGATCAGGACGGGATCCGTCCCACCAGCATCACCCTGCAGCTTTACGCCAACGGAGCCATTTCAGGAAGCCCGGTGAGCATTACCGGAAGCGGGAACACCTGGAGCTACACCTTCAAGGGTCTCCCGCAAGTCACCGCCGGCGGAAGCCCGATCAACTATACGGTGGAAGAACTCGACGTTCCTCAGGAATACACATCCGAAATTTCGGGTGATATGACGCTGTACACAATCACCAACAGCTATACGCCGGAAGTGACCGAAGCCATCATCCTGAAAGTCTGGGAAGACAATGATGACGAAGCCGGTGCGCGGCCGGAAAGCATCGAAGTGCAGCTCCTGGCGAACGGCAGCGAGGTCCAAACCGTCACATTAAGCGAAGAGAACCACTGGACGGATATTGTCAGCAGCCTGCCGAAATATGCACAGGGCGAAGAGATCGCATACACCTGGTCCGAGCCCGAACTTCCGGAAGGCTATGAACTGACATCCACCGACAGGCAGGGAACGCTGACCACCCTGACCAACAGCTATACGGTCACACCGACCCCGGAGACACCCACTCCGATTACGGAAACGCCCACGCCGACTACGGAAACGCCTACGCCGACACCGGTGACACCTACCCCGGAACCTCCGGACGAGACGGAAGAACCCGACGAACCGGAAGAGACAGTGACACCCATCATTATCGTGACCACACCGGCAGTAACGCCCACGACTGTCACACCCAGCGCGACTCCCAGTGTGACTCTGACGACCACACCGGCAGTCACCCGGACACCGCTGCCGACGCTGACGCTGATGCCGACCAAGGAACCGGAACGCACACCGCAGCGAACGCCGGAACCGCGGGAAATTGAGCCGGTCCCGACGGATCTTCCGGATCCGGAATATCCGGACCTGGTCTTCGTTGACCCCGGCACCTTCATTGATGAATATGGTGTTCCGTTGGGTCTCGGCCAGATCAACCTGAACGCGGCAGACTGCTTCGAATAAGGAGGCGGATCATGAAAAAAAATGCGATCATTTTGGCGCTGCTTTTGCTGCTGGCTCTCCTTTCCCTGCCCGCGGCTGCACAGGATCCTGCTGATACGGAAATGATCCCCTCAGATATTCCGGAAGAGGAGGCGGAAACCGGACCGGAAACGTTTGAAGAAGAGGAACCGGAGTTCACACTGCCGGAATACAGTTATGATGAGCTGATCGTCGGCAACCCGACCCACCTCGAGGGCAACTTTTACACCGATATGTGGGGCGACAACACCGCGGATCTGGATGTGCGCATCCTGATCCACGGTTACAACCTGGTAACCTGGGACGGGGAAGAAGGTCTGTTCATTTACGATTCCTCCGTATGCAACGGACTGGCAGAAAAGGATAAGGATACGGGAGACCGCACCTATTATATCTCGCTCTATTCGGATCTCTATTATTCGGACGGAACTCCCATCACAGCTGAAGATTACATTTTCACATTTCTGATGTCCATCGCTCCGGAAGTCCGGGAACTGGGCGGAAAGCCGCTGCGGCTGGATCACATCAGGGGCGTCTCTGAATATCTTTCGGGAGCTTCAAAAACTGTCAGCGGGATTCGCCTGACCGGAGAGCGGCAGTTTTCCATCACCATCCGCGGTGAATATCTGCCGTTTTTCTATGAACTGGGTTTGCTGTACTGCACACCCTCTCCGATGCACGTCATCGCACCGGGGTGTACGATCCGGGATGACGGTGATGGCGTCTATATCGACGGTCCCTTTGACGCGGCGCTGCTGAAACAGACTGTGCTGGATCCGGAAACCGGGTACCTTTCCCATCCGTCAGCCGTCAGCGGTCCCTACGTGCTCACTTCCTATGACGGGACCACCGCTGAATTTGAGATCAACCCCTACTACAAGGGCGACACAGAGGGCTACAAGCCTGCTATCCAAAAGCTGGTCTATACGGTTGCCGAGAACGAGACCATGGTGGACAAGCTTCGCAGCGGTGAATTCGGTCTGCTGAACAAGGTGACCCGGGCCGACGCTGTCACGGAAGCCGTACAGCTGATCGGCAGCGGCTATGGCATGAGCAACTACCCCCGCATCGGGTTGACTTTCCTTTCCTTCGCGACCGAAAAACCGACCGTTGGCAGTCAGTCCGTCCGGCAGGCGATCGCCTACAGTCTGGACAAGGACGGGACAGTTTATGATTATGTCGGGAATTACGGACTGCGGGTGGACGGCTTTTACGGCCTCGGCCAGTGGATGTACCAGATCGTGAACGGGACCATGGCTTACCCGATCGAGGAACCGGAAAATCCCACCGCTGCCGAAAAGCGGGAATATGATCAGAAACTGGCACGCTGGGAGGCGCTGTCGATGGACGGTCTCCATTATTATGACCCGAACACGGATGAGGCGGTCCGTCTGCTGACGGAAGACGGCTGGACGCTGAACCGGGACGGAGAAGCCTTTGACCCGGAAACGGATGATATCCGCTGCAAGGTGATCGATGGCGTGCTCGTCCCGCTGGATCTGACGCTGGTCTACCCGGCGGGGAACCGGATCGCGGGGATCCTGGAAGAACATTTTCTGCCGCTGCTGCGGGAAGCCGGGATCCATCTGACACTCGTTCCAAAGAGCATGGAGGAAGTGCTGGATCTCTTTTACCGCCGGACAGAACGGGATTATGACATGATCTATTTGGGGACAAACTTCGATATCGTGTTTGACCCTTCCGCGCATTTCATTCCCGGAGAGAACGGTCTGCCCACCTGGAACTATACGGAAATGGCGGATGAAGAGCTTTACCGGCTGGCGGTGGAGCTGCGCCGGACGGAACCCGGTGACACGCTGGAGTACTGCGAGCGCTGGATCAAATTCCAGGAACGCTTCTCCGAGGTGCTGCCAATGATCCCGATCTATTCGAATATCTATTTTGATTTCTATCCGCAGATTTTGCAGGATTATTTCATCAGTTCCGAAGTCACCTGGACCCGCGCGATCGTCCCGGCATTTCTCGGAGATATTGTGCAGGAGCAGCCTGACGAGGAATTTGATGAATTTGACGACGGATTCCTCGAATTTGAGGAATAAAAATATCATTGAAAAGTGAATAATGAATCATTCAGGAAGCCGTTTCGCGGTATTCTAAACGATTCATTATTCACGATTTTTTTTAATCGTCTGCCCGATGACATTTGTCACTTTTTTCCTGACAAAAGTAAAGATTCAAGTAAGATATAGTTAGTTAATATGCGAAACAAGGCCGGTCCGCGACATGACCGGTTAAAGTAAGGATAAGGAAAAATGCAAAAGAAAATCTATGAAAGAATCCCGGTTGCCAACAGTGAAATACCGGAACGCATCGGACGCCTGAACGAACTGGCTTACAACCTCTGGTGGTCATGGAACCCGGATGCGCTCTATCTGTATAGAAGACTGAACAAAACACTGTGGGATCACGTTCAGCACAACCCGATCATCATGCTTCAGCAGATCCCTGCCGATCAGCTGAAACGGGCTGCCGAAGACAATGATTATCTGCTCGCCTACGACGCGATGATGGAAAAATTCGATGCCTACATGAACGACAAAGATACCTGGTTCAATCAGCATTACCCCAACCACGGGGACAAATCCATCGCCTATCTTTCCTTTGAATTCGGTCTGCACGAGTCCATCCCGGCTTATGCCGGCGGTCTGGGGATTCTGGCGGGTGACCATCTGAAGGAATCCAGCGACATGGGGCTGCCCCTCAATGCCATCGGTTTCATCTACAACCAGGGCTATTTCGTCCAGAAGATCAGCGAAGACGGCTGGCAGGAAACCTCCAACTTCTATCTGGATTTTTCCAAACTCCCGATCATCCCGCTGTATTATGAAGACGGCGCCAAGGTGCTGGTTTCCGTTTCCCTTCCCGGCCGTGACATCTATGCCCAGGTCTGGAAGATGCAGGTCGGACGCATTTCCCTTTACCTGCTCGATACCACCATTCCGGAAAACAGCTCCTATGACCAGCAGCTGACCGCCAAGCTTTACACAGCCGACCTTGAGACCCGCATCTCCCAGGAGATCCTGCTGGGCATCGGCGGTGTCCGCGCCATGCGCACCCTGGGCATTGACCCGGCGGTCTGGCACATGAATGAAGGCCATGCGGCTTTCCTGGCGCTGGAACGCTGCCGTGAAATGGTTGCCGGCGGCATGAACTTCAAAGAAGCCGCTGCCATCGTCCGCAAGAGCGATGTCTTCACCACCCACACCCCGGTTCCTGCCGGCAACGACAAGTTCCCGATCTGGCTGGTGGAAAAGTATTTCGCCCCCATGTGGGAAAAGCTTGGACTCACCCGCGACCAGTTCATCGACCTGGCGAAGGAAAACACCGAATGGGGTGAACAGTTCACCATGCCGATCCTGGCCCTCAAGCTTTCCGAACATAACAACGGAGTTTCCGCACTGCACGGTGAAGTTTCCCGCAAGATGTGGCACTTCCTGTGGCCGGAACGTGATGTGAACGAAATTCCGATCGACCACATCACCAACGGTGTGCATTCCTTCAGCTGGCTGTCCCGCCGTATGGGTCTTGTTTTTGACGAGTTCCTTGGCGAAGACTGGCGCAAAAATCCCGACGATCCGAAGAACTGGGAAAAGATCGACACGATCCCGGATTATGTCCTGTGGGATGTCCGCCGCCATCAGAAGCGTATGCTGAACAACTACATCACCCGCGCCGCCCGCAAGGCATGGCTCACCGGCTCTGTACACCCGGTGCAGATCATCGCCGGCGGTGTTATGCTGGAACCGGATGCGCTGACCATCGGCTTTGCCCGCCGCTTCCCGACCTACAAACGCGGCTATCTGGTTCTGCGCGACTATGAACGGCTGATCCGCATTCTCAACGACATCGACCGCCCGGTCCAAATCATCTTCTCCGGGAAAGCTCACCCGGCCGACGAACCCGGCAAACTGATCGTCCAGCAGCTTTACCGCGCCATCAAAGATCACCGCACCGGCGGCCGCATGGTCTTCCTCGAAGACTACAACATGGATATCGCCCGCCACCTGGTTCAGGGTGTTGACGTGTGGATGAACACCCCGCGCCGCCCGAACGAAGCTTCCGGCACATCAGGCATGAAGGCCGCCATGAACGGCGCCCTGAACTTCTCCGTCCTCGACGGCTGGTGGGCTGAAGGCTACAACGGCATGAACGGCTGGGCCATCGGCACCGAAGATGAATATCCTTCCAACGAAGCACAGGATGATGCGGACGCGCTCAGCCTCTATGAAACGTTGGAAAACGAGATCATCCCGAAGTACTACAACCGCACTGATCCGGCTGCCCCGTCTCCGGACTGGATGCCTATGATGAAAAATGCCATCAAGACCCTTTCTCCGATGTTCAGCACCCGCCGCATGGTGAGTGATTACGTTCGGAAGATGTACATCCCGGCAATTGAATCAGGCAAATAAGCAAACAAACAAGAGGCCGGGGTTCCGGCCTCTTGTTTGTTTAACTGAGCACACGGAGACTGCTCTTGCGCTGTTGCGGAGCCAACACGCAAGGGCTGTATCACGTGTTGCGTTATACAAGCGCACGAATAAATGAAGAATGAATAATGAAGAATGAAAAATTATGGAAGCCGCTGCGCGGCCTTCAAACCTATAGAAGTCGCGAAGCGACACCACAATTTCTCATTTCTCATTTATCATTCCTCATTAATTACAGGAGACATTATGACTGAATTCTTAAATACATTGACTCCCGAAGTTCTTATGGGAGGTTTTGTAATTTTTCTGCTGCGGCTGGTGGACATGTGTCTCGACACCCTCCGTATGCTGTTCGTCGTCCGCGGTCAGCGCGTGATCGTCTGGATCCTCGGCGTCACCACATCGATCATTTATGTCGTAGCCATCTCCAACGTGCTGACCGGCGCTAAACACCCCTTCACCATCCTGTGCTACGGGGTCGGATATGCCACCGGCAATGTACTCGGCATGCGCATTGAAGAACGGCTGGCCATCGGTTACCGTCAGGTCAACGTGGTATCCCAGACGAAAGGCAAAGAGATCGCCAAAGCGCTGCGTGATCAGGGCTATGGTGTGACGGAGCTGGTAGGTCAGGGCATGAATGGGAGCGTAGACGTAGTCTCCACCAGCGTCAAACGCAAACACACAAAAGACGTGAGAAAGATCATCCACGAGATCGATGAGAGTGCCTTCATCACCGAGGACGATTTCAAACCTGTCAACGCCGGAACCTGGAGAAAATAAACATTCAAAGCAGCAAGTAGTAAAGAGTAAGTAGTAAAGAGTAGGGAGTAAAGAGTAAGTAGCAAAGAGTAGGGAGTAAAGAGTTGGGAGTAAGGTTTTTTTACTCCTTATTCCTTACTCCTTATTCCTTATTCCTTACTCTTTACTCTTTACTCTTTATTTAAAACAGGGCGCCCTGATAAGGTGCCCTGCTTCTTTTGGCTCTTTCGGAACCAAAGACTTTCAACTTACCCCCTCCTGAAAGCCTTGTCTGGCTTTACTATATCACACTTTTCTGCCAATTTTCGGTTTATTTTCTTATAGGTGTTTATAGTTATACGAAATATATGATATTTGTCATTTTAGTTAAATACTTAATTTTCGTCTATGCCGCGCACAGGGTGACAGTTCTTGTGTGCGGGCTTCGCCGCAGCACAATAACCGTCCCCGTGTGCTTCCTTCTTCATTCTTACTTCTTAATTCTTAACTCTTAATTTCCACTCCTGCCCCTGAAATCCGTATATAATAGCATTATGAATAATTGTGGGAACCTCCAAAAACTCATCAGCGGGGGTATGGGGGCTGCATAGCCCCCGGAAACCATGGCGCGGGGAGATTATATCCCGAATACAAATCCATTAGAATCCCGCGCCATAACAAACAAACTGTGAATGAGGATATAATTTCAAGAATTTTTAGAGGTTCCCTTGTGAATAATGAATGAGGAATTGATGAACGAGATTTTCGACAAATTTAAAATGAACGGCCAGACAGCCGTTGTGACCGGTGCAGGACTGCTGGGCAGCCAGTTTGCAAAAACCCTGGCGCAGGCCGGAGCGGACGTGATCGTGGCCGACCTGAACATGGAACTGGCTGAAAAAGCCGCCGAAGCTGCCCGTGCGGATGGCGGCAAGTGCCTGCCCTTCCGTCTGGATGTGACCGATCCGGCTTCCACGCAGGCGATGGCCGATTTTGCGGTGGAAAAAACCGGACGGCTGGATGCGCTGATCTGCAGTGCAGCCATGGACCCGAAATTTGACGCCACTCATGCCCGCAACACCAATAACTTTGAAGATTATCCGCTGGATCAGTGGCGCGCTGCTGTCGATGTGAACCTCACCGGGCTCTTCCTTTGCGCTCAGGCAGCAGTGAAACCAATGAAAAAGCAAAATCACGGCGTCATCATCAACATCTGCTCCACCTACGGCCTTGCCGGTCCGGACCAGCGTATTTATGAAAAAGAAGGTCAGGATCCGAACAACCGCCAATATAAACCGGTCTACTATTCGGTAACCAAAGCCGGGGTGCTGGGACTGACCCGATATCTGGCAACCTATTACGCCGGGACCGGCATCCGCGCCAACGCGCTGACCCCGGGCGGTGTTTTCAACAACAACGACGATGAGTTCGTAGCGCACTATTCCTATCGCACCGTGATGGGACGTATGGCACATCAGGATGAGATGAACGGAGCGATCCTGTTCCTGGCCTCCGATGCTTCCACATACATGACCGGCGCCAACCTGGTCGTAGACGGCGGGTGGACAGCATGGTAAAAAAACCTGAAGTCCTGGCCATCATCCCCGCCCGGGGCGGATCCAAAGGAATCCCCCGCAAAAACATCAAACCTTTTGCCGGCTATCCGCTCATCGCCTACTCGATCGCCGCCGGATTGCAGTCCGAACTGACCACCCGGGTGATCGTTTCTACAGACGATGAAGAGATCGCTGCCGTTGCACGCAAATGGGGCGCACAGACGCCCTTCCTGCGCCCGGCTGAATTTGCCGCGGACAACACCCTGGACCTGCCGGTTTTCCAGCACGCGCTGAAATGGCTGAAAGAACACGAAGGTTATGTGCCGGATATCGTGGTCCAGCTTCGCCCCACCTCGCCCGCCCGTCCGGTGGGCATGGTGGATGACGCCATCCGCTTGCTGCTGGATCATCCGGAAGCCGATTCCGTCCGCGGTGTAGTTCCCGCGGATGAAAACCCGCACAAGATGTGGCGGGTCGACACGGAAACAGGGCTGATGCATGGACTGCTCAAGGTGGAAGGGATCGATGAGCCCTACAACGCTCCCCGCCAAAAGCTGCCGCCGGTTTATTGGCAGACCGGTCACATCGACGCCATCCGTCCGGAACGGACTTTCATGGCAGGGGACAGCATGAGCGGGAAGAACATCCTGCCGCTTTTCCTGGACCCCAACTACACCATCGATATCGACACCCCCTTTGACTGGATGCGCTACGAATGGCTGGTGACCCATGCCGGCCTGAACATGGTCTGGCCCGGCAAAGCCCGCCGCGGGATCCCGAAGAAGGTCGACCTGGTGGTGATGGACTTTGACGGCGTGATGACCGACGACTGTGTGATCGTGGACCAGAACGGGATCGAAAGTGTTCGCTGTTCCCGTGCCGACGGCATGGGAATTCGCCTGCTCCGTGAGAGCGGCATGAAGATCATCGTCCTTTCCACAGAGCGCAACCCGGTGGTCATGACACGCTGCAAAAAGCTCAACCTGGAATGCATTCACGGTGTGCTGAAAAAGGGCGATATTCTTGTAAATTACATGAAAGAACAAGAGATAGACCCGCAAAACGTGATCTATATCGGTAATGACATCAATGACCTGCCATGCTTCCCGCTGGTCGGATGCGCTGTAGTTCCCGCGGACGCGAACCCCGAAGTATTAAAAGAAGCAGACATTGTGCTGCATTACAACGGCGGAGAGGGAGCTGTCCGGGAATTGTGCGATATGCTGTTAAAAAAATAAAAAATAAGAAATAAGAAATAAGGTTTATGGCAAAAGAATTGAAAATCGGAAAACACGTGATCGGCGCGGGTCATCCCACCTATATCGTCGCGGAGATCGGAATCAATCACAACGGTGACATCAAAATCGCAGAAGATATGATCCGTGCGGCGAAAAATGCCGGTGTCAGCGCGGTCAAATTCCAAAAACGCACCCCGCTGCTCTGTGTCCCGCCGGAAGAACGCGGTAAAATGCGTGAAACCCCCTGGGGCTATATCACCTACCTGGAATACCGGGAACACGTGGAATTCGGGAAGGCTGAATACGAACGCATCGATAAGCTTTGTAAAGAACTGGATATCGACTGGTTTGCTTCCCCCTGGGATGAGGAGGCAGTAGACTTTCTGGAACAGTTTGATCCCGTTGCTTACAAAGTGCCGTCAGCAGCGCTGACGGATACAGGACTGGTGGATAAGCTGAACGCCACCGGACGTCCCATCATCCTTTCAACAGGCATGTCAACCATGGAACAGATCCGCGCATCAGTCGCCCGTTTCGACATGGACCGGCTGGCTATCACTCATGCTACCAGCGCTTATCCCTGCGACCCGAAGGAACTGAACCTGCGCATGGTGGAGACACTGGCACAGGAATTTGACTGTCCGGTGGGCTATTCCGGCCATGAAACCGGGCTGATCCCTTCCGTGGTAGCGGTCGGTCTCGGTGCATCGATCGTGGAACGTCATTTTACGCTCGACCGTGCCATGTGGGGCACGGACCAGTCTGCCTCTGTTGAACCCGGCGGAATGTCCCGGCTGGTGAAATATATCCGTGTGACCGAACAGGCCCTCGGTGACGGCGTCAAAAAAGTTTATGATTCCGAACTGCCGAGCCTGAACAAACTGAGAAGAGTAAAATAGTGGTCAGTGATCAGTGGCCAGTGATCAGATATGTGCAGATCACGCTAAAATCTGATATCTGAAACCTGATACCTGATACCTGTAAAGTTATGGCAGAACAGAACCAACGATCCATATTCACCATTCTCCGGGAACACGCGTCCATGGGGCTGACGGATTCCGCCAATGCACACCGGTTTCAAAGGGTAAACCGGGCCACTGCTGCACGGCTTTCCGGCTCAGAGCATCCGGCGCTGTTTTTCAATGCCTCCACCCGGCTCAACCGCACCAGTTTGAATGCGGCTTTTGCCTGGATCGCTGCTTCCTCCCTGCGTTATTCTGACGTGCCCGTCCACTTCATCAGCTGCGGAAGGGGGTTGAAACCCTGCCTGCTCTCCGTCGGACGGGGCGGAGAATCACTTTGTTCCGGCTGTATGGAGCTCTCCCGGGAGATGTATGACGGACTGCCGCACACCGTATTCGGTTATGAACAGGACAACGAAGTCGCCAATGACGTGGAAGGCCTGGATCATGCCGGGCTTTCCGCCTATGTCCACGAGGGCGTCCCGCTGGGTGAGCTGACTCTGCCTTCACTGCGCTGGATCCTGCGCAAACATCACCTGGACGGTGACCCCGAAGCTGTGAGCCTGCAGCGCTCTTTCATCCGCTCTGCCTGGAGCACATATGTGCAGGCAAAACGCCTGATGGATGAACTGAACCCCCGTGCTGTAGTGGTCTTCAACGGTCTGCAATATCCGGAAGCCGTCGTCAAGTGGCTGGGTAAATCCCGGGGCATCCCGACTTTCACCCATGAAATCGGTCTGATGCCGAACACCGCCATCTTCACCGAAGGGGAAGCCACAGCCTGTCCCATAGATCTGCCGGATGATTTTGAAATGACCCCGGAACGGGATGCGAAACTGGACGACTATCTCTCCAAACGCATGAAAGGCACCTTCTCTACCGCCGGTGTGCAGTTCTGGCCGGAGATGAAAGCCCTGCCGCCGGAATTCTGGGAAAAGGCCCGCACCTTCCGCCAGATCGTCCCGGTGTTCACGAACGTGATTTTTGACACCAGTCAAAAACACGCCAACGTGGTATTCGATGATATGTTTGCCTGGCTGGATGAAGTCAAACGGATCATCGAAAATCATGTTGATACCCTCTTCGTGATCCGGGCCCACCCGGATGAAACCCGTCCCGGGAAGGAAAGCCACGAGACTGTCACGGATTGGGTAAAGAAAAACCAGCTCACCTGGCAGCCCAACGTGATGTACGTCCCGCCGGAAGAATACATCAGTTCCTACGAGCTGATCCAGACCTCCAAGTTCACCATGGTCTACAATTCCACTATCGGTCTGGAGGCAGCCATCATGGGCGCCGGGGTCCTTAGCGCCGGACGGTCCCGCTACACACAGGTGCCGCTTTGCTGGTTCCCGAAGACGATCCCGGAATATTTGGAAAAGTGTGAGGAACTGCTGAATGCGGCTGAGATCACGGTCCCGGAATCCTTCCGGCTGACCGCCCGCCGCTTTATGTATTACCAATTCTTCCACACCGCCCTTTCCTTTGAACCATTCATCGCACCCGATGAGACCTGGAAAGGCTATGTAAAGATCAAAAAATTCCCGCCGGAAGCATTGGACCCGGAAAACGACATCAACCTGAAGGTGATCCATGAGGGGATCCTTGAAGGGAAAGCGTTTGTGCTGCCGGACGAAGAGAAAAATAAGAAATAAGAAAAGAAGGAAGCACACGGAGACTGCCCTGATGCTGCGGCGAAGCCCGCACGGCAGGGCTGTATTCCGTGATGCGCAATGAATCGGAGAAGTTTATGAAGATCGCAGCTTTCGTACCGATGCGGCACCACTCGGTGCGCGTGGAAGGAAAAAATTACCGTCTGATGAACGGCAAGCCGCTTTACCATTGGATCATGGAAGCGCTGCTGAACGTGCCGGAGATCGATCAGGTGGTGGTAGATACCGACAGCCCGGTGGTGATCAAGGGACTTGCAAAGGACTTCCCGCAGGTCCAAGCCCTGCTGCGTCCGGAAGAACTGCGGGCCGATGACGTGCCGATGAATGAGATCCTGATGTACGACACCTCTCAAATCAAAGCTGATTATTACCTGCAGACCCACAGCACCAACCCGCTGCTGAAAGCATCCACGATTTCCACCGCCATCCGCGCACTGCAGGAAAAGTCCTATCTTTATGATTCGCTGTTTTCGGTGACAGAGGTCAAAAAACGCTACTGGGATCAGCTGGCCCGTCCCATCAACCACAACCAGAATATTCTGCTGCGCACCCAGGACCTGCCCCCAATTTATGAAGAGAACTCCTGCCTCTACATCTTCACCCGGGAGGTGTTGGAGAAAAAACACACCCGCATCGGTGACCGCCCTCTGCTGTTCCCGATCCCTGCCCGTGAAGCGCAGGACATTGACGATGAATTTGAATTTGCCGTGACCGAGCTGATGATGAAGCTCAGCCGTTAGCTGTTAGTTGTTAGTTATTAGTTGTTAGTTGCTGGTTTCTTGTTGTTAATCAAAGGATTTGCCTGTGAAGACAGTTCACACTGACACTTCGATTAAAGCACAGGGAGACTGCTCTGATGCTGCGGCGAAGCCCGCACAGCAGGGCTGTATCCTTGATGCGCAGTTTATAAAGGAATGAAATGAAAAAGACAATTATTTTTTCCGCGCCTTACATGATGACATCCGTAGATCGCTTCCGCAAAGTGCTGGAAGGCCACTACGGGATCGAGATGATCGTCCCCGATGTGAAACAAAAGTTACTGGAAGATGACATTATCAAATATGCCGGTCAGTTTGACGGCACCATCTGCGGCGATGATGAATACAGCGCCCGCGTGATCGAGGCCTGCTCCCCGCGTCTGAAGGTCGTCTCCAAATGGGGCACCGGCATTGACGCTATCGACAAGGAAGCCTGTAAAAAATTCGGCGTGATGATCGGCAACACGCTCAACGCCTTCACCATCCCGGTTTCCGAGACCGCCATCGGTTACATGCTGAGCTTCGCCCGCTCCCTGCCCTTTATGGACCGCACCATGCACGAGGGCAAGTGGGATAAACCGGCCATCACGACCCTCTCCGAGACCACTGTCGGCATCATCGGCTGCGGCAACATCGGCCAGGCTGTCGCCCGCCGCATCCGTCCCTTCGGCACCCGCATTCTGGTGAACGATATCGTCCCGGTCAAACCGGACTTCCTGATCGAAAACCACATCGAGCAGGTTCCGCTCGAACAGCTGCTGCGTGAATCCGATTTCGTCACCTGCCATACGGACCTGAACCCGACATCCCGTCACCTGATCAATGAAAAGACCCTTGCCATGATGAAGCCGACCGCCGTACTCATCAACACCTCCCGCGGTCCGGTCGTCGATGAAAAAGCGCTGGCAGAAGCGCTGACCGCAGGGAAGATTGCCGGAGCAGCGATGGATGTCTTCGAAACAGAACCGCTGCCGATGGACTCCCCGCTGCGCTCCATGCCAAACGTCCTGATTGCCCCGCATAACTGCAATTACAGTCCGACCGCCTGCGAACGGGTTCATTGGAACACGATCAAGAATCTTCTGATCGGCCTGGACATCCCGCATGACGATTTCGACGAGGTCAGGAAGAGTTATTAGTTACTGGTTACTGGTTGCTGGTTGGTGGTTGCCGACCACTGACCACCGACCACTGACCACCGACCACCGTCCACTGGCCACCGACCATGGCCACTATATCATCAGGAAATAAAGATCATGCTGAAAGACACGATAAAAAAATTAACGCCGGAACCGGTTTTGAACACAGCCCGGAATGTTGTGGATGGCACAAAACGACTGAAGGACATCCCGGACGCGTATTGGAGCCCGGAACGGAAGGACACCATCGAAAAACTGGGCGCTCTGCAGAACAAGCACAAGGGAGAACGCTGCTTCATCATCGGCAACGGTCCGAGCCTCAAACAGACTGACCTGACGAAGCTGAAGAATGAATATACCTTCGGGCTGAACCGCATTTACCTGGCTTTTCCGGAGATGGGGTTTGAGACTTCCTATTACCTGTGCGTAAATGACCTGGTCGCGGAGCAGACCCATGAAGACATCGAAAAACTCACTATGCCGCGCTTTGTCTCCCTCCGCCATAAGAAATGGGTCCGCCCTTCGGAAAATCTTTACTATCTTTACGGGACCTATACCGGTCCCATTTTCCAGAAAGACATCCGCAAACGCATGTGGGAAGGCGCGACCGTGACCTATATGGCGCTGCAGACGGCCTATTTCCTCGGCTTCAAACAGGTGATCCTGATCGGGGTCGACCACAGCTTTGCCACCAAGGGCAAACCGAACGAGACCGTGGTTTCCCAGGGCGATGACCCGAACCATTTCAACGCAGGCTATTTCGGCAAGGGATTCCGCTGGCAGCTGCCGGACCTGGACACCTCCGAGAGGGCCTATATCATGGCGCGGGAAGCCTACAAAGCAGACGGACGTGAGGTTCTCGACGCCACCATCGGCGGCAAGCTGCAGGTCTATCCGAAGGTGCAATACGACTCGCTGTTTTAGCGAACAAAACTATCAATTCGAAAAGAATCATACAGCGGCTCTTGAAAAAGCATGTTTTCCCATGTAAAATATAAGTAGAAAACTGGCAGCTTATGAGGAGAAGAATGTCATCAGCTATATCAGAAGAACGAAAACTTCAAATACGACAGGAGGATCTTGCACGGCTCCGTGGTCTCCGCCCGATCGATGATGATTTTATGCGCTGTATTTTTCGGGATAATATTCCCCTTGCACAGTTGGTTCTGCGTATTTTTACCGGGTTGGATGATCTTGTTATAACAAGTTTGGAGACCCAAAAAGATATGAAGCGACTGGTGGGAGCAAGATCGATTTGTCTGGATGCCTATGCCACTGATTCCGAAGGCAAAAAATATGATCTTGAGATCCAACGTTCGGTTTATGGAGCTGGTGTCCACAGAGCAAGATATCATTCAAGCTGTATGGACGTTGAAAATCTTGATGTCGGACAGGATTTTGAAGAATTACCGGAAACTTATACCATTTTTCTGACAGAAAAGGATCATTTTCGAAAAGGTTTAGCCTTTTATCAGGTAGAACGGGTAGTTCTTGCATCAAATGAGTTGTTCAATGACGGCGAACATATTCTGTATATCAATGGATCATATCGGGATGATTCAAATATTGGAAAATTGCTTCATGATTTTTCGTGTTGGAACCCTGATGAAATGAATTTTGAATTGCTTAAAGATACGACCCGGTATTATAAGGAGGATCCGAAAGGAGTGGCAATTATGTGTGAAGCATTTGAAGAAGTGAGAAACGAAGGAAGACTCGAAGGAAGAAACGAAGGCAAGGAACAAAATCGCATTGAAAGCATTCAGAGTTTAATGAAAACCATGGCAATGACCGCTCAACAGGCCATGGATGCGCTTTTAATTCCTGCCGTTGATCGACCTGAATTATTAGCGAAGTTATCGTAATTTTTAACATTATCATTATGCCCACTGATCATAATTTGAATACGGATCATTCTGTTTCTGTTGTCACGCCCTCATATAACCAGGAAATATATCTCCAGCAGACGATGGAGTCTGTATTGTCTCAGGGCATTCCCGGGATGGAATATGTGGTCATCGACGGCGGCTCAACGGACGGCTCGGTTGACCTGATTCGTTCTTATGAAAACCGGCTGAGCGGCTGGGTCTCCGAGAGGGACCGCGGGCAGGCGGATGCCGTGAACAAGGGTGTATCCCGCACGACCGGCGATGTCATCGGCTGGCTGAATTCGGATGATCTTTATCTGCCCGGCGCGGTGAACAAGGCGCTGGCTTATCTCTCAGACCATCCCGAGGTGGACGCCGTCTATGGCGACGTGATCTCGATCGACGGTGAAGGGAAAATGATCAACGTGATGCGCTTTGATCAATATACCCTCGAAGAGCTGATGTCCTTCCGGGTGATCTCGCAGCCCGGTGTCTTTTTCCGCCGTTCCGCCTGGGAAAAGGCCGGAGGGCTGGATCTGAGCTACCATTTCATGCTGGACCACCATCTCTGGCTGCGGATGGCTTCCCGGGGAAAATTTGCTTATCTCCCGGAACCGCTGGCAGCTGCCCGTTTCCATGCGGAAGCCAAGAACCGGGCCCATCCCGAGGACTTCGGAAAGGAAGCATACCGGCTTGCGGATTGGCTGCTCACAGACCCGCTGACAGCGGAGCGGGCCAAACCGATCGAAAAACAGATCCGGGGCGGGGCAGCCTGGCTGGATGCGCATTACCTTTCCGAGGGTGGCGCGCCCGGGAAAAGCATGAAAGCCTACGCGAAAGCCTTCAGTCTCTTCCCGCAGCGGGTGCTGGAGGACAAGAATCGTCTCGCGCTGACCGCACTGATGGCGTTCAGCCCTGATGCAGCGCAAAAGGTTTTCAATAAGCGTCTGTCAAAACGCCTGGAAGGGCTGAAAGAATATCAACAATATCTTAATGATATTTAAGAATTAAGAATTAAGAGTGAAGAGTTAAGAGTTTTCTTAAAATATTATTTTTAAAAAATTATTTATTAATATTATTTAAGTATAATGAAACATAGTCTGAAATTAATCATAATAACCTTTCTTTTTATTGCAGGTCTTGCTTTAAGAATGGTCGATTTTGACGATCCGCCGCTGGATTTTCACCCTGCGCGGCAAATGCATTCCGCTTTGATGTCCAGAGG
Source organism: Flexilinea sp. (assembly GCA_017432685.1). Classification (GTDB taxonomy): domain Bacteria; phylum Chloroflexota; class Anaerolineae; order Anaerolineales; family Anaerolineaceae; genus Flexilinea. The sequence continues at coordinate 85,713 of JAFRIR010000132.1, read as the reverse complement.
TTTTTTCCTTAAGGATAACGGATATATCGCAGACCAAAGCCCGGAATACAACCGGGACGCCATGATCCTCGGCACGCTGGAAGCCTGGATCGAACCGCCGATCTATGAAAAACTTACCGCCGGACTTTACCGTCTGTTCGGCGCTGTGGACCTGCGCATTCCCCGTGCGACATCGATCCTTTTCTGGCTCATTGGCGGGATCGGGCTGGTACTTTTGACGGATGAACTGCTGGGGACGGCCGGAGCGCTCGGAACCCTGGGTTGGTATCAGTTCTTCCCTTATGGGGTGATCGCTTCCCGTTCCTTCCAACCGGATATCATCATGGTCTGTCTGCTGATCTGGACGATGTACCTGCTGAAGCGCTGGACTTCTGATGTGAATTCTTTAAGGTTCACTTTCGCCACCGGTTTATGTGCGGGGCTCTGCATCCTGGTCAAGCAGGTAGCGGCATTCCCGCTGGGTCTGGCCATGGCAGCAGCGCTGATCTCCGCCAATACCTTAAAGAAAACATTGAAAAACCGGCGTGTCTGGCTGGCGGCTATTCTTGCACTGGCGCCGATGCTGCTCTACAACTACTGGGGTTACTTCGTCAAAGGGTTCCTCGTTCAGCAATATCAGGGACGTTTTTTCCTCTCCGAACTGATCAGCCCGGCGTTCTATGTCCGCTGGGTACGCATGATCGACCAGGTGTTCACAGTTCCGCTCTTTTTCTGCTCGATCTTTGGGATCCTGATGCTCCGGGACAAAACCGCCCGGACCTCCTGGCTGTCCTATTTTGCCGGCTATATCCTGTATGGGCTGTGCCTCCCGCACCACATCGGCACCCATAATTACTACCAACTGCTGATCTTCCCCTTCGTGGCCGTCGGTTTGGCCTCCCTTGTGAAAACCGCTTCCCGTGCTATAATGAAAGCAGCGCGGAAGCAAAGCCGCATTGTTCCCGTGGCTGCAGCCCTCTGCGGCATCCTGCTGTGCGCCTGGTGGGCAGCCGACAGCGTGATGACCCTGCACCGCACGGATTACCGGGCATGGCCGCAGCGCTGGGTGGAATGGATGGATGAGCTGGAACCCTATGAAGGCCGCATCAGTACCATCGGCATCATGGATGACTATGGCGGCGGGATGACCTATTGGGGACTGCACAACCCGGGCATCTGGGACAGCACTGTAGAAAGCATGAACGACCTGGATGCGCTGATCAAGCTTAACACAACTTTCTGGAACTATAAGTATCTGGTTGTGACTGACCTTAAGAAATTCTACGAACAACCGCGGCTCATTCAATACCTGAATGATACGGCCGTTGTTCATCGGCAGGAAGCGGATTACATTATCTATGCATTGAATGAGAAATGAAAAATCAGAAATGAGAAATTTTGGTGTCGCTCCGCGACATATTATATAGAAATGATTTAGAGCATTATCACTTTGAATCGATTACAGATTTCTCATTCCTCATTTCTAATTTTTAATTGTTTTGAGGTTTACAAATGAGCGCTGACCCTTTGGTGACAATTGTTACACCTTCCTTCAACCAGGCTCCTTATCTGGAAGCGACGATCCGCTCGGTTCTGGATCAGGACTATCCGCACATCGAGTATATCGTCATGGACGGCGGTTCTGCCGACGGCAGCACGGAGGTCATCGAGCGCTATGCCGACCGCCTGGCTTACTGGGAATCCGTGAAAGACAAGGGGCAGACCGATGCCATCAACAAAGGCTTTGCCCGGGCTCACGGGGAGATCCTTGCCTGGCTGAATTCGGATGACATTTTATACCCCCATGCGGTCAGTGAAGCTGTGACTTACCTGAAAGCGCATCCCGAATGCGGATTGGTTTACGGCGACAGTGATTTCATTGACGCCGAAGGCAAAGTGATCGGCCGCTTCAACGCAAAGCAGACGGACTATAAAAAACTGACACAGGGCTATGTGCACATTCCGCAGCAGGCCGCTTTCTGGCGGAAGGATCTGTGGGATCAGGTCGGGCCGCTGGACGACTCGATCTATTTTGCCATGGACTATGACCTCTGGCTGCGGCTGGCGAAGATATCTGAGATAAAGTATCTGCCGGGAACTGATCCCTGGGCTGCGTTCCGTCTGCATGCAGATGCCAAGACGATTGCCGAAGATGATCGCTGCTGGCCGGATATGCTGCGCATCCATAAACGCAACGGCGGCTCCGCCTTTTCCCTGCTCTATGCCAAATATTGCCTTCGCAAGCTTCTCGGCCCCGTCATCCGCCTGCGCAGAAGACAATCGCTGAACAGATAAAGGTTTTGGTACTGAGCACACGGGGACAGATCTGATGCTGCCGTGAAACCGGCACATCAGGGCTGTACTCCGTGATGCGCCGCAGAAGTTAAAACAATTTCGTTTTTCAGTTAAATGGCGTTTCCGGGGGATGTTTTTCAAAATTCTGTAAAAACACCCCCCGGAAACGCCATTTAACGTTATAATGAGATTGGAGATACCTATGGAACAGAAGCTTTTTAAAAATGTCTACCCCCGGGAAAAATATTTACAAAAGATCAGACCTTTTTTAAATACTGATATCATCAAAGTAATAACCGGCATAAGAAGATGCGGCAAATCCTTTATTCTGAGAGCGATCATCAACGAGCTTCTTTCATCCGGGATTGACCCTGAGCAAATCATATATATACCACTTGACAGACGGGGATTCAAACATATATCCACACCGGAGCAGTTGGAAGAAAAAATTGACTCCATGATTCAAAATGAGGATTTCAATTATCTGTTCATTGATGAGGTTCAAAACGTCAAAGGGTTCGAGTCCGTTGTGCATGCATATCAGGAGGAAGGCTATTCTGTCTTTCTTACAGGTTCCAATTCCTATTTACTGAGCGATGAAATAACGACAAAGCTGACCGGCAGATACCTTTCGTTCGAGACATTTCCGCTGGATTTTGATGAATATCTGAAAATGAAGAAATTCTTTCATCGATCTATTTTGCCGGATATGAGAGGTGAATTCGACGAATATATTTTAAACGGTGGATTTCCGAAGGCGCTGGAATTTCCAAACCTTTCTGACAGACAGTTTTATACCCGGGAGATCATTCAGGAAATATTTGAAAAAGATGTCAAAACCAGAAAACGAATCTCAAACCCGGCATTATATGAACGGATCCAGTCCTTTTTGATTAACAACTATGCTTCTCCGTTTTCTCTCTCAAACCTGATCAGCACGCTGGAAAGTGAAGGGATAAAAACAAAACCGGAGACGGTACAAAAATATATTGATTCCATCAAGAAGGCAAAAATTGTTTATGAATGTAATCGGTTCGATTTGAAAAGCAGAAAATCGCTGCGCCGGGAAAAAAAATATTATCTGGCTGATCTCTCTTTGTATTTTGCCACGAATGTCGACAATCGCCTGAGCTATGGACCCTCGTTGGAAAATATTGTTTTTCTTTATTTCCTGAGCAACAATTATCAAGTCAGCGTAGGTAAAATTGGAAACCTGGAATGTGATTTTATCGTACGGGATCCAAACCAGAATTATGCATATATTCAGGTAACTTATTCGTTACAGGCCGGAGACGAAAAAAACACAATGCAGCTGCAGGAACGGGAATATCGGCCATTCCGAAACATCCGTGACGGCTATCCTCGGTATATTATTTCTCTGGACAGCTTCCGCGACCGGAAAGAAGGCGTGAATCACATCAACGCAATCGATTTGTTTCTTGGGAAAGAAAAGATTTGAACAAAATCGGACCCGTCATCCGCCGGCGCAGAAGACGATCGCTGAGCAGATAAAGGTTTTTAAAAAAGGTGAGTCACAGAAGATTTTTCTGCGACCCATTTTTCTACTATATGAGCTCATTTTTTTGCAATTGAATCAGAGTGCTTCGCAAGGCGCGGGAGTAAAGACCCCTTACCAGTCCATATTCCTTCCCGCGCCGGATATTGTGGGGCTTGCAGCCCCACACCCCGCCTGCCTTACGGCTCATATTACGACTCGCTCACATTAGTGACGCTCACCTGTTTAATCGGCTAATGCGGTAATTTCTGAGATGCCGTTGTAACGTTTCTGTCCGCTGATCAGGACAGGGACGCTTTGAATGTGATATTTCTCAGCCAGGGCAGCGGATTTGTCATCTTTGACAACGATTTTCCGATAACGTATGCCGGCACGGGCCAGCATTTCTTCCGCCATGCGGCAGTTCGGGCAGGTTACCGTTGAAAAAAGCAGCGCTTCCTCTTCCTTCTTCTCATCCCGAGCCGGAGACACCTGACCGGTTTCGACCTTATATTCCTTCCGATCCTTATATTCCTGTGACTTCCCGTCATTCCAGTTCTTCAGCGGGCGATAGTAGCCGGTAATGCGGCTGTAAACTTCGGTTTCCTTCCCGCAATGCGGACAGACCTTTGTCTCACCGCTCAGATATCCATGATCCGGACAAACCGCATAGGTCGGAGACAGTGTGTAATAAGGCAGATGGTAATTTTCAGCGATTTTGCGCACCAATGCCGCAGCAGATTTCCAGCCGGTCAGACGTTCACCTAAAAAGACATGGAAAACCGTCCCGGAGGTATAAAGCGTCTGCAAACTGTCCTGCACGTCCAGCGCCTCAAAAATGTCTTCGCTGAATCCCACCGGCAAATTGGAAGAATTTGTGTAATAAGGTGTTTCACCTGAGGCGGTAATGATCTGTGGCCAGCGTTCTTTGTCATGCTTGGCGAGACGGTATGATGTCGATTCTGCCGGGGTTGCTTCCAAATTGAATAGATCACCATATTTTTCCTGATAATCTGAGAGCCGTTCCCGCATGTGATTCAGCACTTCACGGGCAAATTTCTGTGTCTCCGGATGGGTCATATCCTTCCGCAGCCAGCGGGCATTCAGTCCGGCCTCGTTCATGCCCACCAGACCGATCGTGGAGAAGTGGTTATTAAAAGTACCCAGATAGCGTTTGGCATAAGGATAAAGACCTGCTTCAAGGAATTTTGTCAGGACCTTCCGTTTGATATCCAGAGAACGGGCAGCGATATCCATCAGATGGTCGAGCCGCTTGTAAAAATCGTCCTCATTTTCAGCGAGAAAAGCGATCCGCGGCAGGTTCAGCGTGACGACACCGATGGAACCGGTGCTTTCTCCCGAGCCGAAAAATCCGCCCGATTTTTTCCGCAGTTCTCTCAGGTCCAGCCGCAGACGGCAGCACATCGAACGGACGTCGGAAGGCTCCATGTCGCTGTTGATATAGTTGGAAAAATAAGGCGTCCCGTACTTGGCTGCCATTTCGAACAGAAGCTTGTTGTTTTCCGTTTCTGACCAGTCAAAATCAGCGGTAATGGAATAAGTCGGGATCGGATACTGGAAACCTCGTCCGTTGGCATCGCCCTCGATCATGACTTCGATGAAGGCCTTGTTGACCATGTCCGCTTCCTTTTGGCAGTCCCCGTAGGTGAAATCCATCGGTTTTCCACCGACGATCGCGGGCAGGTCCTTCAGATCATTCGGTACCCTCCAGTCCAGCGTGATGTTGGTGAAAGGCGCCTGGGAACCCCAGCGGCTGGGAGTGTTGACACCGAAAACAAAGGACTGAATGTTGTTTTTCACTTCTTCATAACTGAGGTTATCCGCTTTCACAAAGGGAGCCAGATAAGAGTCAAAAGAGGAGAAGGCCTGAGCTCCTGCCCATTCATTTTGCATAATGCCGATGAAGTTGACCATCTGGTTGCACAGGGAAGACAGATGCTTTGCAGGCGCAGAGGTGATCTTTCCCGGGATGCCGCCCAACCCTTCCTGGATAAGCTGTTTCAGCGACCAGCCGGCGCAGTAAGGGGCCAGCATGGAAAGATCATGCAGGTGCAGATCCGCGTTTCGGTGTGCTTCCGCGATCTCCCTGTCATAGATCTCACTCAGCCAGTAGTTGGCAGTGATCGCCCCGCTGTTGGAAAGGATCAGCCCGCCGACAGAGTAGGTAATAGTGGAATTTTCTTTCACCCGCCAGTCGGAAATGTTGACATAACTGTTGACAAGGTCTTTATAATCCAGAAAAGTGCTGTTCAGGTTGCGGATCTTTTCCCGCTGTTTACGGTAGAGAATATAGGATTTCGCCACATCCGAATAGCCCGCTTTGCTCAGTACGGTTTCCACACTGTCCTGAATGTCCTCCACCTGGATCTGATTGTCTTTGACTTTTGGCTGAAAATCCGCTGTCACCCGCAGCGCCATCAGTTCCAGGACACCCGGAAAAACGGTCTTGTTTTCAGCGACAAATGCCTTTTCCATCGCATGGATCACTTTATGGATGTCAAACCTTGCCCGGCTTCCATCCCGTTTGATAACATCACACATAACACTCTCTCCTCCTATCGGCTATCAGCATTTAGAGACGATTTTTGCTGCCACGAACCGGGGCAGCAGTTCCGTCACCGGCATCTTCTATCCGCTTAGTGCCGAACCTTTTCGAATCATTGTATTTACATAACGGTTCCCAATCGAACCGAAAGATTTAATTTCTGTTTCCGCCGGTGCATGCAGTCCTTTTTGAGGCACTTCAGGCGAATCCTGAAACAACTGGAGATACCAGACTTCCGCACCTTTCAGCGTCACGGCAATCTCCGCGATATCGTCCGCAGTGTGAAATTCTTTGATGATCGTTGTTCGGAATTCATACGGAATCCTGCCCTGTTTGAGCAGTTCGATCGATTGCCGGATCTGCTCTGCAGGAGCCACACGCAGTCCGATGGTATCCGCATATTTTCCCAACGTATTTTTCACATCCATCGCGATATAGTCAGCCAGGCCGTCCGCGATGATTTTCTCCAGCCGATCCGGATAGCTGCCGTTGGTATCCACTTTCACCGCGTATTGCATTTTTTTCAGTTCCCGCAAAAATTCGAAAATGTCATCGTTCATCAGCGGCTCTCCACCGCTGACACACACAGCTTCCAACAATCCCCGGCGTTTTTGAAGATAAGCAAATATCTCTTCCGAATCGATCCGCCGGTCTCCCTTTCCGAGAAGCCCGGCATTATGGCAGTATGGACAGCGAAAATTACACCCGTTCGCGAAAACGACAGCCGCCATTTTGTCCGGATAATTCAATAAACTGAGTTTTTGAAAACCGCCGAATTCCATCTCTCTCCATAAACGAAAAAAGGAGTGCCCATAAGACACTCCTCCTGAAATAACAAAACAAACAACAGCCGACAAACTCGGCGGTCTTCGGAAAAGGGGCTTAATTGGGAAGCTTTTTCGCAAACATCAAGCAGGCTTTCTGACTTGTGCCTCACTGCCTTGTACGCCTTCTCACGCTGAGCGCAATGGCTGATTGTACGCGGCTAAGCAGATACAGTGACCCGTTCGTGCAGGATTCACACCTGACTTTCCTCTAACCGAAATCTCAATTCCGGCCACTTGATGCCTATATTTATATTCAATTTTGTTTATTTTACCATATCCGGGTATAAAAGCAAGCAATAGGCAGAAGATTGCTTTCAGGGAATATGTCAAATACAATTGAGATATCAGCAGCCTCAAAACGTACGTTATAATTCAGGAGTGAAAATTTAATGGCACCGAACAGTTTGATTCAGCTGTTTCCGGTTCCGAAAGGCCCACATATGGCAGCAGAAGATATTCAAAATTTTTTATTTTTGATGCAGGATGAGAAATACCGGAATTTTCAAAAGAACCTGATCCCGACGGTCGGACCGGACAGAATGATCGGCGTACGGACACCGGACCTGCGGAAGTTCGCCGGGCAGCTGATAAAGGAAGGCAGTGCCGATGACTTTCTTGAAGAGCTTCCGCATCGTTATTTTGACGAGGACCAGCTGCATGCCTTCATCCTCTCAGAGATGAAAGAGTACGATCGCTGTATTGCAGAGGTAAACCGTTTTCTGCCTTACGTGAACAATTGGGCGACCTGTGACCAGATGTCTCCGAAAGTATTCAAAAAACACCGCACCGACCTGTTGGTCCACATCAGGGAATGGCTGAACTCCGGTGAGGTTTATACCATCCGTTTTGCCATCGGGATGCTGATGCAGCATTTTCTGGATGAGGACTTTGATCCCGCCTATCCGGAGCTGGTCTCTCAGATCCGCTCGGATGAATACTACGTCAACATGATGATCGCCTGGTACTTCGCCACCGCATTAGCCAAACAATATGATGCCGTTCTGCCTTATCTCACAGAACACCGGCTCGATCGATGGACACATAACAAGACGATCCAAAAGGCCATCGAGAGTTATCGCATCACCGATGAACAGAAAGCGTTTCTTAAAGAATTAAGAATGAAGAATTAAGAATGAAAAAAATGGCTAAAATAAAGTGTACTTTATTTTAGTCACTTCTGATACCTGACGTCTATCGGCTGACTTCGATTTTGCAGCTGTGATTTTTCGTCTTTTCATCATAGGTGATCCCGGCAAGGATGATGTCACCGCCATAACCTTTCAGAAATGCGGGATAATTGCGGTCTTTGATCTGTGCGATCGCTCCTTCAGCCGGTTTGTCCCATTTCAGTTCAATGATCATCGCCGGAAGGGATGAACTTCTCCTGGGAACAAATACCACATCCGCAATGCCATGTCCTGTAGCCAATTCTTCAACACGTGCATATTGATCAACACAGGAAAGATAAGCCATTTTGATCACATAGCGAAGGCTTTGCTCGTTGTTGTAGAAAGTTGGAGCGTAGGATGTATCACGAATCCTGTCAAACGCTGCCGATACAGCCTCTTCGTTCCCGGCGATCGTATCCTTCAAAAGCTGATCGGACTTTTTCACCAGTTCAATCAGTTCACTGTGTTTGGCTTTCCGCAGGATCTTTTCAAACTCCATACGGACCTCTTCGTTCGGGATCCAGGCAAACCCGGTCGTCGTTTCATCGTCACCATAGGAATCCGGCACTTCCTCATAGGTCAGGTATCCCAGATGGATCATCAGGGTCAAAACATCATCCTTACTCCTGAAATTCACAATATCATTCTGGAAAAAGAACGGATCAACCTGAATTTTTTCTCCCGCTATCAACCTCGCGATATCCTGCTGGAGGCCGTCTTCATCCATATCAATATAGGTAAGCAAAGTCTCCGCGGCGGAAGTCTTCCGCCAATAGGATGTATATTTTCCGCTTTCCATGGCACATATGACGGAATAAGGGTTATACATGGAATGTACCTCTCCAATCGTATAGCCGTCATACCATTTTTTTGCACTGCTGAAGGATCGTCCTTTCGACTCGCAAAGAGCGCGGACTTCATCCTCGGTAAATCCGTAAAATTCTGAGTAATCCTGAGGAGAAAGGATCGTATATTCCCGAAAATCGGATATCGCGGATTGGGAGCCATCTTTTTTGATAGGAAGAATCCCTGTCATATAGGCAGCAGCGAAAATTTTAGCCGTGGTTCCGCTGCTTTTGAATAACATTCGCAGAAATGTCAGATATTTCGCTTCGATCTCCGGTGCTTCTCTGATAGGAGTGTCCCATTCATCAATAACCATAATAAATTTATTGCCGGTGAAATTTACTGTATTGATAAGCGTTTGATCAAAGGTATTTGCGATCTCAACATCAGGATATTGTTTTTTTATCTCTGCGGATATGCTTTCTTCGATAAATGAAATTAGTTTTACAGGCTTTACATTACCGAGAATATTTGTGATATCCAAATAAATAACATCATAATGATTGAGATGCTTTTTAAAATCAGAAGACTTTCCGATATTGAGAGGAGAAAACAGATTTTCCGCTTGTATTGTTTTATCATAATAAGCGCATAGCATTTGCGCTGCATAGGATTTTCCAAACCGACGAGGACGGCTGACGCAGATCAGGTTTTTGGTTGTATTAATAACGTTGTTGACTAAACCGATCAGTCCGGTTTTGTCTACATAATCACTTTGAAGAATACGTGTAAAACCGCTGTTTCCCGGATTGAGATAAGTACCCATCTTGAAAATCTCCTTAACTCATTCTATCATAAAATCAGTCTCATATGTATGAAAGTTTTATTCAGATTGAAGCACTTTATTCCAACAGATACCCGCTCAGAATCAGTTCGAGGTAAAATATTTTTATAATTTACAGGAGTTTAACAGATGGAACTGATACGGGTGCAGGATTCGGATTATCAAAAAACTTATGAATTGTTTATGACCTTTCAGGAAAATGAAAACGGTTATGTCAACAGCGTTTATGGGTATACCTATGAACAGTTCCTGGAATGGATCGAAAAGAAGCGCAAATGGTCGCAGGGAGAGGACCTTCCGGATGAGTTTGTCCCGGATACCACCTATGTTCTGTCGGATGGCGGGAATTATGTCGGTGTGTTCAACCTGCGGCATTACCTGAATGATTTTCTGCGGGAAGGTCCCGGGCACATCGGCTACTGTATCTCCGCGCAATACAGAGGGAAAGGCTATGCCACAGAAGGGCTGCGTCTGACGCTGAAAAAAGCAAAAGAAATGGGGATAGATGAGGCTTACATGTCAGTAAACAAAGACAATACAGCCAGCCTGAAGACCCAGCTGAAAAACGGCGCGGTCATTCACCACGAAGATGAGCAGAAATATTACACCCGGATACGGCTGTAATGAAATGCCGGAAAGGGGGAAAAATGAGACGGAAAGACAGAGAAGTAACGGATATCAATGAAATTTTTGACATTCTGCAGCGCTGCGACACGGTGAGGATCGGGATGCGTGGGGAGAATTATCCCTATGTAGTGCCGGTCTCCTTTGGCGTAGAAATGGCGGACGGAAAGCCGGTGGTTTATTTCCACTGTGCGCGGGAAGGATTGAAACTGGACTTGCTGAAAAAGGATCCGCGGGTCTGCGTGGAAGGAGATATTTTCATCAGGATCGAACCCACCGATCACGGCATTACCACCCGTTACGAAAGTTTCATCGGATTCGGAAAATGTGAAATTCTGACGAATCATGAGGAGATCGTTCATGGTCTGAAGGTCCTTTGCGATCATTACGGCTACTTTAATTATGATCTGGATCGCTGCCGCGGAATTCCGCTCCTTCACGTCGGGCGCATTGTCCTGGATGAAGCAACCGGAAAACGGAATCTGCCAATATAAACGGAAAATTGCTTATACCAAAACTGTTGGCGATCCATGCAGATTCCTACCAGGGATTTGTTTATGCTCTGGACCTGGGGGAAAACCGTATCGTCTATGCCGAGCAGATCTTCTGCAATTACATGATGGACCTGGACTATACACAATACATCCCGGAAGACTACCTGCTGGATGGGTTTAATGCCCGGGAAGGGAATCCATACAGGAAACAAAAGATGGGGGAGAAATAATTCAATGACACTGCGTCTGATGGAACCGACAGAGGGTCGGTACCACAAATCCACCGGCTCCTTGCAGATCCCGAGTTCTGTACCTGTGAAACAAAACTGGCAGAAGATTTACGGCGAGTATTGGAATCCATGCATCCTCAACCGGAAAACTGAAAAAATACACGATAACATCGAATTAAAATATAAAATAAATCAATGAGGAAGATGCCATGAAATACGAAGAAACCGCTTACCCTGCCGATGAAAGGCCGGTCACGACCTTATTCATGCTCATGTCCGTTGACGGGAAGATCAGCGCCGGCGCATCCGATGAGCTGGATGTAGACAAGGATTTCCCGAAGATCAACGGGGTGAAGGAAGGGCTGCATCAATACTATGAGATCGAACAAACCACGGATCTCTGGTCCTTCAACAGCGGCCGGGTGCAGGCGAAAATGGGCGTCAATGAAAAACCGCTGCCGGATAAGTCGCCGGTCTCCTTCGTGCTGCTGGACAATCACCACCTGACAGAGCACGGGATACGTTATTTCTGCGCACGCTCCCAAACCTTCGTCCTGATCACATCAAACCCGGAGCATCCGGCTTTTGCTGTGCACGAACCGAATCTCCGCATCATATACCAAAAGGAGTTTTCTTTAAGGAATGTTTTAGTTTCTTTAAGAAAAGACTTCGGCTGTGAACGTCTCACGGTACAGTCCGGAGGAACGGTCAACAGCCTGTTCCTCCGTGAAAAGCTGCTTGATTTTGTGGATATCGTCGTTGCACCGGTCCTGATCGGCGGGAAGGACACGCCAACACTCATCGATGGCCGCTCCCTTCTATCAGAAAGTGAACTTTCCGAATTGGGCGTGCTTAAACTCAAAGACTGCACCGTCCTGGAGAATTCATATCTCCGGCTTCGGTATAAAGTGATCCGATAAAGGCGCCTTACCTCACCAGGCTTTCGAGAAACGCTCGGGCTTCGGGAGCGCCGCCGCTGGAACGGAAGCTTTCGGATATCCGGGCAGCGTTATTCTTATACGAAGGAACATCCAGGACCTGCCTCACGGCATATAAGATGTCTTCTTCCCGGATCGATTTCAGCCTGATCCCTGCGCCAAGTTCTTCCGTTCGCTTTGCAACGGCGCCCTGCTCCGGGGTCTGTGGAAACAGCACCAGCGGGACCTGAAAATAGAGTCCTTCGGATGCGGAATTCATGCCGCAGTGGGTGATGAAGGCGTCCGCGATCGACAGGACAGCCATCTGATCGACGGATTCATAGATTTGAATGTTGTCCGGCAACCGCTCGAAGCGCTCCGTGTTTGTTCCCATAGAGATTATAACCTGCCAGTCCGTCTTGCTCAGCACATGGATGCAGTTCCGGTAAAATTCCCGGTTCTGGTTGACCGTACCCATGGAGATATAGACGGTTTTTTCCGCGGTTTTGGTGAACGGCTGCGTGATGGGACGGATCGAAGGGCCGATGAAATGATAGCGCTCGGAAAAGGTTTCCGCACAGGGCTGGAAATAGCTGGACGTGTAGACGATGGTATTGGTTTCGTTATCATTCTGAACGATGTCGAGAAATCCCTTGACGGGGTAGCCTTTCTCCCGCAGGCGATCGATCTGTTTGTTAATGCGCGGCATGGCAAAGAGCATCTTCAGCGTTTCCCACAGGCCATGCTTCATGTACTGTGCAGACCAGCGGTTGAATGCGAAAGTAGTCGTAGAAGAAACGTAGGGCAATCCATGCTTCATCGCCACCAGCTTTCCCCAGAAAGCAACCGAATCGGACACAACGATATCCGGCCGGATCTCGCGGATCTTTTCCGTCGTCATCTCATCCAGCGCCAGGGTGGAGGAGACCAGCAGCTCCGACGCAAAGGCCTTGTCTTTCCCGACCCGGTCCGCGTTTTCCTTGTCCTCCATTTCAAAGTCATAGCCGTCACAGCCGATGAACTGCGCACCGGCCTGTTCGATCTTCTCCCGGAACTGCTCAAAGGAGAAATAAAACACCTCGTGCCCGGCGTCCGTCAGCTCCTTCACCAGGCCGAGGGTCGGATTGGTATGCCCGTGGGCAGGGATGCAAAACCAGGCGATTTTCATCTTCCGCCATCCTCTTTCCCGTCGAAGGCTGCCCCGAAAAGCTCCGTGAAGGCACCCTTTGGAGGGATGGCGATCCCGCGTTTTACATCACCGAGAAGCAGAAGGGTATCCCCCGGTTTGATATCAAAAATCTCCCGGGCCTGTTTGGGAATAACGATCTGTCCCTTTTCCCCGACCGTAGCCGTCCATGCGTATTTTCCATCCGGTCCTGCCATGCTGCTCGCCTCCATAAGTATGATTTGTATAACTAATCATACTACAGAATATCACAGTGTCAAGACAGCCCGAGCCTCTTTCGTCATTCGGTTGATGTGGAATTTACACCTTTTTTCGTTCACAGGTTCAGCGCAGTACCAGCACCGGATTCCTTTTCATCTGATCAATCAGCGTATGCAGATGAGACTTCATGTCCAATGAAGTAAGCTCTGTGATGGCTGTTGTCAGGCGAATCGCCGCGTCTTTAGAGGACGCTCCGCTGTGATAGATACGTTCATCCGGTTCATCGTAATCCAGAATGATAAACCGATCATGCATGATACCGCCCGAGGTTATGAATGTCATCGGGACAGCCGGGAATTCTGTCTGGAAATCCGTATAATCTGAGGCATGCAGTTGATGGCGGAGATTGTCGCTGAAGATGGTCACAGTGACCCCGGGCTTCACGTCCTGAAGCAGCCTCAGTGTTTTGATGCTGATGTAATTATCGACAATATAGACGGTCTTTTTCGCTTTGCTGTAGATGTTCATATAGGCGACATCCGCTTTCGCCGGATGGCCTTCTCTCAGCAGGAATTCTTTCTGATCCTCCGGAACATCAAACTGCAGCAGCACGGGAGAAATATCGGATTTCTTTAAGGTTTCGCCGATTTCAGTCAGAGCCTCCGCCAGCATATCGTCATGTTCCAAAAGCAGTTTTTGCTGTTCGGCGACAATTCTTTGCTGGTCTCCGAGCCAGGACTGAAGTCTGCGGATGGCCTCTGTGTTCTCATTGGTTTGCAGCGAAAGCCTCAGAAGATCACGCTGTGAGACAAGATCCTGTGTTTCAACGATATAGTCTTTCATGGCACGAAATATGCGGATCAGGGCCCGGCTTTGCTGTGTTGCAAGATCCCCTTTCAGCACAGTCATCAGCATATAGAGGCCGGATTCCGTGAATGCTCTCGGCGGTTTTCTGCGTCCGCCCCAACTTGATGTCAAATTTTTTGACATCAAGATTTTAAACTCTTCCTGTGTCAGGTAGAAGCAAAAATCATCGCCTTCAAACTTGGCAATATTATTCTTTACTTGTTGGTTAAAAGCTGTAGTGCTATACCCGTAAATTTCCGCCAACTCAAAATCCAACATGATCTTCACACCCCGGACTTCATATATCTTGTCCCGGATAATGCGTTCATCAATAATGGAGATTTCAGTGCTCTTTTCTTCCTTGTCTCTCATAACGTCCAACCAACTGCCTCAATATTTTATCGAATGATTATATTATTCTGTCTTCTCCAAAAAATAATCCAGATATTTTTTCGATGATGCCATGAGCTACCTGCCGATCTAGAATTAAAGGTCAGACGGTATTTATTCATAATGACAGGACCACGCTTTGATCGCTCCCAGGCAATGGATCCTGACTACGCGATTGCTGTCTTTTTCAGAGATGCTACGTAATTGTCCGATATATGGCGTGATAAATTCCGGTCTGCGCCTGCCAAGAACACGGAAGATTTCCGGAGCCTCCATGCGGACCCTGTCATCGCTGTCATACAGCAGACCGGCAAACACCGGGATATGATTTTTATACGGATCAGGAGTATTAATAGCAATGTTTTCCGATGCCCAAATGAAGCTGAGTCTGACACCTGCCTCATCGTCGGAAGCAAAACGGAATAAATCAGTCCAATAGGGTTTGACCAAAGAATAACAGCCGCGTCCGATCCTGCCAAGCGCATTGACAGCCCGTTCGCGCAAAAGCGGTTCCTCACGGTCACAAAAGGAAGCGATCGCTGGGACGATGTCTTTTATTGAGTCCGGATACAATAGCCCCATCTCGCCGAGCAGCCAAAGTGCTTTTGCCCGGATTTTTACAGAATCTATGCCAAGCAGTGACGAGACATGAGGAATGCCAGCTTCCCATTGTTCTTTATTTTTTGTCAACACGCCGAGTTCTTTGTAAAGTTCCGATTCGGTCAAGCGGCCATCTCCTGAAATTCAGTTTTCATAATAATAAAGGGCACCTCTAAAAACATCAATTTTTCTCTGTCCCGAGGAGATTCAGAGAATAAATTCTCTGAATCTCCTCGGGAGGTTTCCGGGGGCTGCCGCCCCATACCCCCGCCCGAGAGTTTTTAGAGGTTCCCTAAAATTTTTATTCCTTTGTTTCCCGGATCTCCGGGGGCATTCGTCTCAATTCATCTGATCGGAATCATATTCCAATTTGCGGACCATGCAGGTTTTTGGCATGTTCCAACATGAGGAGCTTCATTTTTTTATCGATCCCCCCGGCATAACCGGTGAGACTGCCGTTCGCCCCAACCACCCGGTGACAGGGGATGATGAGTGAGATGGGATTGTGCCCGACCGCGCCTCCAACAGCCTGTGCGGACATTCCAGCCAGCCCGCTCCGTTCCGCAATCGTGGCTGCAATCTCCCCATAAGTTATCGTATGTCCGTAAGGGATGGTGAGCAGGATCTCCCAGACCGCCCTGCGGAACGGCGTTGTTTTCAGCAAAAGCGGCGGGGTAAAACCGGGATCTTTCCCGCTGAAATAAATGCCCAGCCAGCGGTCAGTCTGTTCAAAAAGGGGCAGCATTTTTTCCTCATGATCCGGGGCAAGACCCTGCGCAAAATACTTCTGCCCGTCAAACCACAACCCGGTCAGCCCCTGACCGTCGCTTGCGGCTGTGATTCCGCCGAGAGGAGATTCAAAATGATATGTATATTCCATTGATTTTACTTCCTGTGATCAGAAGCGGAAAAAGAGGGTGGCATTTCTGCCACCCCCTTATGGAAAATCAATATTGATTTCGGATCATTTGCCGGAGAGGTACTCGTCGATAGACTTCGCGGCAACTTTTCCGGCACCCATCGCGGAGATCACAGTCGCAGCGCCGGTCACGGCATCGCCGCCGGCATAAACCCCTTCACGGGAGGTCAGACCGTCTTCATTGACGATGATCCCTCCGCGGGAATTGACTTCCAATCCCTTCGTGGTGGATTTGATCAGCGGGTTCGGGCTGGTGCCGATTGCCATAACGACCGCGGTCACATCCAGTTCAAATTCGCTGCCGGGGATCGCAACCGGACGACGACGGCCCGAGGCATCCGGTTCGCCGAGTTCCATCTTCACGCAGCGGATGCCGGTGACGAAGCCGTTCTTCGGATCCCGCGGGTCGTCCGGATTGTTATAGCCCAGGATCTCCACCGGATTATGCAGCAGACGGAAGTCGATCCCTTCCTCAATCGCATGCTCCACTTCTTCTTTCCGGGCCGGCAGCTCTTCCATAGAGCGGCGGTAGACGATATAAACCTTCTCCGCACCCAGACGCAGCGCGGTACGGGCCGCATCCATCGCCACATTGCCGCCGCCTACAACTGCGACCTTGCCGCCCTTCATAATGGGGGTCTTCGGGTCATCAAGATAGGCTTTCATCAGGTTGGAGCGGGTCAGAAATTCATTCGCGGAATAAACACCCTTCAGGGATTCGCCCGGGATGTTCATGAAATTCGGCAGACCGGCGCCGGAACCGACAAACACGGCTTCATAACCCATTTCAAAGAGTTCATCGATCGTCAGTGTCTTGCCGATGATGACGTTGGTCTCGATATCAACACCCAGATCCTTCAGCGTTTCCACTTCTTTTGCGACGATGGACTTCGGCAGACGGAATTCCGGAATACCGTAGACCAACACGCCGCCGGCAGTATGCAGCGCTTCGAATACGCTGACTTTGTAGCCTTTCTTGGCCAGGTCACCGGCACAGGTCAAGCCGGACGGTCCGGAACCGACGATGGCAACTTTGTGACCGTTGGAGGCTGGAGCCTGCGCTTTTTCGGTCGCATGGGCATTGTGCCAGTCGGCCACAAAGCGTTCCAGTCGTCCGATGCCGACCGCTTCAAATTTCTTCGCCAGTGTACAGACCTTTTCACACTGGTTTTCCTGTGGGCAGACACGTCCACAGACAGCCGGCAGTGAAGATGTCTGGTTGATGATTTGATAAGCCGCTTCAAAATCCCCTTCCTTGACTTTTGCGATGAATTCCGGAATGTGGATGTTCACCGGGCATCCGGAAACACAGGGACGGTTTTTGCAGTTCAAGCAGCGGTTTGCTTCCGCGACTGCGGTTTCCTGACTGTATCCAAGCGCCACTTCGCTGAAATTATGTGCACGCACCTCAGGAGCCTGGGTCGGCATTTCATGTTTCTTGGGATCAATAGCCATTTTTTTCTCCTTATGCGTTTTTGTACAGGTTGCACACTTCTTCGTGGGCATGGCGTTCATAGTCGAAATACATCCTGCCGCGGGACATGGCTTCATCGAAGTCCACTTCATATCCGTTGAAGTCCGGCCCATCAACACAAGCGAATTTCGTGACGCGTTTGCCATCCTGATTCAGGGTCAGACGACATCCACCGCACATACCGGTACCATCGATCATGATCGGGTTCATGGAAACAGTCACAGGAACCCCAAACGGTTTACAGGTGGCGACTACAAATTTCATCATGATGCCGGGGCCGATAGCGATAACCATATCAAATTTTTCCCCGGCTTCCAGCATTTCCTTGAGCGGGACAGTGACATTACCGTGGCGGGCATAGGAACCGTCGTCGGTCATGACGATCAGTTTGTCAGAACAGGCACGGAATTCATCTTCCAGGATCAACAGATCTTTGGAACGGAAACCGATGATGCTGGTGACTTCGGCGCCAAGACGATGAAATTCCTGCGCAACCGGCATGGCGATCGCGCAGCCGACACCGCCTCCGACGATACATACTTTTTTGATTCCGTCTGTTTCAGTCGCTTTGCCCAGCGGACCCACAAAATCCTGAATGGATTCACCCTCATTTTTGTGATTCAGCAGTTCGGTCGTGGCACCGACGATCTGGAAAATGATCTTCACGGTGCCTTCTTCGGGATCGGTACCGGCGACTGTGAGCGGTATCCGTTCGCCATCTTCATCGACACGAAGGATGATGAACTGACCCGGCTTTGCCTTTTTAGCGACCAGCGGAGCTTCGATCTCCATCTGGGTAACGGTAGGATTGAGCTCCCGCTTCCGTACGATCTTATACATTTGACGTTCCTTCTTTTATCTCATGAATCTTTTTGTTTTCATTATACACATTTTACAAGAGAATATCAGTCAAAAACCGAACAAGTTATACAAAAAGCGGACAGGGATTTCAGGTATTGGGTCAAAATCCGGAAAACAAAGTTGACATTTTCCGGCTTCCAATTATAATTAGCCTATATTAATTTAATAATTCTGACAGGAGGATTAAGAATGTTTGATTACACAGGAAAAGTCGTAGCCATTACCGGCGCTTCCAGTGGTTTAGGCAAGCAGATGGCAGAAGGCTATGCACAGCAGCATGCGAACCTGGTACTGCTGGCGAGAAGAGTCGAAAGACTGGAAGCCAGTGCAAAAGAATGGGCTGAAAAATATGGCGTTGATGTGCTCCCGGTCGCCTGCGATGTTACCAGCGCAGACTCCATCGCCAATGCCGTGAAAGCCGTAAAAGAACACTTCGGTCATTGTGAAGTCATCGTGAATGATGCCGGCGGTGAAAAGGGAACCGGTACTCCGATGGTTGATTACAAACGGGAAGACTGGGATTTCACCCTCAACCTCGACCTGACCTCTGTCTTCGCAGTCACACAGGCTTTCGTCAACTTTATGAAAGAAGCCATGGCTGAAGGCAAACAGACCTACGGCCGTGTCATCAACATCGCATCCATCTACGGTCTGGTCGGCAATACCGCAATTCCGACCATCGCTTACCACACCACGAAGGGCGCTGTCGTCAACTTCTCAAGAGGCGCTGCAGCTGAATTGGCCACATCCAACATCACCGTCAACACCATTTGCCCCGGTTACTTCTACACCGAATTGACCACCGAGACCCTGGATTCCGAATACTTCCAGGCCTTCGCCAACCAGTCCGTCCCGATGAAGCGCTATGGCCAGCCCGGCGAGCTGAATTCTGTTGCCGTCTTCCTTGGCGCTGAAGAATCCAGCTACGTCACCGGTCAGGCGATCGCAGTCGACGGCGGATACACCTGTGTCTGATCAGGATCAACACATTTCTCAGCATGGCTGAACGATCAGGTTTTTTCCCGATCATTCAGCCTGAGCCCCGGAGAAATACTGTGTCTATTCAGAACGAAGCACACGGAGACTGCTCTGCTGATGCCGTGTAACCGGCACAGCAGGGCTGTATCTCGTGATGCGTTACCCGGTTCTGAACAGTTACGAAATACTTTACCACACAGAAAAGCGGAACAGATGTTGTTTGTTCCGCTTTTTTTGATCATGTCAGAACCGGATAATAACAAAGCGATACCTTTTTTGGGATATTTACTTTTTCACAACATCATACTATAATAAAGAATGGATTAAAGTCCTAAAACAACATATTCCTTAGGTTGGTATAAAGGTCCTTGTAAAATGGACCAAAACGCAGAGGAGGCAGACAATCATGAAAGCATACGGGACTTATTTTCAGAATGATCCGGTTCATCCGTTGATGTATGGAGAGGTCGATCTCATCAATCCGCCCCGTCAGCGGCTGCGCGGGGAACCGCTGAAGGAGGGGATCCCGGTTCAGCCGGTCATTGTCGGCTTCTGCGGCACGGACTATGAGCTCATGATGATGGGGAAACGAGGTCAGCTGGGTCCGAAATTTCCTACAGGACAGCAGCGGCTGATCAACGGACATGAAGGTGTGGTCTGGGTCCCTTCGGAGCAGCGTTTTGCGATCGTACTGATCCGCGGAGGAGACAGTGTAGACCCAACCCGCTACACCGAAGACGAAAGCTACTTTGAATATGGCTGTGATCAGGCAGACGGCCTTTTCTGCGACACCATGTATGTTAACCCGGATATGCTGCTGCCCATTCCCGACGGGCATATCCATGACGGGAAGCTGGACCTTTCCTTCGCGAAAAAGATGGTCTTTCCGGATCCCTTTTCCTGTATGCTGTTCCAGCTGGAACGGATGGAAGACCTTGGTTCCGCCCACCGGTTCCGTCAGACAGCCCGGCGGCATCGGTGCGATCTTGAAACTGCCCGGAAAATCGCCGCGGATGAGATTTTTGAGCGTACCGTGATCTTCGGCCTTGGCACCACCGGCATGTTCATCGGCGATGTTCTCCGTCAGGCACATCCGGATGCCCGTATCGTTTTCGTCGCCCGCAGTCCCGAGGACAGTCCCAAAGTATCCTTTGCCCTGAAGCAGACCAATGCCGTTTATGTTCAAAACAATTATGATGACCCTGCTAAGCTTGCAGCGACTGTATGCGATGCACTCGGCGGCAGGGCAACCATGTTTATCGGCACCAGCGGTGTGAACCAGGAGCATGAGATCGCGTTCAAATACGGTGTGCTGGGATGCAATGGTCTCTATAACAGCTTCTCACTGGGGCCGAAGATCACCTTTGACACCATGCCTTTCGGTTTCGAAAACCATCTGATCTTCGGGTCCATCAATTTCCGTCAGGATCACATGGAAAAAGCCATCGAAATGCTTGCCGGAAGCAATTATGATCAGATCGTTGAACTGATCGATAAAGAGACCTTTATCGCCGACCCCATGGATGCCTATGAAAACAGGATCTATTGCAAAAACGCACCTATGAAGACCGCGGTGATCTGGAATCGGGAATATATCGGGGATCAGGTGTCAGGTGTCAGGTGTCAGGAAAGGTGAAATTATGAAAGCGATATCTATTGTTAAACCTTTTGAAATCGAAATTCGGGAACTGCCCGAGCCGCAGCCCCGGGAAGGAGAAGCACTCCTGCGGGTGCTGGACTGCGGCATCTGCGGTGCGGATGTCGCCAGCTTCACCGGAAACCAGCCCTTCACGACCTATCCGCGCATTCCCGGCCATGAGTTTTCAGCACAAATCGTCTCCATTCCTGAAAATGACCGTGAACTGAAAGCAGGCGATATTGTCACCTGCAACCCTTATTTCAACTGCGGTCACTGCTACGCCTGCCGGAAGGGGCTGGTCAATGCCTGTGTGGACAACCAGACCATGGGTGTCCAGCGGGACGGAGCCTTCTGCGAATATATCACCATGCCACTTGAGCGCATCATTCCCGGAAAGGGCCTGACCCCGCGTCAGCTTGCACTCATCGAACCGTTTTCCATCTCCCAGCACGCACTCAGCCGCTGCACGGTGAAACAGGGTGACCGGGTCCTGATCGTCGGAGCCGGTCCCATCGGTCTGTTTGCACTGCTGGCCGCGAAGAGCAAAGGTGCAGCCGTAACGGTCACAGACCTGCTGGAGGGAAGGCTGGAAATGGCGGAGCGTTTCGGGGCGGATCATGTGGTCCGTGCCGGAACGGAACCAGCCTCTGAAGAGCTGCGCCAAATTACTGATGGTGACGGGTTCGACGTCTGTGTGGAAGCCTGCGGACAATCGGTCACCTTCCTGTCCTGCATTGAACATGCCTGTCAGGGGGCGAATCTGATCCTGATCGGCAACGGAAAGCGGGAAACCAGTTTTCTTCATTCGATCCTGCTCAAAAAGGAGCTGAATGTTTTCGGCAGCCGCAACGCCTATACCCGGGATTTTGAGCGCCTGATCGATCTGGTCTCCGCTGACAGCAGCGTTCAGCCGGAACGGATGATCAGCGCTGTCTATGACTTCACCGATGCAGCAAAAGCTTTTGATGCCCTGACCCATAACGACGGACATCTCGAAAAAGTGCTGCTGCATTTTTCGGATCCGGAGTGAAAGGAATTAACCGATGATCGACGCCCATGTGCATTTATGGCTGAAACAAAAAGGTAAGGTCAACGGGCTTCCCGTTTATAACCTGGGCGGGGGCCGCAGCATGTTCGGTGACGAGATCCGGCAAATGCTCCCGCCCGCGATGACCGACGGCGTGAACAGCGCCGAGCGGCTGCTGTCGAACATGAATTTTTCCTGTATCGGCGGAGCAGTCGTCACACAGGAATATATCGACGGGAACCAGGACGCTTATCTGCGGGAAGTCCGAAAAAAATATCCGGACCGCTTCCGCGTCACCTGCCTTTATGAAGAACAGGGACTGCCGGAAACGGAAGGATTTGACGGCATCAAGATCTGCGGGAGCAGACTCACAGATCAGGACCTGACCCACCATGAAGCAGTATTCACACTGGCTGAAAACCGGGATTTGTTCATCGCCATCGATATGGCTGACGGAGACCTTCAGACCGGCGCACTTCGGGAGCTGGCAGAACAGCACCCGAAGCTGCGTATCGCCATCGGGCATTTCGGCATGGTGACAGTCCCCGGTTGGCGCCAACAGATCAAACTTGCCCGTCTGCCCCGGGTTTATGTGGAGTCCGGCGGCATCACCTGGCTCTTCAACAGCGAATATTATCCCTACCCTTCCGCTGTCCGCGCCATTCTGGAAGCCCGGGACCTTTGCGGGATCGATAAGCTGATGTGGGGCTCTGACTACCCGCGCACCATGACTGCCATCACCTACCGCATGAGCTGGGATTTCATTCAGAAATCACCCCTCCTGACAGGAGCCGAAAAACAGCGCTTCTTCCATGACAATGCCCACGAATTCTACCGCTTCGGGCTTCTTCCCGAGCTGACTCCCATCCGGCACATGGCAGAGTAAAGCCCGGCGTTTTTGCCGGGAACCAAACAGAGCCGGAAGGGACATCTCCTTCCGGCTCTGTTTTCAATGCTGTCTTCCGCAGATCCTGCCATCATCCGATGGTAGAGCGTTTTACATATTTTCCATAAGAATATCATTTGAAAAAATTAGAGAAAAGAAATTTTCAATTTTCAAAATTTTGAAAATTCTTACCCCCTTTTTTTTATTTCAGCCTCCGCTTAAAAGAATTGTGCGAATAAATAGCACTGAAATCATAAATAGAAAAACCATATAGGAGATGGAAAGATGAAGAAAAGTTTATTAATGATCCTTGTTGTGGCACTGTTTTGTATGCAGTGTGCCCCGGCAGCTTTTGCTGTCTCTGCTGTACCGGAAATTTCCGGCGGTCAGCTGAAGATCACGGAAGCCGGAACCTATCGTTTTGTCGGCAGCATGAAAGGTACCATTTTGGTAGATCCCGGTGAGGGTGACGTGGTTCTGGTTATGGATAATTTCCGTGTGGATGGTGACCGTTCTGCCGGTATCATTGCCCTCAGCGGTGATTCACTGACGATTCGGATGGAAGACCAATCGTACAGCCGCATTACCGATGGCGGCACTGATCCGGAATTTAAAGCGGCAATTTACAGCCGTGTAAACACCGTTTTTGAAGGAAACGGTGCCATGGACATCACCGGGTTTAATCAGGAAGCCATCCATGTTGAAAATGCGGACCTGACATTCAATGGCGGTACTGTCAATATGATGGCTCCTGATCGTGCGATCGCGGTGGACGGAAATCGCCCGGGTATGCTGTATTTTGATGATGGCGCTTTCAATATTTTTGGCGGAACCGGCAGTTTTTCACCGGAAACCAATGTTATTTTCAATGGAGGTTCGATCATTGAAAACAATTCGGATGCTGTGATGCACTTTGATACCGATTTCAATCATCTGCCGGAAACAATCGTTACAAATGTTGATTTTCAGCCGGAAATGATGATCCAGCCCGGACAGGCAAATAATATTTCTGCACAGCAATATACACCTGTTCAGCCCGCCTCTAACCAGTCAAACAGTCAGCCTTCCATACAGCCGGCTTTTGATCAGCAGAATCATAACCAGCCCGACAGCATGCCCGGTCAACAGGAGCAGAATAACGGAATGCAGATACCCGGCCAGACGAGCGCCTATGAGTCCGCTTCTTCTGCAAGTGAGATCGTCAGTGGAACCACCTACAATTCCGCAATGGATCTGACGGCTGATTATGACAACGCAACAACTTATGATGTCAGTGAAACAAGCCAGGTCAAGATCAGCGAATCCGGCACATATATCGTCACCGGCACTTCCAGCGACGGTAACATCACGGTCAAGAAAGACACGACCGGTGTTGTCCTTGTCCTCGATAATCTGGACCTGACCAGCACCACCGGCGCTGCCGTTTCCATCAACAAAAACGCTGAAGTCCAGGTGATCATTTCCGGTAATGTTGTCCTCACCGACAATGAAAATCCGGCTGATGAAAACTCCACAGATGCCGATATCGCAGATGCTTTTGACGGTGCCGCATTCAAAGCAAAAGCCGGATCGATGGTGTATATGACCGGTGACGGAACGCTGACGATCAACGGTAATGCCAAGAATGGCATCAAGGGCGGAGATGATTCCAGCATCATCATCGATGGTGTGACCATGAATATCAAGGCAGTCAATGACGGCATCAACAGCAATTATGATGTGACACTGCTCAGCGGAGACTTCACGATCGATGCGGCAGACGATGCAATCCATGCGGATCATATCCTGACCATCGGTGATGAAACCACACACCGTGGACCATCCATTAATGTGACCAACAGCAATGAAGGTCTGGAGGGGACTGTTGTCAACATCCATGGCGGTGATATCACGATCAACTCCACTGATGACGCTATCAATGCAGCCAACGGTGACGGTGTCTATGAGGGTGAATTGGATTATTCCTTCAACATGACCGGCGGCAAGGTCACCATCAAGAGCGGGGGTGACGGGATCGACTCCAACGGTAACGTGAATCTTATCGGTGGAAACGCCCAGATCAGCAGTGCGTCAATGGGCGGCGAAGCGGGAATCGACTATGACGGTCAGATCTATATCTCAGATGATTTCGGGCTCAATAACAACAGCGGTGTAGCCGGTCCGGATAATATGCCGGGCGGAATGAATGGACAGGGATTTGGTCCTGCAGCCGGAAATGAGCAAAATGGATCTTTTACGCCAAACGGTGCACCTGAATCCGGCAGTAATAACTTCGGATGGGACAATGGTCCTTCTTCGATGGGAATCAATTCCGGATGGGGTGAAGCTCCGACTTCCAATACCGGTTTTGGGCAGAGCGGAGCGCCTGATTTCGGCGGAGGCCCGGGATCGAATGGATTCTCCGATGGCAGCAACGGCGGTCCCGGCGGACGCAGATAAAAAATTTAGAACGAAGCACAATGAAACAGCCTATTTGTTGCTGCAAAACCAGCACAGGAGAACTGTCATCTTGTGCACTACCAGATCAGAATTTCTGCAAAAATTTATATTTGACGAAGAATAAATATTATGATAAAATAAAGGCAAGAAAGAAAGGGTGCCACCGGTAACGGTCTGGCCTTCCTTAAACATTAGAAATGAAATAGCTGTTCAAGTTTGGTCGACCGGGACGGCTATTTCTGTTTAATTTCTGTGTCCTTTGATGGCATGTCGTGACCAATTTTGTAGCCAAGACTGAAACTGGCGATACACAAACTGATCATGGCAATAAATTCACCGAAAGTGATCATAACAGAAGTCCTCCTTTCCGGCTAAACTCGGAGACGGATCTCCGGTAGTTTGTTACCATACTCAGAGGAGCGAAACATTCAGTCCCTCTGAGTATCTTCAGAAGGCCAGTCCGTCCACCGCGCTTAAGCGCTTTAAGGTGACACCCTATTCCAATTATAATGCGTCTTTCAAACTCTTCACGAATTCTCCGACTTTGGCCGGCGCCTGCCGCCGGTACTGCGCGATGAGCCTGATGATGGCAGAGCCGACGATGGCTCCATCCGCGTATCCCGCCATGGTACGGGCCTGTTCCGGGGTGGAAATGCCGAAGCCGATGGCGCAGGGCACATCCGTGTTTTCCCGGATCACCTTCACGATCGAGGCCAGATCCGTGGTGATCTCACTGCGCATCCCGGTGACGCCCAGGCTGGAGACCAGATAGATGAATCCCTCCGCCTCCCGTGCGATCCGGGCGATCCTTCCGGCAGAGGTCGGGGCGATCAGCGAGATCAGGTCCACACCATATTTCCGGCAAATGGGCAGAAATTCTTCCTTTTCCTCAAAAGGCAGATCCGGCAAAATCAGCCCATCGATCCCCACCTGCGCACAGGAAGAAAGAAAACGCTCCGAACCGTAGGAAAAAACAACGTTCGCGTACGTCATGAACACCATCGGAATCGAAATATCCTCGCGCAGGTCCCGCACCATGCTGAAGATCCTGTCCGTAGTCACACCACCACTCAGTGCGCGGAGATTGGCGCCCTGGATCACCGGACCTTCGGCAGTCGGGTCGGAAAAGGGGATCCCCAGTTCGATCAGGTCGGCACCGTTCCGCACCATTTCGCGGACGCACGCGGCGGTGGTCTCCAGGTCCGGATCTCCGCAGGTGATGAAGGGGATAAAAGCCTTGCCGTTGGCAAATGCAGATGCGATCTTACTCATAAATCTCCTCCCCTCTGTAGCGGGCAATCGCTGCACAGTCCTTGTCGCCCCTGCCGGAAACGGTGATGACGATGATCCGTTCTTTTTCCATTTCAGGCGCAATTTTCAGCGCGTGAGCGACCGCATGAGCTGATTCGATTGCCGGGATGATCCCCTCGGTTTTCGCCAGATATTCAAAAGCGCAGACGGCTTCCTCATCGGTGACCGGGACATATTCCGCCCGTCCCGTGTCATGCAGCCAGGCATGTTCCGGACCGACACCCGGATAGTCCAACCCGGCAGAAATAGAATAAACCGGGGCGATCTGGCCGTATTCATCCTGGCAGAAATAACTTTTCATGCCGTGGAAAATACCCACACGACCGGTGTTCATGGTAGCTGCGGTCTCAAAGGTGTCAATCCCCCGCCCGGCTGCCTCACAGCCGATCAGCCGGACAGACTTGTCTGGAATAAAATGGTAAAAACTGCCGATGGCATTGCTGCCACCGCCGACACAGGCCAACACCGCATCCGGCAGCCGCCCTTCTTTGGCAAGCATCTGCTCTTTGATCTCCCGTGAGATCACCGCCTGAAAATCCCGGACGATGGTCGGGAAGGGATGAGGGCCCATGACCGACCCCAGGCAGTAATGGGTGTCATCAATGCGGCTTGTCCATTCGCGCATGGCTTCGGAAACAGCATCCTTCAACGTGGCAGTTCCCGTTTTGACCGGGATCACCTCCGCACCCAGCAGACGCATCCGGTAAACGTTCAGCGCCTGCCGTTTGGTATCTTCTTCACCCATGAACACCACACATTCCATGCCCATCAGAGCCGCGGCAGTAGCGGTTGCCACCCCATGCTGCCCGGCGCCGGTTTCGGCAATCAGACGGGTCTTGCCCATCTTTTTTGCCAGCAGCGCTTGTCCCAGCACGTTGTTGATCTTATGGGCGCCGGTATGGTTCAGGTCCTCGCGTTTGAGATAGATCTTCGCCCCACCAAGATTTTTTGTCATTTTCTCAGCATAGTACAGCCGGGAGGGACGCCCCGCATACTCATTGAAAAGGGCGCTCAATTCCGTCTGAAACTGCTCATCGTTTTTATAATGTTCATAAGCTGTTTCCAGCTCGATCACGGCGTTCATCAGTGTCTCGGGAATGTACTGCCCGCCGTATATGCCAAAACGGCCTTTCGAATTGGTCATGATTCACCCCTCTATTTCACTATTTTTACATTCTTTACAAAGGCTTCCATTTTCACTTCATCTTTGAACCCGTCCGTTTCAATGCCGGAGCTGACATCCACCGCATAGGGATGGCAGCGCTCAATTGCCTCCCGAACGTTTTCCGGTCCCAGCCCACCGGCCAGAAAACAGGGACGGGAAAAATTATCAAGCAGATCCCAGTCAAAGGTTTTCCCCCCGCCCGCACCGGCATCCAACAGCACAAAATCTGCGCTGCTTTTCTCAGCTGCATCCAAATCATCTTTGCTGCGGATGCGGAACGCTTTGATCAGGGGTTTGTCCGTCAGCTTTCGCAGTTCCGAGAGATAGTCTTCATCTTCCGTTCCGTGCAGCTGGGCGATGTCGATCACACCGCTGTTGAGCAGGTCCGCCACTGCCTCCGGTGTTTCATTCACAAAAACGCCCACCGCCGTGATTTCAGGATCCAGTATCGCCTTCAATCCGGCAGCCTGTTCAGGTGTAATAAAACGTTTGCTTTTGGGAGCAAAGACGAAACCGACGAAATCCGGTCTCAGTCGATTGGCCGCCTGAATATCCACAGCCCGTTTCATCCCGCAGAGTTTGATTTTGGTCA
This sequence comes from Flexilinea sp., assembly GCA_017432685.1. Taxonomy (GTDB): domain Bacteria; phylum Chloroflexota; class Anaerolineae; order Anaerolineales; family Anaerolineaceae; genus Flexilinea. The sequence continues at coordinate 56,973 of JAFRIR010000132.1, read as the reverse complement.
TTGCGCAGCCTCCTTCATTGCATTTAACATGGCAGCCTTGTTATCCGCACGCATCAGCGCCTCACCGATCAGTGCGGCATCTGCTCCGATTTTCTTTAAGGTTTTTGCATCTTCAGGACTTTTCACACCGCTTTCCGCTACGTAAATACAGGCTGGCGGGATGCGGTCCCGCAGGCGGGCGGCAATGGAAAAGTCTACAGAGAAATCCTTAAGGTTCCGATTGTTTACCCCGATGATTTTCGCCCCGGCATGAATAGCAGTGTCAATTTCAATCTCATCATGTGCCTCGATCAGGGCAGCCAGTCCCAGTTCATCACACAAAGCAAGATATGCTTCAAGATCCGGCTCTTCGAGAATGGCACAGATCAGCAGCGCCGCGTTGGCTCCCATAACCTTCGCTTGATAGATCTGGTACTCACTGACGGTGAAATCTTTGCGCAGCATCGGGGTCTTGACCGCCGCACGGATCTCGCGGAAGATCTGATCCGACCCAAGGAACCATTTCGGCTCCGTCAAACAGGAAATGCAGTCCGCCCCGGCAGCCTCATAGCTCTTCGCGATCTCCAGGTACGGGAAATCCGGCGCAATGATGCCTTTCGAAGGAGAAGCTTTTTTCACCTCGCAGATGAAAGACAACCCGGGACGCTTCAGCGCAGCGGTGAATTCGTCTCCCGTACCCGGACCCGCAGCAGCGGCAAGCTCTCTCATCTCAGGCAGAGGAACCTTTTTCATATCCGCACAGACCCGTTCCCGGGCGTGAGCGGCCAGTTTTTCAAGGATGTTCATCGGTTGGAGACCTCGATCAGTTTTGTTAAGGTTTGTGCCGCAGCGCCGGAATCGATCAGTTTGGCTGCCAGCTTTACGCCATCCTGCATTGTCCCAGCCTCTCCGCAGAGATAAAGGGCAGCGCCTGCATTGAGCAGCACCGCACCGCGTTTGGCGCCGCGTTCCTCTCCGTTCAGGATCGCCCGGGTGATGGCCGCGTTTTCTTCCGGTGTCCCACCCACGAGCTCAGACTTGTCACAGCGGGTCAGGCCAAAATCCTCCGGGCAGATGGTGTATTTCCGCATCCAACCATCCTTGAATTCAACGATGGTTGTCGGTGAACTCATGGAAATCTCATCCAGTTTGTCCTGTCCGAAAACAACCATACCCCGTTCCACGCCCAGATCAATGAGGACCTGAGCCAGCGGTTCGGCAAGATATTCATCATAAACTCCCAGCAGCTGCATCTTCGGACTGGCCGGGTTGGTGAGCGGACCGAGAATGTTGAAAACAGTACGGAAACCCAGCTCCCGACGGATCGCCCCGACATATTTCATGGATGTATGATATTTCTGTGCGAAGAAAAAGCACATGCCCACTTCATTCAGCAGCTCCACGCATTTTTCCGGGCTCTGGTCGATGTTGACACCCAGGGCTTCCAGACAATCCGCTGTGCCGCTTTTGGATGACGCGGCGCGATTGCCGTGTTTGGCCACCTTGCCGCCACCGGCTGCGGTAACCAGAGCGGAAGTGGTCGAAATGTTGAAGCTGCCGGCTTTGTCCCCGCCGGTGCCGACGATTTCAATGATCGGCAGATCCGTCTCAACTTTTATGGCATGATCCCGCATGGCAGCCGCACACCCGGCGATCTCATCCTTGGTTTCCGCTTTAGCGGATTTGGTGGAAAGGGCTGCCAGGAAGGCCGCGTTCTGGGTAGCAGAGGTTTCCCCGCTCATGATCTCATTCATGACAGTATAGGCTTCATCATAGGTGAGGTCTTCTTTGCTGACGATTTTGACAATAGCTTCTTTGATCATCATATACTCCTTTTTGACCTGTCCGGGAAAACAAAAATCCCTGACAGAAGTTTGATCTGTCAGGGACGAAGCTTCATCTTCGCGGTGCCACCCTGATTCATGGCGGTGAAACCATGCACTTGACGGAATACCAACATATTCCCGGCAACTGACGTATGCCCTAACGTCGCAGAATACTCGGCTGATCCGCCTTTGACTGCGCCCTCCGCGGTCCATTTAATGGTCTGTTTCCTGCCCGACTCTCAGCAGCGCGGGCTCTCTGTAAGGGCGTTTCCCATTTTTATCTCCGCATCAACGGTTTATTATAGTGAAGTATTTTATGCAATTACAAATTTGTTGTCAATGAATATGCATAAAATTGTCTGATCCACTATATGGTTTCTTTTTCGCTTCTATGCAAATGCAACAGCCAATTCCTGAACCTTTTCCAACGGAAGACCGGCATCCTCAGCAATTTCTTCAATACTCATTTTTCCTCGGGTAAGCATCCTCTTAGCGGTTTCAATAGCATGCTTCCTTTCACCTTCTTTTCTTGTTTCTTCAAATGCTCTGCACATTATTTTTACTCCTTCCGGATTTTCTTTATAATATTTTGCTGTATCTCTCAATATTTCAAAATTCATCTCATTCGGATTCCAACAATTAAAATCATGCATTAGACGGCCAATATCCGAATCATCACGATAAGCACCGTTTACATATAGTATATGCTCGCCATCATCAAATAAAGGATATCCTTCCGTATTCATATCTATACGCTCAATTTTGTGAAAAGGTTTTCCATCTCCAAACACATCATTTTCTGTAATGAAAATAGTATAAGTTTCCGGTAATTCATCAAAATATTGGCCTGCATTCAGGTTTTCAATGTCCATTGCACTGGAATGATAACGTGCTCTATGCTTATCCGCTCCATAATCAGCTCTTTGTACTTCCATATCATATTTCTTATTTTCAGCATCACTGACATAAGCATCAAGCAGAATTGATCGTGCACCAACTAATCTTTTAAAATCAGCCTGTGTTTCCAGAGTTTCTACGATAAGATCACTTTTACCGGTGATGATCCGCAGAACAAACTGGGCAAGTGGTTTATTATTCCGAAACATACAGCGCATAAAATCATCATCTATTGGACGCAGTCCGCGTAATTTTGCGAGGTCCTCCTGGTGTTCTCTTTCGTGTACCTGTTTGACAGTTTCTATCATCGTAAACATTTCCTCTTAATAAAAAGGTGAGATACACAATCACCCTTACTTCTTTAAAGTGTACATGATTTGTGACAGAAAATCAAGTAATAAAATCCAGAACTTCTCATTTCTGATTGTAATAATCACAGATATCGTTCAGGAAGCATTCGTCACACTTCGGCTTCCGGGCATCGCAGAGACGGCGGCCAAGGAGGATCAGATTCACATGGGCCGGACCGTAGACAGCCGGGTCAAAGAGCTCCAGCATCAGCAGATGCGTTTGGTTGACGTCCATCTTTTCCGGCCGCAGACCCAACCTGCCGGTGATGCGGTAGATGTGCGTATCAACGGGGAAGGCCGGCATGCCCAGTGAAAAGACCATCACGATAGAGGCAGTCTTCAGCCCGACACCTTCAAAGGATGTCAGCCATTCCCGTGCTTCCTCCGGGGATTTTTCTTTAAGGAAAGAGAGATCATAGTCCGGAGCCGTCTCAGAAATTGCCCGCAGCGCCTTTTGAATTCGCGGCGCTTTCTGGTTTGCCAGGCCGGCATTTCGGATGCAGTCGATCACGTTTTCCGTCGGGGCGTCCCGCACATCATCCCAGGTGGGATAGGTGCCTTTCAGCTTTGCAAAGGCGACATCCCGGTTGCGGTCATTGGTGTTCTGAGAGATGATGGTGTTGACCAGCTCGTCGATGGCCGGCAGGGTGTTCCAGTCAGGCATGCCCCAGTGTTCCATCAGTCGATCATAAATGATCCCGGCTTTTTCTTTTGCATCCATCATCCGCTTCTCCTTTCGATTTGATCAATCTACGAATTATACCCGAAAGATAATAATTTCACTCTTTTTTTAACTCAAAGTTGGCACGAATATTGTCACTAAAGAAGACAACGAAGCGAACCGGAGAAAAATCCGGGAACGAATTTCAAACGAATTTCGTTTAAAGAAAAAAGTTGGCATACTAATTGCTACTTTATTAAACAGGGTACAAAAAAGAATGAGCAGGTTGCGTGCGTTAGGAGTGGATATCAGCTTTTGGCAGGGAAATCCGGACTTTGAAAAAATGAAAAAAGCCGGGGCAACCTTTGTTTACATCAAAGCGAGCCAAAACGTCTGGGCTGACAAATCCTTTCAAACCAACTGGGAAGGCGCAAAAGCAGCCGGACTGCTGCGGGGAGCCTATCATTTTTACGATATGCGTGATGGTTCCGATACCCCGAAACACCAGGCCGAATACTTCGCCAATCTGCTTGCCGATGACCCCGGGGAATTGCTCCCGGCTCTCGATTTTGAAAGTCCCGGCGTTGCCGGTTATCCGGATTATCCGGGCCATGATCAGTCCGACAAGATCGTCCGTCAGTTTGCGGACAAGGTCAAGACCATTCTGGGTTTTTACCCGATGCTTTACACAAACCTTGCCGGCATCATGCACCTCGACCCGCTGACGGAACTGGTGAAAAACATGGAACTGTGGATCGCCTGGTACAACCTGAAGGCCCACCGCCCGAAACATGGCGTCTGGTCCGACTGGCGGATCTGGCAGTACAAATCCACCGGTGACGGGCTCGCTTTCGGGGTCGAGTCAAAAGGTCTTGACATGAACGCGTTCAACGGCACCGTAGAGGATCTTTACGACTACGCCAACGGACTCGGCGTGTCGAGAAAGCGATTAACTTTGTAGAAAAACATAGTTGCGCCGAAAACTCTCTCTCTCCTTACGTCGGCGCAGGGTATCTATGTTTCGTTTCGTTCTCTCTCCAAGAACGAATTTCTAACCATTGTCATGAGGGCATCCTTCTCCGGGGTGCCCTCGACAATTTAAAGGCATCTCTAAAAACTCCCGGGCGGGGGTATGGGGGCGGCAGTTATTGCCTGCTCCGTAATTTCACCTGACCCGTTTTGGCGATTTTCACCTGACTCTAACAATGCGGGACAATCATAGAAGGTATCATTACCCATATGGCGTATTGTATAATAATACACATGGTATTTTGCGATAAATATGCGTTTATTGATGAATCAGGAACCACAAATGTTGAAACAGGCAGAATGCTTGTTATTTCTGCTATATTGACAGATGAATGTCTGCAGCTTGCAAGAACGATGAAAAGTGCAGAAAAGAAAAACAGAAGTTCTTTAAAAAGGCCTACGGGAGAAATGAAAGCAGCTTCACAGCTTCCCGGCACGAGGAAAAGAGTTCTCTCTCATTTGATGAGATGTAAATTCCTGGTTTACTCTTTGATTTTCGATCTGGCAACTATTCATAACACTCCCTACAGATACGATGATATCTATACTGTAGGTATGAGTAAACTCTGCAGTTATATATACACGCTGAACCCGGGAGTCCATTTTGTACTTGACAAACGATACACAAAAGAATCCCTTAGATTTTTATTAAGTCAAAACATCAAGAACCAGATAATATATAATTGTGAAGTTAATGCAGAAGATATTGATATAGTACATGGAGATTCCATTGACAATGCAGAACTTCGTGCAGCTGATTATGTAGTTTATGAAACTTATCAGAAATATAAATTTGGTTCTGAAATTTATAATATATTTGAACCTCGGGTTGAAAAAATAATATATTATGGTAATACAACGTGGGGACAAATAAAAAAGGAGTCAAGGACTCCTTATCAATAATCTGCCTGAGCTCCGATTTCAGTCTCTCCCGCAGCATCTCAGCTGAAGCTAGGTTCTGTTACACAGAGCCAAAGTCATCAGGGCTTATGATATATAAATATTTTACATGGTTTTTACTTTTTGTCAAATAAATTGTACAGGCTGTAATCAGTTTCTTTCCAAGCCGCAAATTGAAAAGGTAAATGCAACGATGTGCAAATGAGAGAGGGTAAACAAAGAAATAATGCTGGTATTAACTCACATCAAATTTCGGCAATTTTTATTTTTAAACAAAATTCTGCAGAATATATATTGACTTTCAATTTGATACCGGTGACGCCAAACTCTGCCCTCTTGAGATCAAAAAGACCGCTGCGCCGGACAAGCGTCTGACCCGTGTTTTCAACGTAATCGACAAGTCTCCGCCCCAACTCGGCACAGAAGCAGTGCTCTGCATGGCGAAAAAACTCAACGCTTTCGACAGAAATAACCTGATCGTGCCGATTTGGATGATATAGTTCCCGTCAACCCTCTCCATTTGACGGGAAAGCATTTTGGGGCTAAAATAGCAGTATGGGTAAAAGGATCATCATTTACGGAGCGGGCGGACACGCCAAGACCGTGATCTCCCTGCTGCGGCTGTTGGGCTGGGAGATCGCCGGCATCATCGATGACGGTGTCGCCGCGGGAACAGTTGTCTCCGGTGTTCAGGTGCTGGGCGGTGCGGAAAAACTGCCCGGCCTCAGGGCTGAGGGCATCGAACATGCTGTCAACGCTGTCGGCGGCATCGGAAATTACACCATCCGCTGGAACATTTTTGAACGGCTGCGCCGGCTCAGTTTCCGTTTTCCGACAATCATCCATCCCACCGCTTTCGTGGAAGACAGTGTAACGCTCGCCGACGGGATCCAGGTCCTGGCACAAAGCTACATCAGCTCGGAGAGTACCGTCGGCTTCGGGACGCTCATCAACGCCGGTGTCATCATCTCCCATGACGGGAAGATCGGGCAATGTGTCAACCTTTCTCCCGGCGCTATGCTTGCCGGGGAGGTAACGGTGGAAGACTTTGCACAGATCGGCATGGGAGCGACCATTAATCTCGGGCTGACGGTCGGCAGCCGGGCCCGTGTCGGGAACGGCGCCACCGTGAAAGCAGATGTCCCGGCTGAAGGAAGGGTTTACGCGGGAACCGTCTGGCCGCCGTTTTCAGGGAAGTCTCATATTCCCACCGACCGGCAGTACAGAAAGATCGTTTAAGGGAACCTCTAAAAACTATCGGGCGGGGGTATGGGGGCTGCATAGTATAGACTGCTCCGTAAGGTACGGGCTGTCGCCCGGTTTATATGCGGAGCAGGAGCTTCGCCCCACTCAAACCATGGCGCGGGGAAGTTATTTCCCGAGTAAAATTTAATCAAAATCCCGCGCCATATAAAATGAACAGTGAATGAGAATAATATTTTAAGAGTTTTTAGAGGTTCGCTTAAGAACCGGGAATCAGGATACAGGAGACAGTGATCGGGTGTTTGCAGACAGCTGGCAACCGGTCACTGACCACTGACTACTGACCACTAAGGATGAATCGTGTTCAGACGGCAGAACAACAATAACAACGCCAATACATCGGGACAGACCGGATCTGCCGCCATTGAACGGGTCACCTCCGTACTGGGACCCGGCATCAACTGGCGGGGAAGCCTGCGCGGTTCGGGCGGTGTGCGCATCGAAGGGACCTTCGAGGGCGACATGCAGATCCGAGGGATGATCGTCGTCGGTGAAACCGGACGCGTGACCTGCATGAACATGAGAGCCAACACCATCGTGGTGGAAGGGACCGTCCGCGGGAACATCACCGCGGAAAAACTGGAGATCCGCTCCACCGGCCGTGTCTGGGGAGACGTGAGCGTCATCAGCTTCTCTACCGAAGACGGCGCTTTTCTGCGCGGACAGGTGCGGATGGAAGAAAAGGTCGTCATCGAACAGCAGACAGACAACATGATGCCCAATCCACAGCAGCCGAACCCGAATTCCCAGCCGGGGATGAATTTTTATCCGAGATAAAGTAGTGATCAGTGGCCGGTGGTCAGTGGTCAGAAGGAGATTTATGGATTATCAGCAGCAGATCAATGTACCGATGTCCCTGCCGGACATCACGGATAAAGAGCGGGAAGCCGTTGCAAAGGTGATGGCGACCAATTATCTCAGCATGGGCCCTTATGTCAAGTCATTCGAAGAAGCCTTCTGCAATTTCACCGGCGCCAAACATGCCGTCGCCGTCAATTCCGGAACTGCCGGCCTCCACCTCTGTGTGCTTTCAGCCGGATGGCACGACGGTGACCGGGTGATCACCACCCCGTTTTCCTTTGTTTCTTCGACCAACGTCCTGCTTTATGAACGCATCACACCGATTTTTGTGGATGCGGAACCGCTCACCGGCAACATTGACCCTGTTCAGCTGAAAACCGCCGTCACGGACCTGATGACTTCCGAAACCGCTGCTGCCAAATGGCTGCCTCCCAAAGGAGACCATGGAGGAGAACTGAAAGGGATTCTCGCGGTGGACGTCTTTGGGCAGCCTGCCGACTACGATGGCATCCGGGAAGCCGCAGAACCTTACAACCTTCCCATCATCGAAGATTCCTGTGAAGCCCTCGGGGCGATGTACAAAGGCCGCCATGCCGGTTTGCTGGGAGATATGGGCGTCTTTGCCTTCTATCCGAACAAACAGATCACCACTGCCGAAGGCGGACTGGTAGTCACCAATGACGACAAAGCCGCCGCCATGGTTCGCTCCCTGCGCAACCAGGGACGGGCGGAAGGCGACACCTGGCTGGAGCATACTTACCTTGGCTATAACTACCGTATGGATGAGATGAGCGCTGCTCTCGGGACCGTACAGATGAGCCGCATCGAAGAACTGATCCGGAACCGTCAGAAGGTTGCGAACTGGTACCGGGAAGAGCTTGCGGATATCGACGCGATCGAGCTGCCCCACACCGCTGCCAGCACGACCCGCGACAGCTGGTTTGTTTATGTGATCCGCCTGAAAGAGGCCGAACGACGCAGCGAAGTGAGCGCCAAACTCAAAGCCCTGGGGATCCCGGTACGGCCTTATTTCTCTCCCATCCATCTCCAGCCTTATATGCAGGAACGCTTCGGATATGAACCGGGACGCTTCCCGGTGACCGAGGATCTTGGACGGCGCGGACTGGCGATCCCCTTCTCCGGAAAAATGACCCGGGAACAGGTCGCGGCCGTCGGTTCAGCCCTGCGGCAGATTTTCGGTTAGGATGACAGGTGGAAGGTAAAGCGGCAAAAGCGCCCAAAGAGCGGTCTTTCTCTTATGCTCCGGCACGGGGAAAGGGTCTGCTGTTTTTGTTTCCGCTCTGTGCCGGGCTGATTGCGCTGGAAGTCTTCCTGTTTCTGCGTTTTGACATCAGCCAGGTCGGGCTGCAGTTTTTCCTGCTCCTGATCGCGCTGCTGCTGATTGGCATCCCGCTCCTCTTCCTGCTTTACCGCCTTTTCAGTCTGATTTTTTCCGAATACCGTTTGGAACGGGATGGGCTTCACATTCAATGGGGCCTGCGGACAGAGGTGATCCCGCTGAACGCCATTGAATGGATCCGTTTCCCGGGCGAGATGACAGAAGACGTGCCCTGGTCCGTCCTGCCCATGCCCGGGGCATATCTGGGGACCGTGAAAGTGGATGAACACCTGACCTATGAATTTCTGGCTTCGGACATGAATAAAATGCTGTTTTTGGGAACCCCGCGCTGCACCTATGCCATCTCACCGAGAAACCCTGATGCATTCCTGAACGGATTTGAACGGATCCTGCAAATGGGCACACTGACCAATGTGGAATGGATCTCTTCCCGGCCGGGGAATTGGCTGATCGAAGCCTGGCAGAGTAAAGCGGGACGGATCAGCGTCATTTCTTCGCTTGTTTTCCTCATCACGCTTTATATTTTTGTCGGTACACAGTTCCGGGTCGGTGAAACCATCTCGCTTTCCTTTTCACCTTCCGGAGAACCGCTGGAAAGCATCTCCTCCGTCAATATGCTGGTCGTGCCCCTTGGCGCCACCTTCATCTGGCTCCTCGGGAGCATCATGGGATTGCTGTTGTTTCAACGACCGGAGAACCGCCGTACCGGTGAGATCGTCTGGGGAACGGTTTCTGCCGCTGTGCTTCAGTGCCTCATCGCAGCGCTGATGATTTTCTAAACCTGATGCCATGAAAAAAAACACCGAAACAAAACGAAAAACTTTCATGATCGCGCTGATCCCGCTGATCCTTTTCGTGCTCCTCTCCTACGGACTGCTGCTGAACAGGCTCGGCTTTTACTGGGATGACTGGCCGTATGTATGGACCCGTCTTGAATTGGGTTATCACGGGCTGCTGCGTCATTTCAGCTTCAGCCGTCCTGTTGCCGGTCAGATCCATAACCTGGCCATCCTCATCACAGGCGGCTCTCCGCTGCTGGCTCAGGTTTGGGGGCTGTGCATGCAGGTCTTTGGCAGCTTCTGTGCCGGACTGCTGGTAAAGGAAGTCTGGCCGAAAAAAACCTTTGCAGCCGCCCTTACCGCATTGCTTTTTCTCGCCTATCCCGGCTTCACCATGCGTCCCATCGCCATCAATTTCAGCTTCTCTTATTTCCTGATGGGAATGCTGTTTGTCTCCTTCATCCTTTCCGTCCGCGCTGCCCGCGGCGCCGGGCACAAAGGGCTGCTGATCACGGCGGGGTGTCTGATCAGCCTGCTGAACCTTTTTGCCTCGGAGTATTTTTTCCTGCTGGAACTGCTGCGGTCCTGTTTTCTGGCAGCCGCCCTTACAGAAGATGCAAAACCTTCCCGAAAAGAACAATTCCACCGGATGGTGAAGCTTTCGCTTCCGTACGCGGCGGTCTTTGCCGCAGGGATCATTTACCGGATGTTTTTCAACCGCACACAGACCCTGCATTATGAGTTCAAACTGCTCAGCGATTTCAAAGCGGCACCGCTCCCGACCGTATGGAATTACCTGCTGCAGATGGGAAAGGATTGCCTGCGGGTCATCTTTGAAGCCTGGGGCACGGTCTTCGAATTTCCCAACATCACGGAATTCGGATCCCGCTCCACCCTGATGTATGCCCTGATCTGCACGGTTGCGGCCGTGATATCGGCGCTGTTCCTCTTTCTCTTCTCTCGTGAAGGATCCGGAAAAACACGGGAAAATCGTGACATGCTCCTCATCGGGATCTTTGCTCTGCTGCTGGCCGGCCAGCCCTTCTGGTTGACAGAAAGCGTGATCCATTTCGTCTTCCAGAACTGCCGCTATACCCTGCCTTTCCTGCTGGGCGTCAGCCTCGTTTTGAGCGCGTTGCTGGACCTGATCCGCAAACCGCGGATCGTGCCGGCGCTGCTGGCTTCGGTTTTTATCGGTCTGGCAGCGGGACATCTGTTTGTCACCGGCAACGAATACCGCCGGGACTGGACGCTCACAAAGGATTTCTTCAGACAGCTGAAATGGCGCGTCCCGGGTATCGAAGAAAACACGGTGGTCGTGACCAACGTGCTGCCGATCCGTTTCAGCACCGACAACTCCCTCACCGCTCCGCTGAACTGGATCTATGCTGAAGACTATGAAACGGACCGGATTCCGTATATGCTCTACACCAACACCAAACGGGAAGCCACCCTGTCCGGACTGGAAGGCGGCAATGAGATCTTCCAGGAATACCTTTCCGCACAGTTTTTCGGGAACACCGACGACATGATCAGTGTTTATTACAACGCTCCGGGCTGCGTCCACGTGCTGGACCCGGAGATCGATTCTTACAACCAGATGATCCCGGCCATCGACCGGGAGGCTGCCCTGCTGAACAATTACAGCCGTATCCGCACGGAAGATCCCGAAATTTCACTGCCCGCAGTGCAGTTCGGATATGATGAAAGCGTTGGCGGCTGGTGCAGATTTTATGAAAAAGCTGACCTGGAACGTCAGCGCGGAAATTGGGAAGCCGCCGCCGCCCTGGGTGACGAAGCCTATGCGCAGCAGGATCATCCCAATGACCCGATGGAACATATCCCGTTCATCGAAGCCTATGCGCATGTCGGACGCTGGCAGGATGCGCTGGAAACGACCCGGGCCGCCATGAACGTGACGCCGGTTATGAACGACCCGCTCTGCGCTCTCTGGAACCGCATCGAACGGGAGAGCGGGGAAAATCCTGTCTCGGATGAAGTATATGAGCTGCTGGATTGCTCCTTTTTGAAAAAACAGTGATTGGAGAGACATGGCTGAAAGAGATATCCGCGTCCTGCTGATCTGCCTGACCCGCCGGGGCGGCCTGCTGCATTACAATGACTGCCTGGCGGAAAGCCTGAGCCGGATCTGTGACGTAAAGCTCGTTTGTGCCGCCGGTGCGGAACATGCCCGGGCGCTGTCAGAAATCGATATGGAAGCGCTGGACACCGGGAAAGGAGCGAAGGGAACGCTGCTGAAGCTCTTTGCTCCGCAGACCTGGAAATCGCTCCGCAGGATCGCCGATCAATTCGACCCGGATGTGATCCACATCACTTCCGCGCAGGAATGGAACCCTGCACTGGGTCTCTTCATCCGTGGCAGGCTCAGGAAACCGCTGATCTACACCGTCCATGATGTGATCCATCACGAGGGAACACCGCTTTATTTCAAAATCACGGAAGGCTTGTTCCGCGGGATGCCGGACGGGCTGAGCGTGCTGACGGAACAGGGAAAGCAGTTCTTCGTTCAAAAGGGATTCCCCGCGGAGAAGATCCTGGTCACACCTCACGGTGTTTATGACTTCTTCACACAGCACCGAACGGGAATCCCCGAACAGAAGGAGATCCTCTTTTTCGGACGCATCGAACCTTACAAAGGGCTCAATGTACTGCTGGAAGCCGCCCGGCCGCTGCTGGATGAAAATCCGGACTGGAAACTGCAGATCGCGGGAGGAGGCGATGTGACGCCATACCGGGAGCTGCTGGACCATCCGCAGATCTGCCTGACGAACCGCTTTTTGAGCGATGAAGAAGTGGCTGAGCTTATGGAACGGGCCGCCATTGTCGCCCTCCCTTACCTTTCCGCCAGTCAATCCGGAGTGATCCCGACCGCTTTCGCCTTCGGAAAACCGGTGATCGCCACCGCCGTCGGCGGCATTCCGGACATGGTCCGGGACCGGGAAACCGGCCTGCTGATCCCGCCCGATGACGTGAACGCGCTGCGGGATGCGCTACGGCAGCTGATGACAGACCCGGAGCTGCGCGGCACCCTGGGAGAGGCAGGGCAGGAATTTGCCTCATCAGAGCTCTCTTGGGCTTCCATCGCTGAAAAACACGTTTCCTTTTACCGCCAATTTTCCACAGGTGACAGTGGGGCCGGTTGCCCGAAGACACGCTAAGCCTTGTCATATAGAGGGTCGGCACCCGAAGGGGACTGCAGCCAACCTTCGCTGTAAGGTGCGAGCTTCGCTCGATTGATGCAGCGAAGGACCTTCGGCCCTCGGGGATTCGGCATCCAATTGCCAGCGGTGGTTTCATCCTCACCGGGGTACAGGCCCGCTGCACGGTACCGTCCCCTCTTTATTCAGTGACAGCGGAGACGGTTCCACTCTGCACCCTCATCAGCCTGTTAGGTATAATCATTATCCAATTCTGATACATGTCAGGTGAGTTCCCTTGCGGTGCGCCGGGCAACCGGCCCGCTGTCACCCTCGGACAATCGGTGTTCCTCCATGCGCGTGTTATTGAAAAATCTTCCGACAAATCGCACGGTCACGCCGACCTGGTGGTTCGGAGGGGTCGGATCCCTCCAACTCTTCGCTCGTGCTTACGCACATCGCATGAGTCTCCGAAATCCGACCCCATCATCGTTGCCGTAAACCGCAGAAATTGTGCTCTTATCGTAGTAAAATGATAGGTATGGAGCTCATTTTCTCGCTGACCCTCAGCTTTTTCGCCGTCCGCGGCTTCCGTTACACCGTGACAGAGGAAGGTTTGACCCCGGTGAACACGGAATCCTTTCTCTGGCTCATCCTGCTGCTGTTTTTTGTTTGGGTCATCCGGCGCAGCCTCCGGGAAAAAGACAGAGCGCGGATCCTCTGTTCGGCGCTGTTCGGCGTCATCACCGCTTTATGCTTTATTCTCGGCATCAGCATGGAAAAGGCCAAACACCTCTCCTGGATGTGGAGCAATTTCAGCTGCCTGGCGAACACGCTGAACCTTTTCTTCTCCCATGGGCTGCTGTACTATTGCTTTGCCTTTCTTTCCTTCGCTTTTCTGAAAGAGCATGGCGCCGGTAACGTCACCCGTGATTTCTCATTGAAAAGGGTTTTCCTGATCTGGGCAGTCCTGACGCTGCTATTCCTCCCCTGGTACCTTTTCTGTTTCCCGGGCAGCATCACCCAGGACTCCGCCGACCAGCTCGATGACGCCATCACGGTGAATGCCATCCGCGACCATCACTCCGCTTTTCTCACGCTGATGATGCGCATCGTCATCATCCCGGTCCGGGCGCTGACCGGATCGCTGCAGCTGGGAACCGGCGCTGTTTCCCTGCTCCAGATGCTGATCGTGACCTTCGTCTTTGCGCTCGCCTGTGAGTGGCTGCAACAATATCTGCACAACAAGGTCCTGCGCGCTCTGGCCTTCCTGTGTTATGCGGCCTACCCGGTCCATTATTTTTATGCGGTGACATTGTGGAAGGACATCCTGTTTTCCGCCGGTTTCCTGGCATTTGTGCTCAGCATCGACGCTGCGGCATCGGATGAAGACAGCTTTTTCGGCAGCCGCCGGAAGATGGCCCTTTTGACGCTGCTGCTCGTCCTGCTGCCGCTGATGCGCCACAACGGCATTTCCATCGTCGTGATCATGGCGCTGTGTCTCCTGCTGCGTTTTCCCGCCCATCGAAAGCAGCTGTTCCTGATTTGGGGCGGATTCGTGCTGCTTTTCGGATTTTGGAAGCTGGTCGCGCTGCCGGCGCTGAACGTCACCAAAATCACCTCGAGCCATGCCTTATCCATTCTGGAACAGCAGATGGCACGGGCTCTGAACGTACACCATGAAGAACTGACGGATGAAGAAATGGCAGAGTTCCAAACCTATTTCGACATCGGAGACCTCTGGTCACGCTACAAACCGACCATCTCGGATCCGGTGAAAAAGCACTTCCGGGAAGACCTTTTTGCCGAAGATCCCGGAGGATTCTTCAAACTCTGGCTGATGCTTGGCAGACGCTATCCGGTGGATTATCTTGAGGCATTCCTCGCCAACAACTACGGCTACTGGTTTCCCGAGACCCATTCCGGTATCATCGCTTACGGCATCGAGGATAAGGGATTGATTGAAGACATCCACAGCGCACCGCTCTTTGAGCTGCCGGGGAAACTATGCCCCCGCGTCCTGACCTTTTTTGAAGAAGAACAATATCTGAAAACGCCGCTCCTTCCGCTGCTGTTCAGCCGCGGGGCGTGCTTCTGGCTCTGGGTGTTCTGCGGATGCTATTGTCTATATAACAACCGGAAGAAATTCATCCTCTTCATGCCGGGTTTTTCACTGTGGTTGGGGATCCTGATCTCCCCCGTGTATAATGAATATCGATATGTCTACGGCCTGTTCTGTGCACTGCCGCTGCTGCTGGCCTCAACATTGGGCCGTTCCGATGAACGGTCCTGATCCGGGAGATTCTTATGGCGCTTTTCATTTCTCTGCTCCTCAGTTTTGCCGCGGTACGCGGTTTCCGTTTCGAGATAACCGCCGATTATCTAAAACCCGTTGATCTTTATTCCTTCGGCTGGCTGCTGCTCTATTTAATTCTGACATGGACACTGCACCGGGTCATTACGCAGAAAAACAAACGGCTCTCAGCTCATGCCGCGCTCTTCGCACTGATTATCTCCACCTTTTCCGTGTTCGGCGAGAGCATCGCAAAAATGCGCCGCATTTCCTGGATCTGGGTAAGCCGGAATTACCTGCTGAATTTTCTGAACCTGTACTTTGCACACTTCATCCTGTACTTCTGCGCCGCTTATCTGGCTTTCCAATGGCTGGAAAGCCATCCCGACTGGGAGCAATATCAGCAGAAAGCCCGGTTTTCCTTCAGAAAAACACTGCTGTGGTGGGGAATCTTATTTCTTTGTTACCTTCCCTGGTATCTTTTCCTCTATCCCGGAATGCTGAGCCCGGACTCGGGTGCGCAGATCAGTGACGCGATCACGACAGGCACACTGAACGACCATCACTCCGCCTTTCTGGATCTGGTCATCCGGGCGATCCTTGTCCCCGTCAAAAATCTGACCGGATCACTGCAGATCGGTGTCGGGATCTGCTCGCTGCTGCAGATGATGGCGCTCACCTTCGCTTTCGGGTTCTGTTATGAATGGATGCGGCAATATGTCCGGAACAAGCTGCTTCGGGGCATAACCTTCCTCTGGTTTGCCTTTTTGCCGGTCCACAACCTGTACAGTGTTACGCTGTGGAAAGACATTCTCTTTTCGGTCTGCTTCCTTTTTCTCCTGCTGACGCTTGATTCCGCGGCAAGGGACGAGGGAGCGTTTTTCCGCAGCAGAAAGAAACAGACCGCTCTTTTCCTGACGCTGCTCCTGCTGCCGCTGATGCGTCACAACGGTCTATCTGTCACGCTGGTCACAGCTGTTTATCTGTTCTTTCGCTTCAAAAACTACCGCCGGCAGACTGCCCTCATCGGCATCAGTGCGCTGGCCGCTTTCGGGCTGTGGGATTTCGCGATCCTTCCCGCTCTGCACACAACCAAAGTGGCGCCGGCTCACATCTATTCCGTCCAGGAACAGCAGATCGTCCGCATCCTCGACGAAAGACGGAATGAATTGAGCGCAGAGGAACGCAATGAACTGGAAGGTTATTTCAAACTGCCTGAAATCTGGACGGTTTATAACCCGATCCTTTCCGATCCGGTCAAGAATCAATTCAATAACGAAAAGTTCAGCAAAGATCCCGGGAAGTTTCTCTCATTATGGCTCTCGCTCGGTCTTCGTTATCCAATTGTTTATCTGGAAGCCCTGCTGATGAATAATTACGGCTTCTGGACGCCGGAAATCAACTACTGGTATTCTGATTTTTACATGGCGGAATCGGCGCAGATCGAAGACATTCATCCGGCGCCGGTCTGGAAAAGCGCCATCATCGAAAAAATCTTCAACTGGTTCAGAAGCTATGAATTTCTCAAAACACCGCTGGTCCTTCACTTGTTCAACGCGGGAAGCTGCTTTTGGATTTGGATATTCTGCGGTGTCCGGTGCCTGTATCAGAACAGAAATAAGTTTGTGCTTTTTGTTCCCGGATTTGCTTTGTGGCTGGGTCTGCTGGTTGCCCCGCTGGCCAATGATTTTCGATACGCTTACGGATTATTCGTGAGCCTGCCGCTGCTGCTGGCTGTGACGCTGACCACACGGGATCACAAACAGAACTGATATACGCTATCCCGGACAGATGATCTCGATCTTCCAGGGGGAAATGCGGGAATAGAAGTCATAGCCGTGCTCGATGATCGTTTCCCCGTCCACCTGGCTGAAGAGCCCTTTTTTGTCGGGATCCAGATGAACGTGAACAGAAGCAGCCTGCATAGAAAGGATACCGGGAAAATCCAGCGTCCCGTTGGAGAGATGCGGGATCGTCAGCAGCAGGCGCGGTTTCGGGATATTCCCGCCCACCATGCAGATATCCAGCAGACCGTCATCCAGCCGGTAATTCGGCGCCAGACGGAAACCGCCTCCCTCCTGCCGCCCATTCATGGCAGCGAACAAGACAAAAGGATAACGCATCGTTTTGCCATCGATCTCGATGAGCGCATCCTGGACAAGCAGGTCGTTGAAAATCGACTTTCCGATTCCATAGATATATGAAAGCTTTCCCTTGATCACGGATTTCGCCGCATAAAAATTGATGGCGGATTCGATCCCGTACCCGGAACCGTTGATGAAGTAATGTTCAAACGTCCCGTCACCGGCAGCCCCGATGTCGCAGCGCAGACGGTGATCCTCTTTCAGGATCGCAGCAATCTTTTTCAGATTTTTCGGTACCCCCAGCGCGTCGCAGAAATCATTGCCGCGGCCGGCCGGGATGAACCCCAATGCGGAGCCTTTAGCCCCCTGCTGCTGCGCACTGACCAGCCCGTTCACCGCTTCATTAATCGAACCGTCCCCGCCCGTGATGAAGACCCGGTCCGCACCGTTTATCGCCGCTGCCTCCGCCAGTTCCACCGCATGTCCCGGATGCTCCGTCCGAAAAACCTCCGGCGTGATTCCCACAGCCGAAAGCGCTTCAAGGATCTTTTCCTCTCGAAACCGCCGCATCCCCTTCGACGCATGCGGGTTAATGATCAAAACATCTTTCATAAGATAATATCACCAGATAATAATTAATTATTTTTAGTTTCTAAATTTCTACCGGGTCTTCTTTCATCTGTTATTATCCAAAAACCGGTTTTATTGGAACCCGTCCTTTGAATATATCCTTTCTGTGTTAATTTACTGATAGTTCTTTGTACCGTTGCTGTGGATTTTCCAATTTCTCTGGATATCTCTTCTTTTTTTAATTTTCTTCCCGATCGAATTATATCCAATATTTTTCGTTCATCAGATGTAAGATCATTTACAGGATCATTTATCAAATCTGTAAATGATTCAATATTTGATCTTAAAAATTCGAATGAAAAACCAAATTGATTGTTTCTGTAGATAAAACCGGATTTATTCACCAATCGGAACACTCTTTCGAAACCAGTTCCAAAAGCATCAATAGATCTATCACAGTATAGAACCGTTGCGATTAATGGATTTCGAATCATTGAACCTTGCTCTCTATTTGCAAACATTTCCGGATCTGTTCCCGGAACAAGTGATCCCGGATTGTAAATATGCACCCTTGAGGGAGTAATATATATCTCGTTAAAAGATGTCTGATTGACTCTCATATGCGCAAAACTGTTAATAATGATTTCTCTGAATGCCTCGAGGGGTATTTCGGGAACCTCTTTTCTTTCCATACCAATGATTCTTGCATTCCATCGGATATTATTCATTACATACTTCACTGCTTCATCAATACATTCATAGATATTTCCCCTGAATTGTTTCATATCACTAAAGGATATTCTCTCGTCTGTTGGATATGTAGCAAGTTTCAATAGAAGTGGTTTACGATTCGAAAACAGATAATATCCTGCGTTGTTCAGATGATCGTTGTTTAACAATTTCAATTTTGTCAGTGTAGTAAAGGCATCTTTATATACAAAATTCAGTCTTCCGCATTCATTAGCTTTTTGAATATATCGAATCAAGAGATCTTCATCAACGGCATCAATGCCAACACCGGAATCCTTTTTTTCCCATGCTCCATAATCATAATTTCTATTAATAAAGAAAGTTTCTAATTGTTGAGAAGTCATTATCAGATCTTCATCATCTGATCGAATGTAATATCTATCATAAGCCGAATAAGGCCTATCCTCTCCACGTACAGTAATTTTGATAATATCTTTGCCTTCTTCTGATATTAACTCTATAATAGGGGAAATTCTTGGTTTCAGATTTATTTTTATAGCTCTGGAAATATCAGAAGTCGTTTCTTTTCCAATCTGTTGACCTACAATTGTCCCATCATTCTTTATGCCAAAATAAAGAATACCCCAACCATTTTTATTCAACATCGAAGATAAGGAAATGACACCTTCTTTTATCTCCCCCGTGCTTTTTTTAAATTCAAGAGTTTCTGTTTCCCTTTTTAGCATAATAATTGTCCCATTAATTGTCATACTTACAATTATTTATCATATCACATATCGGTACATTTATAAAATCATTATAGGATCGTTATCGATAAATACAAATGCCAATTATTTCCTGTTGGGCACCAGAACGTCCTTCTGCTTCTGACGCCTGGCCGGATCTTTCTCGACAAAGATCGGCTCACCGGTGAAAGGATCGATCTCCGTCACATACATCAGCGTCGACCAGGTGGAAGGCGTCGGGGTGAAGATCTGGGTCTGTTCCGGTGTCATGTGCAGTTTTTCGCTGGCAAAACGCCGCAGGTACTGCATATCGGCCAGCGTGCAGCCCGGATGTGCCGCGATAAAGTAATATGTCAGGAACTGTCTATGCGGCGCATTCTTATTGAGCCGGTCAAAGAGCACACGGAACTCCTGCAGCTTTTCCACTCCCGGCTTGCCCATCAGCGCCAGGACCTTCGGGTTATGATGCTCAGGAGCGACCTTCATCTGCCCGGAGACGTGATAACGGCAGATCTCGTCCAGATAATGGGTCCCTGCACCGGGATCCGCCAGGATCATGTCATAACGGATGCCGGAAGCCGTGACGATCTGCTTCACGCCCGGGATTTTCCGCGCCCGCTGCAGCAGGCCGGTCAGCTTCTCATGGTTGATTCCCAGGGAAGGACAGGGCGAGGGGAACAGGCAGCGTTTGTCCTTACAGCCACCGTATTTCTGCTTCTTCAGGCATTCAAAGCCATACATGTTCGCTGTCGGACCACCCATATCGGGGATGATCCCGCGGAAACCGGGCAGCGTAGTGATGTGTTCAATTTCTTTAAGAATCGAATTTTCCGAGCGCCACTGCACCGTCCGTCCCTCGTGGACAGCGATCGCGCAGAAGTTGCACTCCCCATAGCAGCCCCGGTGCGTGGTGACGGAAAAACGAATGGTCTCCAGCGCCTTCACCGCTCCCTGGGCTTTGTAATAGGGATGGACGTCCCGCTCATAAGGCAGCGCGTAAACCGCATCCAGTTCCGGCTGGCTCATCAGTTTCGCCGGGGGATTCTGGACCAGGTACCGTTCCCCGTGTTTTTGGGCAAGGGTCTTGCCGCTGACCGGGTCACAGTTCGCGTAAAATGTTTTGAACATGTCGATGAAAGCCTGCTTATCGTCCCGGACAGACTCAAACGAGGGCAGCTCAACCGCCCCCACCGGGATCTCTTTTGCCTTATAAGCCAGCCCGCGGATCTTTTCCACCGGCAATCCTTTGGCGAGGGCAAAGGCAAATTCCAGCACGGCCTTTTCGCCCATGCCATAGATCAGGTAGTCCGCCTTGGCATCGAACAGGATCGATCCACGGATCTTGTTGTTCCAGTAATCATAATGGGCGACCCGGCGCAGTGACGCCTCGATCCCGCCCAGCATGATGGGTTTTGTGTTCTTGAAACAGCGTCGGATAAGGTTGGTGTAAACCATGCAGGCCCGGTCCGGACGCCGGTTATTGACACCTCCCGGCGTGTAATCGTCGCCCTTGCGCGGTTTTTTTGAGGCGGTATAATTGGCCACCATTGAGTCCACGGACCCGGCGGAGACCCCCCAAAAGAGCTTCGGCTCTCCCAAACGTGTGATATCTGCGGGACTGTTGACGTCCGGCTGGGCGATCACCGCCGTCCTGTAGCCGGCGTTCATCAGCACATGCCCGATCACCGCGATCCCGATGTGAGGCGAGTCGATATAAGCGTCACCGCTCACCAGGATCACATCCAGGGCATCCCAACCCAGCAAATCGATCTCTTTTTTCGTCGTTGGCAAAAACACGAAAACCTTTAAAAATAAGAAATAAGAAATTTTCATACTTCCCTGATCGTATACTTTCAAAAAACAGAATTTTTATTTCTTATAGTTATTCTTCAATATTGAAACCAGTAAACAAATCACTTCATCACAGTCCTTGTAGATACTGTTGAAAGATTCATCATCAATAAATTCTCCCTCATGCAGTAATTCCAGCCAATAAGCTGTTTCATCCGCCTCCTTCAGTGCGATATTCATTTTTGCATAAAAATCAGGGTCAGTCTGTCCTCTATGTGCCTCACGGACGTTCGCTCCGATGCTGGTGCCGCTGCGCAAAGCCTGTTTTGCAATCACATATTCAATTTTATTGCGGGTGAGGTGCTTATACATACCGATGATCCGCAAGGCAAAAGCTTTGCTTTTTGTAACAACAGCATTATTTTTGTCATCCCAATAACCCATAACAACACCCA
Source organism: Flexilinea sp. (assembly GCA_017432685.1). Lineage (GTDB taxonomy): Bacteria > Chloroflexota > Anaerolineae > Anaerolineales > Anaerolineaceae > Flexilinea. Next base: position 35,341 of record JAFRIR010000132.1, on the reverse strand, counting down.
TTCTTATTTCTTAGTTCTTATTTCTTATTTCTTATTTCCCTGATCGGTCCGATCAGCCCCGTGGCAAAGACCGCCGCGCTGCACACCACGATATAAATCACCGTGCGCCAGAAGGGATAGCGGCGGATGGCATCACCGCTGTAACGGCTGTAGTACCACTGCGTGAAGAAGCCTAGGAAGATCAGCTCGATAGCGATCCAGCGCACCAGCCACCAGTCCCGCAGCCTGATAGCGAAATCAATGCCCCAGGCAGCCATGAACGCCAGCCAGGGTAGGAAGATCACCCGGTATCGGGGGTTGTCGATCTGGTCCCCGCCCGCCCGCAGCGAACTGATGAACAGCCAAACCACCACGAAAACAGCATTGACCACCATCAGCGCCCGCTCCCGTTTGTCTTTGATCCGCAGTGTTGAGAAAATCGCGTAAAAAAGGAAGGGCACGAGGATGTACCAGCCGGCCGCACGGAAGATGCCGACAACTTTCCAGTAGATCGTCGTGCAGGGACCATGCGCCAGGTCACAGGCAGGAGCAACCGGATAGACCGCGATCGCCGGCAGCACAGGCTGCGTCAGTCCATAAATTGCCACAAAGATCGAACGGAATTGTCCGCCGATCTCCCCGACGACTTTTTCCACCCACCCGGAAGTGTTTTCCGTCGTAAAGATGTCATAATGGACCCAGTCCTGAAATGCCGGAAGCGCCACAACGGTCAGCGTCAGCACACTCAGCGCCATCAGGATGATCCCGCCCCACAGCCAGGCTTTCGAGCGGGGGATCAGCATTTCCGCCCAGATCCAGAACACGGTGATGCCCGCCAGCACGATGGAAACCATGGAGGAAAACGGCAGGCAGAGCACAACACAGGCCACCAGCACATCGATAGAAGTCCAGCGGTGTTTATGGAAAGTCGCCAGCGCCCAAAAGGCAGCACAGATGATCCCGTTCAGGAAGGGTTCCCGCATCGGAGCGCCGGCAAAGAAAATGCTGTCCGGATAAAGCACATAGATCCAGCAGCCGATCAGCGCAATGCGCTTTCCCCAGCGTCCGCGCAGCCCGTTCCACAGGAATGGCACACCCAGCGCGGCAAAAAAAGAACCGGCCAGCATGATCAGCGTAAAACGGCGGTCATGCGGGGAAAAGTATTTGTAAAGCCACACGGCCATGGCCGTCATCCCGCCGTACTGGTCATTGTGATACTGACGGGTGAGCGAATCCACAAAGCTGATGTCTTCCTCGCTCACGATCGCCCAGGCTTCCGCATCCCGGCGCCAGGCGTCGTCAAAAAGGTAACCCTTCTGCTCCCGGCGTTCGTCCGGATGCCCGTAAATCGGCAGAAGATTCACCGTACCCAGCCCGAAGGCCAGTCGAAGCGTAAAAGCGATCAGCATCATCACCGCCAGGGTCTTTCCCCTGCCGCCCCAATTCCACGCCGGAACAGAAAGGACCAGGAACAGAATGCTCAGCCCGGCAGCCAGGCGGAACGTCATCCAGAATTCACCTTCGGTCCATCGGGCGACTGCGGCAGCGATCCCTCCGGTCAGGACCACAATGATCAGGATATACCGAAGCCATGATGTGTTTTTACGCATGTTTTCTCCCATTCAAAAATCTCCCGGCACGTTTCTGCCAGGTGTAAGCTTCAGAACGTCTTTTTGCCTCAGAGCCAAGTTTTTCCCGCAGCCCGGCATCACTCAGAACGGAACGCAGCCCTGCTTCCCAGGCATCTGCATCTTCCGGTTCACAGAAAACCGCACAGCTCTCGTCCAGCACCTCACGGATCACCGGCAGCGCGGATGTCAGAATACAGCGTCCCTGCGCCATATATTCAAACATCTTCATCGGCGAGCAGATCTCCGCAGAGTTTCCCCCGCCCGAGCCGGCGATGTGTTTCGCATAAGGCATCAGCAGCACGTCACAGGCCGCCTCAGCCAGCGGCAGCCGCTCGCGGGGCACAAAGCCGTGAAAAACCACATTCGACAGACCGGCACGCGAAGTCTCCTCCCGCCAGTGCTCCACCGCGTCCGGCGTCCCGCCGAACCAGTGAAAGTCCGCCTCGGGAAACCGGGCTGCCAGCTGCACAAAGAGCTCCGCACCCCGTCCCTCGTAAAGATGACCGCTGCAGGAAACCGCGGGACGCACACCCGAAAAGCCCATTTCACGTTTCGCCCCGGCAAGGTCCGGCAGCTCCGCATAATCCTCCGGGGAAAACCCGTTTGGCATGATCAGGCAGTCTTCTTTCCTGAGATGCGAAAATTGTGCCAACAGACGGTCCCGCAGCGCTTTGGTGATGCAAATCACTTTTTTCGGCGCTTTTGCGCGGGCATAAAGTTCAAACCAGCGGATACCGCCCCCGGTGGGCAGGTCATGGATCTCATAAGCTGTTTCCAGTCCCCGGAGCGCGGCAGCGACCGCCAGCTGGATCGTCCAGGTGTAATGCAGCGGAGCCTGAACACCTTTCCCGGCGGAAAGTACCGAAAGGGTGAAGTCCATGCGATGCAGGTGAGGCGCAGACCGGACATATCGAACCGGGAAGGGCTCGCAGTGCATGTCATAATGCTCCTTCACCTGTTCGAAGGCAATCTCACCCGATCCCGGAACATATAGCTGAATATCCTCACCGCAGCGGCGCAGCCCTTCACAGGCCATCACCGCCTGGATACTGTTGGCAGTCTCCGAGGGCAGCTGTGTAGTGGTAGAACAGAGGATGTTCACGCGCTCTTCTCCTGAGGCGCCGGATCTGCCTTCTCCGCTTCCCGGAGGTTGCGCAGTCCGCGGGCGGTCATGATAAGCACGGAAACAGCCAGATATGCTGAAAGCAAAATCGCCTCAATGTAATACGGTCCCCGCGGGACCAGCACCACCGTCAGGAAAAGCTTCGCGAGCATCGTGTAAAAACTAACCGTCGTGGCATAATCCGCCTCACTGAAGGTCAGCAGCAGTGTCCGGTTCCAGAACAGGATGTTGGCGATCCCGTAACCGAACATCAGGATCATGATGATGTCATAAGCCGGCAGGAATTCCTCCCGGAAGATCTGAATAGAGAAGCCGAGGATGTTCACTTCATGGAAGAGCAGCGGCTTGCCCAGGAACAGCAGCCCGAGGAAAGCAGCGCCGGTCCAGAACGCCGAAAGCGCGGTGATCTTGCGCAGAAGCCGCCGGATCTTGCTCCATTTTTTCTGGATGATGGCCCGGTTCATCTCCGGGTAGGAGGTGTCGATGAGCGGATTGATGGGCGTCAGCACCATGTTGATCACGGTCATGGCGGTCTTGTAGTAGCCGGCATAAAGCGGGCTCAGCAGCGCACCGACCCACAGCAGTTCCCCGTCCCGTGCCAGCAGGTTGATGGTACTGGAGATGTTAGTCGAAACCGTAAAGCGCAGGATCGCTTTTTTGTCAGTGATGAGGGAAAGCGGCGCTTTCCACCATTTCTGTCCGATCCTGTGAGGCAGCCAGTACAGGCAAAGGATCACCGGCACGATACCCAAAATCACCTTCCCGATCATGTAGGCGCTCAGGATCCCCATCAGTCCCAGGTTGTTGGTCGTGGCAAAGAAGACGATCAAAGCCACGATCACGTTCTGCACCAGGCTGACAAGGGCAATGGAGCGATATTTGTTGATGACCCTCAGGATTCCGTTGGCGGTCTCCATCACGAGCCCGCCGAGAATACTGATGCCGTAAAACATGATCAGTCCTGCCAATTCAGGATCATTGAGAAAGATGCGGGCGCCAAACCGTGCGGTAACAGCCATAAACAAGAAGGCGAACAGCGAGGTCACCGCCTCCACCAGCGCGGCAAATTTGATCAGCGCGCCGGTTCCGGGATGATCCTGATTGACATAGGCTTCCCCGACATAGCGCACCACCACTTCATTCATACGGAAAGAAAACAGCTTGTTGACGTTGGTCACGTAGGAAGTGATCAACCCAAGCACGCCATACTTATACACACCCAGGCGGCGGGTGATGAAGATCGTCAGAAAAACACTGATGAGGTTTGAAAGGATCAGATAGGTAGAATTGCGCAGCACCCGGCGCAGCACGCGGTCATTGAACCAACCCATCAGCCTGTTCCAGATTTTTTGCATCAGATTCGGATATCCTTCAGCCAGTCCCGGCCCTGCAAATACCAGGCAACGGTTCGGCGCAGTCCTTCGTCCAGTTCCACTTCCGGGTTCCAACCCAGCAGCTCCCGGGCTTTGGTCACGTCCGCCAGGTTGGCGAGCATATCGGCTTTCACCACCGGTCTATGCTCGACGATGGCACGTTTCCCGATTATCCCTTCCAGTTTGCGGATCAGGTCATTGATGGAAATCGACTCATGTCCGCCCAGGTTCATCACCTCATAACCCACATCCTTCAGGCCGAGGATGCAGCCGCGGGCGATGTCATCCACATAGGTGAAGCCCCGGGTCTGGGTCCCGTCCCCGTTGAGCAAAATCGGCTCTCCTTCCGCTATCCATTTAATGAAGCGGTAGATCGCCATGTCGGGACGTCCCGCCGGACCGTAAACGGTGAAGAAGCGGAAGATGGTCACATCGATATCGTAAAGATAGTGATAGGCATGGCACTCTGCCTCCGCGCCCTTTTTACTGGCCGAATAAGGCTGCAGCGGACGGTCGGAAGAAGCAGACTCATCCGTCGGGAAGGGGGCGTTTTCGCCGTAGATGCTGGAGGTGGAAGCCTGGATAAATTTTTTCACCCCGTGACGGCGGCAGCACTCCAGCAGGTTCAGCGTGCCGCCGGTGTTGACGTTCAGGTAAAGCCAGGGGTTTTCCATACTCAGCCGTACGCCCGGAATGCCGGCAATGTTGATGACCGCATCATAATGATTTTCGGCGAAGAGCTTTTCCAGCGCCTCGAAATCCGTGATATCCGTCCGGGAAAAATGGAACCCATCCCGACCCAGCAGTTTGTTCAGCCGGTATTCCTTCAGCCGCACATCATAAATATCATTCAGAATATCAATACCGGTGACTTCGTCGCCCTGCTCTAAAAGCATTTCGCAGATTCTGGAGGCGATGAACCCCGCCGCGCCGGTAACAAAAATTTTACCCATAAAAATCCTTTTATATGAATGAAGAAGTAAGAATGAAGAATGAAGAAATTAACACTGCAGATGCTTCTTCATTCGTACTTCTTCATTTCGCGCACATGATGACAGTTCTTGCTTGCCGGCTCCGCGGCAACGCAATAACCGTCCCCAGGCGCTTCTTACTTCTTATAAATTGTATTCCCTTCAATAATGGTTCGTTTCACATTAAACTCTTCGTCCAAAATTGTCAGGTCCGCGAGTTTGCCCTTTTCAATCGATCCTGTCTCATGATCAATTCCGATGAGCCGGGCTGCATTCAGGCTGCTGCATCGCCAGGTTTCCTCAAGCATGGCTCCCGCATTGGCGGTGAAATTCCGCAGGCCCCGTTCCATGGTCAGCGCACTGCCCGCCAGCACCCCGCTCGGCAGGCGCAGCTCCGTCCCGTTGTGACTGACGACGAACTCACTGCCATCCGCCTGGTGGTAGCGCCCGTCTGCCAGACCGGAAGGACGGATCTGATCCGTTATCAGCGCCACTTTTTCCGGCCCCTTTGCCCGCCAGGCCAGGTTTTGAGCCGCCTTATGCGAATGGATGTTATCACAGATGATCTCCACGGCATAGTCTTCCAGCGTCAGTGCAGCGCCGACCACACCCGGCTCCCGATGGGTGAAGCCGCTCATGCCGTTGAACAGATGCGTCACACTGCGGAACCCGTGATTCAGGGCTTCGACCATATCCGCATAAACCGCGTTGGTATGTCCGGCGGAAACGCTCACGCCCGCGGACAGGAAAAAGTCTCCCGCGGCCAGGTTTTCCGGAAATTCCGGCGCGATAGAGATGCGTTTGACCACGCCCGCATCCAGGAACTGCCTGCACTCTTTCAGGTCCGCCCGGCGGATGTTCGCCGTATCCTGCGCCCCACATTTGGCAGCGCTGAAATAAGGCCCTTCCAGATGGACCCCCGCGATTTTCGCGAAATCCCCGCGCTTTCCGACGAATTCCGAAGCACAGCGGATCGCGCGGAGCGTGGTTTCCGTACCGGCAGTCATGGTGGTCGGCAGGTAAGTGGTCACCCCGTGCGCGGCATGGAAGGAGGCGATTTTCAGGATCTTTTCCGGGTCCGCGTCCATCGTGCAGCAGCCGAGGCAGCCGTGCGTATGAATGTCGATGAAGCCCGGCAGCAGGTTCTGACCCTGTGCGTCGATGAGCTCATCGGCAGATTGTTTCAAAGTTTCAGGAACATCATTTTCGCCGAAATCGGCGATCTTTTTGTCTTCCGTCAACAGCCAGCCCATAAAGGACGACCTGCCCGGCGTGAAGATCCGCGCATTCAGGATCAGCGTTTTGTTCATAATTCTATCCTTATGGTACGATCCGGCGGGTTCCACCCGGTCAGAAGACCGGCTTCCCACGGCGTCTCTCCCGACGCATCGCCTGACCTGCACTGCTTTGTTATTATGATACCGCGCTCTCTCCTCCGCGGATAACAGTTTTCTCCTTCTCCAATTATATCAAAAGACTTTAGACTTTAGACTTTAGACTTTAGGTTTTAGGTATTAGGTTTTAGGTGTTAGGTTTTAGGTGTTGGTTAATTACACTTCCCTTCCGGCATCATATTTAACTCTTAATTTTTAATTCTTACCTCTTAACTACCGACCACCATTATAACCATTTCGTCAAAAGAATTGCAAAAACTCCTGTTTTAGGTTTATAATGGAGAACGATGTTCGGGCCCGTAGCTCAGCGGTCAGAGCAGGCGGCTCATAACCGCTTGGTCGCTGGTTCGAACCCAGCCGGGCCCACAGGCAGTGTATCATGACAAAGCTATTTGGACTTTGACAAACAATTTGGACTTTGTTCATTATTTTGAAAACTGCTTTTGACAAAGCTATTTGGACAAAGATTGAAAATCAAAACCAAAATCCGCAGATTTCTGAGTAAATTTGCGGTTTTTTGTTTAACCTTAACAAAAAGTATCCTTTAAAGCTTTTGACAAAGCTATTTGGACAATCATCCAAAATTTTCATACCGTTTTAGCCGCATTTTTTGACAAAGCTATTTGGACAATGCCTTGATCATCAAGCAGTTTTCATCAGGAATATTATACAAAAAAGTCCCGGTCTCACGGGACTCCTTTTGTGGCTATCATGGTGGGATGTTTTTATAAGGAGCCGAAATCTACAGCGTCCCCCGGCCTTTTTACACAGTATCTTTCAAAACACACTCTTTTTTCCAAAGCAGCAGTTTGAGAAATCACAAGAAAACCATATGTTTTAGTGCCAGAAGCTATTGACAAATCTGCATTATAAATATAAAATTACCATATTAATAGTGCGAAAACTCATAATAATCATCAAATAACCGCAGAATAAAACGAGGTATTATGATAGGCAGAGAAAAGGAAGTCGGTGAACTCAATCGATTGTATCACGGACAAAAGGCGGAATTAGTCGCAGTGTACGGGCGCAGACGTGTCGGAAAAACCTATTTGATCGATGAAACATTTCGAAACAAAATAACCTTTCGCCATTCCGGATTATCACCGTTTGAATCAGATAAAAAAGGTCTTCTAAAGGAACAACTGAATCAGTTTTATTATTCGCTGCTGTCTCAAGGTATGAAAAGAAGCCACCGGCCGGAAAGTTGGTTGGAAGCATTCTTCATGCTGGAAATGTTTTTACAGGATCGTGATAATGGGGATCGGCAGGTTATATTTTTAGATGAACTGCCGTGGCTCGATACACCCCGCTCCGGATTTATGACGGCCTTTGAGGGCTTCTGGAATAATTGGTGCTGCCACCGGAAAAATGTGATGGTCATCGTTTGCGGCAGTGCCAGTTCCTGGATCCGTGATAAACTGATCAACAACCATGGCGGCTTATACGGCAGAGTAACATATGAGATAAAATTGTCTCCATTCACACTCAAAGAATGTGAAGAATACCTCAAATCAAACGATGTTTATCTGTCAAGATATGACATATCCCAGAGTTATATGATTCTGGGTGGGATCCCTTATTATCTCGGATATTTTGACGGCGGAAAAAGTTTCGCCCAAAATGTGGACAAGCTCTTTTTTACAGACAAGGCCAAGCTTTCAGATGAGTTTGACCGGTTGTTTGATTCCACCTTTGACAGCCCTGAATTTATAAAGAGCATAGTCCGTGTTCTTTATACCCGGAATTCCGGTTTTACAAGAAAAGAAATCACGGAACGTCTCGGCATATCGGATGGAAGCCGAATGACCGAAAGCCTTCGTTCGCTCATCGCCAGTGATTTCGTTGTCCGTTATGTGCCTTTTGGATTTCACAAGAATGAAGAACACTATAAACTTGTAGATCCTTTCTGCAATTTCTGGCTGCATTTTATGGGTAAACAGCATGAAGAGAGTGAAAATTACTGGCTGACCAATCAGGATACTCCTGCTGTTGTTGCCTGGAGGGGACTTGCATTTGAGCTGGTTTGTTTTAATCATATCAGTCAAATTAAGCATGCGTTGGGAATCAGCGGCGTTTATACCAGACAGTCTGCATGGTCCAAACGAAGCGATGATACAGAGGGGACACAGATTGATCTTCTGATAGAAAGGAATGATAATATTCTGAATTCCTGTGAAATAAAATTAACAGGTAAAGAATTTAAAGTCGATAAAGATTATTATATGGTTTTAATTCGCAGGAAAAATCTGCTCTCTGAAATGATATCTCCAAAAATCTCGGTTCATAATACGCTGATCACAACATTTGGATTGGTTCGTAATGAATACAGCGGGATCTTTACAAATGTCATAACGCTGAATGACTTATTTTCATGAATCAGATCATCATCCATGTATTATGGTTCGGTTGAAATGAGGGATAACAAGAATGAATTTTTTAAACACTCCTGCAGTTTTTCCTGCAGGAGTGTTTCCACACTAATGAGTATTATGACTGATACCTTCCATATCTTCGGAAGTTGAGAATTCACCTGATATTTCTTGTTTACATAATCCAGCAATCCCAGCCAAAGTTCAAAAAACAATTTTGCATCTGTTTCTGATAAAATCATAATCATTTTCCTGTTCATTTTTTCGGGTGTTTTATGACTTTACGCTGACATTTTTTCCATGGAAAGCGATTCCGACTTTTATGATTTCTTTAATACCGGATTCAGCCATTTCGGCATCATATTTCTTTTCATCGATCTGTGCCAGGGCATCATTCGCGAGCTGATCCAAATCCTCCTTCTCATCTTTTGTGTGTTTCAGTTCAAAGATAAAACCGGGAAGATCCTCTGTCAGCGGATAGAGCTGAATATCGAACCGCCCCAGACCTGATTCCCGATTGGATCTTACCTGATAACGATTGTTCAGGATGGCACACAATCCCAGCATCAACCCCTGATAAAATGCTTCACTGCCGGTGTCATAAACACTGATCGTCTGGAGCAGATATTTTTCGATTCCGGCTTTCAGCTTTTCAGTATTTTTCTCATAAATAGCCTGACTGATTGCAAATGCAGTAGATTCAGCTTCCGGAGTTTTCAAACGACCGAGAATTTCTTTTGCATATACAAGGGCGATTTCCTTATTGGGAATGCACACCTTGTACATATAATTTCCATCGGGCATCAGCGTTTTCTCAGTGATTTTCAAATATCCTGCCATCAGCAGAAAACTGTAAATGCTTTGAGGATTTTCCAGAACTTCCGGATAAATAACACCGGTATCAATGAGAGCAGCAACCGGTTCACCCTGCATGAACTTTCGCAGATTTTCCGTAATTTCAGGTGTTGCTTTGCTGAGAATATCCCCAATGATCTCATTGCTGCCGGTCGATGTCCAATAAGCGCCCGGTTCACATTCGGCACGAAAGTAATTGATAACGGACCATGGATTGAATATTTCTGATCTTCCGAAAAGATACCCGTCGTACCATTCACATATTTCGGAATACTTATCCGCTGCATGATAGTAAGAGGCCATCGTTTGTACCTCTTCCGGAGTGAAACCAAAATACCCACTGTATCTGTTTGTCAAAACCGAATTGACAACCAGGTTATTCATTCCGCTGAAAATACTCTCTTTGGCGACCCGGAGGATCCCTGTCAGAAAACCATAGGCAAGATTCGGATTATCTTTAAATGCGGCGGAAAAAAGGTTTCGTATGAATCCGATGACTTCATCATAATATCCGTTGGAATAGCCCTGTCGGATCGGTGTATCGTATTCATCAAGAATAATCACAGTCCCGACTCCATAGTGCTTTGTCAGCATAGAGGAAAGCAATAAAAGACTGTTTGAAAGTTCTACTTCGTTTGCTGCTTCTTCAACGATTTTTTTATAATTTATTTTGTCCGAATTATCACATTTGGAACTGTTGGCGAGCAGTGAATGTCTTCGATATTCAAATCCGATATTTTGGGCGATAGCCATCCGAGCATTTTCCCAGGAATTGTATTTTATATCCTTGAATGTAAGATAGATCACAGGATATTTCCCCTGGAAAGAGCGATAATAATCACCGCAGGTCCATATTGCTTTATCTTTGAAATAAACCGAATTATCCTGTTCCGTCTTCTCAAAGAAAACGCGCAGCATATCCATATTCAGCGTTTTGCCGAAACGACGCGGTCTGGTGAAGAGCGATACTTTCGGAAGATCGTCAAGAATATCCCGGATCAGGAGGGTTTTATCAACATAATAATAATTGGAGACAGTTTCGATATATCCGGAAACACCGACAGGCAGCGGCAGACGTCCGGTTCTGCTTTTTACAGATCTTTTCTGAGAAAAATCTGCATCTTCAGGAATCAGCCAGGAACGTCCTTCCTTCCTGGCGCCATTTACTGCACCGCTTTTACACAACTGCTGCAAACGTCTTCTTGAAATATTCCATTTTTTCTCTGCATCACTGATTGATAAATAATTCATATTTCGCTCCCTGTTACAGATAACTCAATAATATCATATCATATTTCGCGAAGAAAATCAATATAACGAAATACTGTACATTTATTTCGCGAAACCTGTGGCTGCATAACGAATAAGCGAAGCCCCCACAGCAGGGCAGTGTTTCGTGATGCGTCACTCGGTTCATAACAGTTCAGATAATAGATAATGTATAATACAGGAAAAGGTTTTTGAGAAAGAGACTTTATGATCATCAGGCCTATGGAACGGAGGCAAAAATGACTGAGAACACCGGCAATGATCCTTACGTAGTACCGAAGCAGGGTACCGCAGAGGAGAGCGCACCGGCACGCAGAGCCGTGCCCAACATCCCCCGGCGCGAGCCCGATTCCCTCCCGGAACGCCCGGAACGCTCCGGCTCATCCGGCCGGTCCGGGACCATCCTGATGCTGGTCCTCATCGCCATCCTGGTCCTGGCCCTCGTCTTCTGGCTGAGAAAATAAACAGGGGGACAGGCCCCGAGTCGAAGGGGTCTTTCTGATAGAGGGTCAGTACCCGTATGGGGACTGTCCCTCGGGGAGGACAGGCTTACCTCTGGCAATCAAGTGCCGAATCCTCGGGAGACGGAAGCACACGGGGACTGCTCTTGCGCTGTCGCTCAGCCGAAGCACACCGGGCCTGCTCTTAGCCTGCTCCGAGCGGTACAGGCTTCGCCTGGTTTATATGCGGAGCAGGAGCTTCGCTGACTTGTAGCCGCCACAAAAGGACAGGACTGAGTGTTGCGTCATCCAATTCGCACAACGAGATACGCCCCTGCCGTGCGGGCTGCGCCGCAGCAGCAGAAACGTCTCGTCGTGCTGTTTCAAGCTTCATCTGTCACTTGACAGGAAGGAGATAAAAAAATAGAATTATCGTAGTTTCCGGTTTATGATGGGAACGGGAAGGAATCCTGCAGGAGAAATGAAGCAAAAAGGCGCTTTCTTCATCAAAAGACTGTTTGACATCATCGTTTCCGCGGTGGGTCTGGTTCTGCTTTCTCCTTTGCTTGTGCTGCTGGCAGCGCTGGTGCGGATCAACCTGGGATCCCCGATCTTTTTCCGGCAGGAACGACCGGGACTGCATGAAAAGATTTTCCGTCTGTATAAATTCCGCTCCATGAAGGATGCGGTGGACCGGAACGGGAAAGAACTGCCGGACGCGGAGCGGCTCTCAAAATTCGGCGCCCTGCTGCGGTCCTCCAGCCTGGATGAGCTGCCGGAGCTTTTCAATGTACTGAAAGGGGAAATGAGTCTGGTAGGACCGCGTCCGCTGCTGGTGAAATATCTCCCGTTATATAATGAAGAGCAGCATCGACGTCATGAGGTACTGCCGGGCATCACCGGATGGGCTCAGGTCAACGGTCGCAATGCCATCAGCTGGGAGGAGAAGTTCCGGCTTGATGTCTGGTATGTGGATCATTGGAGCCCGTGGCTGGACCTGAAGATCCTTTTCATGACGGTGAAGAAGGTCTTCATCCGCGAGGGAATCTCCGCGGAAAACCAGGTGACGATGGAAGAGTTTAAAGGAAATGGCTGACAAGACGGGAATGGTATAATTCAAAATGAGAAATGAGAAATGAGACTACCTCTAAAATCTCGTGGGCGGGGGTATGGGGGCGGCAGTTATTGCCTGCTCCGTAAGGTACGGGCTGACGCCCGATTTATATTCGGAGCAGGAGCTTCGCCCCACGGAAACCTCCCGAGGAGATTCAGAGAATATATTCTCTGAATCTCCTCGGGACAGAGAAAAATTGATATTTTTAGAGGTTACCTTAAAAACTAAGAAATAAGAATGAAGAATGAAGAATACAGAGACAGGTGATCAGGAGTCGGGAGTGGAAATCAGACAGTTTGGAAGAATGGCCGCTTTATTATTTTTCGTAATGGCAGTTGTGACGTCCTTTAGCGGATGCAATGTGCCTACCGTACAGCAGCGTCCCGGGGAGCCGTCTCCGGATATCAATTTGATCCTGACACAAATCGCTGAAGAACACGCCGGACCGACAACAGAACCTTTGCCGGAAAACCAACCTACGGAAACGCCGGAACCGACGGCTGTTCCCAAAAAAATGGAAACGCTCACGGTCTGTCTTGGAAAAGAACCGGAAACCCTGTTTTTCTACGCCGGATCCTCGCAGGCGATGTGGTCGGTTCTCGAAAGCATCTATGACGGACCTTTTGACATGGGTGACGGCAAAGCTGATCCGGTGATCTTTGATGAGATCACGGTCGAGACGGAGCCGGTCAGCGTACAGCGCGGCGACATCATCGTAGACTTTGACGGTGATGCAGTCGAGTTGAAACCGGGAACGGCCTTCATGTCGGCAGATCTTTCTTCCGATTGCAGCGGGAGCGGCTGCCTTTCCACATGGAATGCAGTCACGACAGAAGCGGAATTGCCCCGCACGGTGATCACATTTCGCCTGAAGGAAGGACTCAGCTGGAATGACGGCGCCCCGCTGACGGCTGAGGATTCCGTTTATTCGATGAACGTTAACGGGATGAAGGGCATCAATGCCTCCAAACATATCTATAACCTCACCGAAAGTTATCTTGCGTTGGACGAACATACCGTTGAATGGCGCGGGCTGCCGGGATATGAGCCGGATGACCCCAGCGAGGTGTTCTGGACGCCGTTGCCTTCGCATACAATGAAAGGAAAAAGCGCAGAGGAGCTGCTGAATTCCGAAGCCGTCAGCAAATTCCCGCTGGGCTGGGGCGCCTGGCAGATCGTTTCCTGGGATGAGGGCGAACAGATCATCGCGGAACGGAACCCGTACTATGTTTCCGCATCCGATACAGAGCCCTTCTTTGACCGGATCGTTTATAAGTTCTACGGTCGGGCAGGCGACAACAGTCTTGAAGCCCTGCATTCCGGAACCTGCGACATCATTGATACATCGGTCGACCTGGGATCGGACCTGGAACCGATCCTGGAAGACGTGCGGGACGGAAAGGAATCGATTTATATTCGTCCCGAGCTGACCCGTCAGGAGATCGTGTTTAACCTGCAGCCGGCTGCACAGCAGTGGGCAGTCAGTCCGCTGACTGTCCAGGACCTGCGTACGGCGATCGTGCAGGGCATCGACCGTCCCTCAATTATCCGTCAGGTCTTTTACGGACAGTCTGAGGTACCGGTGGATTTCTGGCCTCGCGATCACGTCAGACATGATCCGGAGATCGAAGCGCTGTCTTATGACCCCGGTGCCGCAAAAGAAGCGCTGGAGGCGATGGGCTGGCAGGCGCCTGAGGATGACCCCGATGGTGTCCGTATTGCGGCTGCTGTTCCGGGTGTGATGTATGGGACGAAGCTTGCCTTTTCCCTGACCATCGCTGATACGCCCTTTGCAAAAAAAGCTGCCGCGATGATCCGTGAGAATCTGGCAGAACTGGGAATTGAACTTGAAGTGGAGGCTTTACCTCTCGGAGAGCTCTATGCCCAGGGCCCGGACGGTGTGATCTTCGGACGGAAGTTTGATACGGTCATGTTTGCCTGGAGCGCCGGGAAGAACCCCTGTGAGATCTATCTCAGCGACCAGGTCCCGGAGCAGATCAATCACTGGGTCGGGACGAATGTCGGGGCATTTCAGAACGAGACATTTGATGAAGCCTGTCTGCTGCCGGAGCTGACGGAAGCAAATGCGGGACAGATCTATGCCGAAGAGCTGCCTGCCGTGCCTTTGTATTTCAACATCTCTATTGCGGTTTCTTCCAACAACATCTGCGGCATTGCCAACCGCATCGGTTCCCGCAGTGTTTTGTGGAACATGGAACAGTTCAGCCGTTCGGAGGATCGCTGCGCGCTCTCCCAATGGACAAACATCTATCAAAATTAGCAAAATGAGCAAGGGCATTGGAGCTGTTCAGGCGGCTTCGATGCTGCTTGCGGGAATTTTCATCGGGCTGAAATTTCACCCACCCCTTCTGCTGTGCTGCCTGCTTTTTGCGGTCGGACTGGCAGGAGGGATCTTTTTTTACCGGCGCGGGAAAGATTATGTGCTGGATCAGCCGCCAAAAAGGCTTTCCCGCCTTTTTATCTGCCTGGCGCTGTTTGCTGCCGGAATGGGACGGACTGCCTTCCAAAGTTCGGCCCGTTCTGATGGAGCTGTCGAGAACTTTGCCGGGCAGAGGTTCGAGGGGCTGACAGGATATATTACTGCTCCGCCGGTCACGACCTCATCCCGTACCACGCTGCGGGTACAGCTGGATGAAGTTCAGGCGGATCCGGGTTTCCCGAAAGAGGGAAAGCTGCTGCTGGTCTTTTTTGGGAACCCTCAGACCGAATTTCGCTACGGTGACCGGGTCGCCTTCAGCGGGACACTCGCGCTCCCGGCGGATACGGGCGGCGGGTTCAGCTATCGGGAGTGGCTGGAGCGGGATGGGATCACCTGCCTCATCAACAATCCGCGGGTGGAACTGCTACCCGGTTTTTCCGGGAGTCATCTGCGGGCGTGGATCTATGGGCTGCGGACAAAACTTCTCGCACAGGTCTACCGCCTTTTCCCGAAACCGGAGAGCGCCCTGATGGCGGGGATCCTGCTCGGTGATGAGTCAAAAATCACCTCGGATGTGGACAGGGCTTTTCAAAAGACCGGAACTTCCCATGTGATTGCCATCAGCGGGTCAAACTTTACGCTGCTGCTCATGCTGCTGCTCAGCATGATCCGCCGGCTTGTCCCTCACTGGTGGGCTCCGCTGCTGATCATGCCGTTTATCCCGTTTTATACCATCCTGGTAGGTGGAAACGCTGCGGTGGTCCGGGCGGCGATCATGTGTGCATTGAGCGTCTTCGGTTCGGTCCTCGGCAGGACCGGATATGGCGTCAACAACCTTGCTCTGACGGCTGCGATTATGTGCCTGTGGAAACCTGCGATGCTGTTTGATCTCGGGTTCCAGCTCTCCGCTGCAGCGACAGCCGGTATCCTGTTGTTCTCGGAACCGCTCTGCAGTGCAGTCCGGGGTGTGATCGGGAAGATCTTCCCGAAAATGAGTGAAAATGTCCTGAACACCACGGTCAGTGTCCTGAACGAATTCTGTCTGATGTCGATCAGCGCCCAGGTGTTCACGATGTGGATCAGTGCGCAGGCATTCGGACGGATCTCGCTGATCTCGCTGGGAGCGAATTTCCTGATTGCGCCGTTCCAGTCAATGATCATGCTGGGCGGGTTTGCCGCACTGCTGCTGAGCTTTCTTTTTTATTCGCTTGGCGCTGCGGCTGCCTGGTTGGTATGGCCTGCGCCTGCGCTGACCATCCGTATCGTGCAGCTCTGTGCTGAAATTCCCTGGGGCTCTGTTTATTCCGATCTCTCCGCTGCTCAGGCCTGGCTGATGATCGGCCTGATCATCGCGATATGGCTGGGAAAGCACAGGATCGCCGAATCGATCCGGAAACGGAACTTTCAGCCCTATGCAGCTATGCTGCTGCTTTTTGCTGCGATCATGGTCTGGACGAACGCCGCAGACCGGCTGAACCACCGGACAGAGATCAGTTATCACCAGACTGCCTCTTCCATGACACTTTCCGTGAGATCACCGGGAAACCGGCTGATGGTTGTCGGGGAAGGTTTGACCAATTACGCGGCACAGGACATTTTGGAAAAACAGCTGCTGCCGGTGCGGAGGGTCCCGGAAGCGGCATCCATCGATATCACGGAGGGGTGGATGAGCAGGGAATTTTTAGGCTCAGGGGTTGCGGACGGCCTTTCCATCCTTTACCTTAACGGAAAATCCCCGCGTCCCGAAACCGGTGTCCCGGAAGAGCTCATTCCGGGTTTTGCGTTTTCTGTGGATGGGACCGAGCTGGAATTGGCTGCCTTTTTCCTCGGGAAACGTGCCTGGGTCGTGAAAAATGAAGGGTACTCCCTGCTTTTTCCGAATGGCATTCCGCCGGAAAGGATCTTCACCCGAATCGGACCGGACAGACGTGAGATTTCTCTGGTAGTTTTCGGTAAGCGGGATGACAGGGAACGCTGGACAGATTGTGAGATCCCTTTGCTGGATGTCTCTGACCAAAACGATGTGACTTTCGAGGTCAAACCCGGTAATGTTTCCCGTTATCCCTGAGAGCGGTTCCCGATTGTTAATAATTACATTTTGCCGAAAAAACACGATATTTGACAATTGTTTATTGCAGTGAAATTTGATAAAATGGTTTCGATAATGTAAAGTCCTCACAAGAGGCAGAGAATGGAGAATGCCCAATGAAAAATGATGAAGTATTAGCTGTAATTCTCGGCGGCGGCCGGGGTACCAGACTTTTCCCTCTGACACAAATCAGATCAAAGCCGGCGGTTCCGATTGCCGGACAATATCGCCTGATTGACATTCCGATCAGCAACTGTATCAATTCCAACATTTTCAAAATCGCGGTGCTGACCCAGTTCAACTCCGTATCTCTCCACCGTCACATCACAGATACCTATCAATTTGACCGTTTCCATTCCGGGTGGGTTCAGATTTGGGCTGCAGAACAGACCATGGACAATGCGGACTGGTATCAGGGTACGGCCGATGCCGTGCGGAAACAGCTGAGCCAGATCGTTTCCGCCAACTGCAAGTATGTACTGATCCTCGCGGGCGATCACCTGTATCGCTGCAACTATGATGAAATGCTTCAGTTCCATAAAGACCATAATGCCGCTGTTACGGTCGCTGTCCAGCCGGTCCGCAAAGAAGAAGCTTCCCGCTTCGGGCTGCTGAAAACGAACCAGGAAAGCCGCATCATCGATTTCAAAGAAAAGCCGAAGGATCCGGTGATTCTTGAATCCATGAAGAGCTCTGATGATCCGGAGCGTCCCTTCCTCGGTTCCATGGGGATCTACATCTTCAACACTGATCTGCTGGTTGATATCCTTTCCACAAAGGATTATTCCGATTTCGGCAACAACGTGATCCCCTATGCCATCGACCACAGTGATGTGTTCGGCTGGAGCTTTGACGATTACTGGGAAGATATCGGTACCATTCGCTCCTTCTATGAAACAAATCTGGCGCTGACGAATGATAAATCCCCCTTCAATTTCTATGATCCGAAGCACCCGATCTATACCATCGCCACGACCATGCCCTCTGCAAAGGTCTTCAACACCCGGCTGGATCACGTCCTCATGGCCCGAGGTGCCCGCGTGAAGGCTGAGAGTATAGAGCGCTCCATCGTCGGCGTGATGAGCTATATCGACACCGGAACTGTCATCAAGAACAGCATCATCATGGGTGCTGAGACTGAAAAATACATTCTCCAGGCTGACCAGACTCCGGAAGATATCGGGGTAAAGATCGGTATCGGGAAAAACTGCTTCATCGAGAATGCGATCATCGACAAGAATGCCTGCATCGGTGATAATGTGATGATCAAAGCTTTCCCGGCGGGGACTGAGCTGGATGATCCGGCTGAGGTGAAACGTTATTACGTCCGGGATGGCATCGTTGTGATCCCGAAGAACGCGGTCATCGAATCCGGCACGGTCATCGAACCGTAGATTTTTGTTACCGGTTCGTCTCTATTCAAAACGGAGCACACGGAGACTGCTCTGATGCTGCGGCGAAGCCCGCACAGCAGGGCTGTATCGCGTGATGCGTCGTCAGGTTCTGAACAATTACACCGGATCAATGAAATAAGAGGTTTTTCGTGTACGGAAAGCCTCTTTTTGTTGTACAATTAAGGGACCCCCAAAAAAAACATGAGCGGGGGTATGGGGGCTGCATAGCCACCGGAAATCATGGCGCGGGAAGGTTATTTCCCGAGGGAAAAATTTTCTGAATTCCGCGCCATAGTGTATGAAGTGTAAATGAGGTCAGAATATCAAGACTTTTTAGAGGTTCCCTTAAAGTGTCAGGGGAAAGAGGTGTTTCATGACGCGTGATCAGGTTTTCAAGATTGTAAAATGGCTTTATAAAAATTTTACACATGTGACGGTAGAAAATGAAGAATTGATGCCCAAAGAGGGCCCGGTGATCATAACGCTGAACCATCTGAGCCGTTTGGATTTTCCCGCGCTGATCATGCTGGAGCGCTACAATGATATCTATTGTGTCGCGGCTGATTCTTACCGGAATTTCCCGGTATTCGGAAAATTCATCAATGACGCAGATATGATCTGGATCGACCGCACAAAAGCAGATTTTACTGCCATGAAGCGCATCATGACGGAACTGAAAAACGGAAACATCATCGCTCTTGCCCCGGAAGGGACCCGCTCCAAGAGCCAGGCACTGCTCCAGGGGAAAGAGGGTGTGACGATGATCGCCTCAAAGACCCACATGCCGGTGATCAGTCTGGGGGTTATCGGGACAGAGAAATGGATGGACGCCTTCAAACATTTTCATAAGCCCCGTATCACGCTGCGGTTGGGTCCGACGTTTGAGATCACGAAGATCGATCCGGACAACCGGGAGGAATCGCTGCGTACTGCGACCGATGAAGTGATGTGCCGCATCGCCGCGCTGCTGCCGGACCATTATCATGGGTTCTATGCGGGCAATCCGCGCATCAGAGAGCTGCGTGATGAGTGGAAGGCCCGCGGCGATATGATCCTGCCGGAAGAATGAAGTTTTCCGTGACACAGCCTCTTGTTTCCGTAATCATACCCGTATATAACACGGAAAAATATCTTACACAGTGTCTTGATAGCGTTTGTGCCCAGACGCTGCGTGACATTGAAATCGTCTGTGTGAATGACGGTTCCACGGATGGAAGTGCAGAAATACTTGCAGAATTTGCGCAAAAAGATGACCGTATCCATGTAATTACGCAACACAACAGCGGCCCAATGAATGCGCGCAATAACGGAATTGCGGCATGTACAGGACAATGGGTAGGATTCATTGACAGTGATGATGTGATTACAGAGAAAATGTATGAACATCTTTATTCAAACGGTGAAAAATACAGAGCTGATATTTCTCATTGCGGCATGATGTTTTGTTATCCTGACGGAAGAGAAGTTCCCCATTATGGAACCGGAATCATAAAGCATCAGGATCACGAATCTGCCTTAATCGACTTGCTTGACAGTACACAAATTGAGCCAAGCATGTGCAATAAACTGTATCGAAAAAACCTGTTTCAACGGTATTACGCTGATCCTATGTATAAAAAAAATGAGGATCTTTATTGTAATTTTCTTCTTTTTGATAATGCTTCATCTGCTATATATGAGGATTTCTGCGGGTATCGCTACCGTCAACATCACGAAACCAGAGAATCGGTTGAAGCATTAATAGAAATACTGAATATCCGGCGCAGTTTTATTGATATGTGTTCAGACCCTGTACGGAAATCGGCTTATCACCTATGGCTTTCGACATTAGTAAACACATTAAACAAATTGTCAGTCAGCACAGACAAGGGCGCCTCTGATTGCTATCAGATATGTCGTGAACAATTAAAATCAGAAAAACAAAAACTCCATATGCTGAGTACAAAGCAACAGATTGCCGCAAAAATTCATTTAAACTTTCGGGCATCTGCTAAAATAATTTATGAAATATACGGAAAATATTCCCAGTATAGATTTGAGCACTGATTTCAGCAAAATTTAGTTTTTCAACATTTTATCCGAATGTTTCTGTTATTTATTTTATCTGTGTCCAGTGGCATTGACCCAGCCGCAGAAGAGGAAAAACAAAGCGGACATGATCGAAAAGTTGGCTACCAGATAAGCCTCCACCAATGTCAGGACCACAAATGTGCTAAATACAACCGCCAGCATATATGCACCGGAAAAATGCCTGTTTCCAGTAATAAACCCGAGCCGGAAGCTTTTGACACTCATGGAGATCAGGAACACAAGGAACGCGGCCATCATCGGTACACCCAGGATAAGACCAACCTGAAGGACCTGATTATGCGCGTGTGCCGCTCCGAATTGAGCCAAAGCATCCTGTGTTGCCATCGGTGTCACACCGAACCAGAAAACACGCTGATCTGATCGTAATATATCTATGGTTTTATTCCAGATCTGCTCTCTTGCTTTGATAGTGCCGAGATCGTCCAAATCACGGAGAGCCTCTTCACCGGCCTGTGCGGCGGATTTTGTTTCTCCTTCCGCCCAGGCAATATTGACCTGAAAATTCTTTGTGCCGCTGTCGGACATGGGGGCGACGTATGGACATACCGTGCAAAGCACCGCCAAAACGGCCGCTGTCAGTGTGATTTTTGCGGTCCGGGAGACAGCCCGCTTCATTTTGAGATAAAACCGCTTTGCCTTTTCTCCGGAAAGGAAAACCAGCGGCGAAAACAGGAACAGACATCGGCTGACCTCAGCTGATCCGGATGAAACATCGGCAAGCGCCACCGGACTCACGATCCAGGTTGTGACCGGGTTGGAATAATGGGTCACAGCCTCAAACAACTGGAAAGACCATGTCCGCATCATCCAGACGATTCCCGCAGCCCCGGCAGCGGAAACAAGGCTGGTGATCAACCGGACCGGCATCGACTTTTGCCGCGGCAGATTCCATACAGCAAGGAACATGGCAGCGAAATAAGCAAAAACACATGCAACAAAAGAAGTTCGGGAGTTGGTCAGCATCAGCACAAGGGTGTGGATGAGCAATTCCAACGAGTAAAGGATTTTTACAACGGTTTTTTGTGTTGCCATCATATAAAGCGAGATCAGGACAAAAGAGAGTGCTATGGCAGCCGTCAGATTATAATAGGAGCCCAGCCGAAAGGAATGCCTGACCATTCCGATGATCTCACCGGTTTTAAGTGTTATGAAATCCAGCGTAAACAAATGCCAGAGCCCGAACAGGGCAATTCCGGTACCGACAAATGACACGATGTGCAGCAGGATATCGATTGCCTTTTTCGCCTTTTCTTTCGATAAAACCATCGGCAGGTTGAATAATAATAAACAGTGGATACCCACATCAAATATCAGCCACAGGTTATCCATAAAATAGGGCATTCCGTTGACCAGGAAGCTGACAATTGTCCAGATAAACAGAACATAACAAAAAATCTGCCATGGCGAGAAAAGCTTTCGCATGAATTCTTTGACTCTGTGATTTGTTTTCCGCCATTTGAACCGGCACAGCGCCAGATAAATCACTGCCGCAAAAATCAAAACAGCGGCATAAATCATTTCGGCTTTATAGGTTGAAACGAAGTATTTTCCGAAAGTCATGAGCACATGCCACAATATCAGGATCCACGTACCGATTCCCAGTATTTTTTCATAAATTTTTTGTGTCTGTGTCATACGCTCTACTCCTTTGCTTCAATATGAAATGATATTAGCACATTTTTCTAAAATATCAAGGTAAAAATACGAATGAGTTTTCTCAGAAATTGATAACAAGACACTCACCGACCATCTGGATATAGCCTTTGTCCGGGAAAGAAGGCATATCCTCCGTTTCCTGTTTTTCTGCCATCTTTTTTGTAGTGTTTTCATCCAGGATCATGTTGACCTCTTCACCCAGATAGCGCATCAGGTTTTTTACGGTAAGGGGATAGGTTACTGATGTGTTCCTGAATGTACCCAGATCCTGATATTCTTTCTTTGAAAGGGTATAGGCATAGTCATCGAAGGTATAATCGCCCAGAATCACGACCGGGGTCCGGTTGTGAACATATTCAGGAACTTCATACATATCAACCAGGACTCTTGTATAAAGGGAGATGCTGCGGTCGAAAATCACCTTCTGCGTGGTATACGCCCCGTTACTGTACACAAGATTGGACCAGATCACCAGCGCCATAAAAATGCAAGTAATTTTATTCATTGTCAATTGTACCGGGGAAAAATCCGGAAATATCTCTAATAAAGATATGAGAAATATATAAAAGAGGAATACGGCAAAGCTGAGCCTGTACGCAATCAGTCCTGTGCCAATATTGAACATTAATGCAGTCAATGTCGATATCAAAAACAGTATGATAAATAGGGCTCTTGTTTTTATAGTCATTCTCTGCCGTCGGAAGCACTGAAGAACAATGATAACAGCAGAGAGGGCAAGCAAACAATTTCCGATCCTGCCCGGGGTCATCTCTTTTCGGATGAAGAACATACTGATTTTTGATCCATAATTCACATAAAGCCGGGAGGGGATAGAGCCTAAATCCTGAAGAATATTTGTCAGACTGTGATAATCAGTTGCTTCCTGAAGGCCCGCGAATTTTATAACCAGAGTTTTGATTAAATAATAGGTGATAACCGCGAATAAAAGTGTTGCCGCACCCCGGAATAATTTTTTTATTTCTTCCTGTCTGAAATTTCCGCTTTTCAGAATACTTTTCATGGATAACAGCAATAACAAGGTTGCCGCCGTAGCCAGATAAGACTGATAAAGTCCCATCGATATTACAAGCAATGCAGCAGAAAAAGCTTTCCACTTTAATTGATTTGTCCTGATAATGAGAAAAACGGAAAGGCAGGCAAGCATTGCCGCAGTCATACAAACATCTTCAACGTAGATAAAGGAGCTCAGCAATTCCGTATGTGTTATGTTTGCGGAAAGGAAGGCAGCGGATAACAGGATATATAACGGTTTATTGATTTCAAACAGGTCTGTCAGGATGTAAGTCATAACTGTCAGGCAGATCATTGAAATAATGCCTGTCAGGAATGGGACCGTCAAGTTACCGCGGAAAAATCCATATATCGGGAGCATGAACCTTCCGAGCATGAGCTCCCAATTACCGGTAAAGTTGGAGATGTAGTTAAGTGAATAATGCTGAGGAACGTAGTTGAACAAAATGAAACCGTTGGCTGCCAGATAAAAAATAACAGTTCCTATGGCTGAATGTTTCAGTCTTTTGTTGTCAATTGATTTAATCATGAAAAGTAATTCCGTTTTGTCATTAATATATTTTTTTATTTTGGTAAACTAAAGTTTAATCCTGAATAGCATATAATTAAAAATATATAATTATATGAAAAAAGTGATAAAGTTAGTTTTTTTCTATATAGTATATCATTATTATGGATATAAATTTTCCTTTTTGGAAAGTTAGAGTCAGTGATATAAGAACAAGGTGAACAATGTTAAACAATAAAAGAAAAAACCGTGTGATTATTCTGGCCCTGGTAACTGTCGAATTGGCGGTGATTTTCCTGAACATATATAATCTTTTCCAATTTAGCAAAACTGATCAGAGTATCACTCCTCGGGACGTTTCTGGAGAAATGTCCCTTGAAGGAGAAAAGTATGTTCTCACTTCTTCTGCGCATGATCTGTATGAAACAGTTTTGGTTTATGATTTCGGAAAGATAAAAAAAGGCAATTATCAGGTCTCTGTGAATTATGAAGCAGAGGATACGCAAAGAATTGCCGTATCTGCCATACCGGCATCTTATTACCAACCGAATGAAATCATTCTTGATCATCGACTGGACAGCGTTGATTTCATGATTTCTCCGGACAAATCGCTGAACAACTTGAAACTCCTCATCATGCACAAAGGCAGTGGGGATTTTTCCATTGATCTAAAGCTTTCCCGAAGCCGGATTGGATATGTCCGTAATATTATCACAGCGCTCTTTTGTTTTTCACTGGTCGAAATCAGCGTATTTCTTTTTTTGAATCATCCGGACACTGCAAAAACAGTTTTTTTCCTGACTCTGATTTCAGGTCTGGCTTTCCTTCCGTATATGCTGAACGGAATAGCCCCGGGGCATGATTTTGTTTATCATTTTATGCGCATCGAAGCCCTTGCCAACGAACTTCGGAACGGCCAATTCCCTGTATATATGGAATCCTTATGGATCGGGAATTACGGTTATCCTGCACCGCTTTATTATTGTGACTTCTTTCTGTATGTGCCGGCATTGCTCCGCCTGGCTGGGTACTCATTTAATGCAGCTTATAAAATATTTGTGTTGCTGACAAATGTACTGACCGCGTTTTTGTCGTTCATTTCCTTCAGGTCAATATTCGGTAAAAAGAAAATTGCGCTGGTCCTTACATGTGCTTATGTATGCGCTCCTTATCGGCTTATAGACATATATGTTCGCAACGCTGTCGGTGAGTATTGTGCCATAACGTTTCTGCCGCTGATTTGTGCCGGTTTCTTTGGGATTGTGACCATAGAGCCTGATCGTCTGAATAATCGGGACAGATTCAGACCATATGTTCGTTATTTGTCTATGGGAATGACGGGGGTAATACTGTCCCATGTGCTGACAGTTGAAATCGTTGCCATGATGTCAGGCATTTTTTGCCTGCTCTTTGTCAGAAAATTTTTCAATCTTCACAGAATTGTGGCATTGCTGCAGGCTGCTTTGCAATGCATTTTGCTGAGCCTGATCTTCACAGTTCCATTTCTGGACTTTTACTTCAGCAATTCATTGGTAATCAATCAAAGTATGAACACGGCTATTCCGGCAATACAAGCTCACGGCGCACAGCCCGGCGAATTTTTTATGTTCTTCAAATCCATACTCGGCATCGGTACCAGGACCACGGGCTGGGTAGACAGATTGTATCTGTCCGCGGGACTGGTGCTGACGTTCACGGTAATTGCTGCGGTCATCTGTGTTGTCTGCGGAAGGATAACGAAAAAGCTGCTGACTTTTACGTTCCTGGCGCTGCTCAGTTTTTATCTTTCATCTAGCCTGTTTCCCTATGATTTCCTCGCCCAAAAAAGCAGATTGGGTGTATATTTTGCACAGATCCAGTTCCCGTGGCGGTTCTTAACGCTGGCATCTGTGTTTTCAGCGCTGGTTCTGGGTGAACTGCTGATGATAGGCAGAAATTTCTTAACCGCCCTTACAGCTGAGCTCCCGGTCCGGCTGGTATCCGTTGCTGCAACCACAATGGCATTTTTTCTATGTTTCCTGGTCGCTTCCGAAACAGCCCTTTTTACAAGCCAGTATGGGAGTGGAACGGGGCGTACCGTTATCATAAACACAGCCGAAATAGAAGCGGGAATGGCAACACCTTTCCATATTCTGCGATCCGGTACAAACATAGACTTGTTCACCTATCAGGCTGAAGCTGAAAATGCTGTGATCCTGGAGACAGAGCATCAGGGAACAAACTGGAGCCTTCTTTGTGAGACCGGTGATGTGCAGGGAACGATCAACATGCCACTGCTGAATTACAAGGGCTACCGCGTCACAGACGAATTCGGGAATGATTATGAGATTTCAGACAGCTGGAACAAAACCATACAGTTTACCCTGCCAGCCGGTTTCAATGGACAAGTCGATATTCGCTTCCAACCGCCCCTGTACTGGAAAGTTTCAGCCTTGCTGAGCCTCCTTTATATGGTATATGCAGTTTATGATTTCCGGAAGCTCTCAATGAAAAACAGCCACGCAGCCGTTTAGGTGAGCCGAAGCTGACGCAGTTTCCTTTTTATCCCTCTCCCCTTACTTCCGTCTTCCCCGTCAGGGTATCGAGCAGGGCAGTTTGTTCGGGAGTGATGCGCCAGGCGGGGGTCTGGGCATTCTCGATGGCCTGGGCGAGGGTCTTCGTCCCGGGAATCGGCACCACCCCCTTCCTGGCGATCCAGTTCAGCGCCACCTGGGCGCTGTTTTTCCCTCCGTTTTCCAGCCCGATGTGGTTCATCGTCCGCAGCAGGATGTCCAGCCGCGGCATATAATAGCGCAGCATCAGCTGCCTACGGCTGCCGGAGGCCGGCGCTTCCGTGTTATATTTCCCTGTCAGCAGTCCCATCGCCAGCGGCTGCTGGGCCAGAACGGTGATGTTCAGCCCGTGGCAGAGGTCCAGCACGCCGTTTTTTTCGATTGAGCGGTCCAGCAGGTTATACGGCGTCTCCAGACAGGCGATGGAGTAGCCGAAGCGGCTGAGCGCTTCGTTGAAGCTGTCGATCTGGTGAGCATCCATCCCGGAAAGCCCCACCTGTTCGACCAGTCCCAGCTCCACCGCTTCGGCAGCGCAGTCCGCCAGACGGCTGATCGTCATGCGGCCGGTCGGCGGACAGATCTCCAGAATATCCAGTTTGTTGAGTCCCAACCGCAGCAGAGACTGTTTCAGCGACTCCATAAAGTCACTGCGCCGCAGATGCCAGGGCCGGGGCACATATTTCGTGGCGATCAGCAGCTCCGCCGGAGTCTGTGCATTGAACTCGCCGAGAATACGCTCGCTGTCCCCCTCACCAAACGCGGGACTGGTGCTGAAAAAGTACACCCCATCGTTCAGATAGCGGCGGAAAGCAGCCGAGAGATCCGTTTTGTTATACTCCTGCCCGTACCCCCACAGCAGCCGTTCCCCCCAGGCCCATGTTCCTACGCCGAGTTTTATTTCGGACGGGAACATTTTTCTTCCTTCTTTTCCCGGACGATCCGCCGGGCCTTGAGGCACATCTTCGGAAAACCGAATATCTGGTCAAAGGGGTTCTGCTTGCTCACCTCATCGTTATAAATCGTCGGGATGGGAACCCATTCGATGTTCCACCCTTCCGCAATGCAGATGGCGATCATCTCGACCTCAAAATGGTAGCCGGACTCCGACGACTCCAGCATCCGTTCCATCAGCGCGCGATTCAGCATGCGGTACCCGGATTGGTTGTCGGGAATATTCTGCCCGACGGCTGCGCTGAACAGCGTCTTGCCGATCATGTTCGGGACCCTTCTGCGCAGCGGAATTTCGCCATAATTCCGTGCACCGATGATGAGCGGCGCATGGGTCTCCTGAAATTTGCGGATGAAATCCCCGATGCACCCCGGGTCGTGCTGGCCGTCGGAGTCCAGCATGATCACGGCGTCATACCCCCGTTCCAGCGCCCAGCTGTAGCCGTCCTTCAGAGACTGTCCCTTCCCACAATTGTACCCGCGGGAGAGCAGCTCCACCCCCGCCTCCCGGGCGATGGCAGCGGTTCGGTCTTTCGACCCGTCATCCACCACCAGCACATCGCTGATCTGCTCCCGGACACGGCGCAAAACATCACCCAGATGCGCCTCTTCGTTATAAGCGGGCAATAATGCAAGAAATTTATTGTTTTTCTCTGGCATAGTGTTCCTTTGAAAGACCTTAGACCTTAGACTTTAGACCTTAGACTTTAGACCTTAGACTTTAGACCTAACGTCTAATGTCTAACGTCTTAATTATAGTATAATTCAATATCGCGGTTCGTGACCGACGAATTGCGATTCGCTTCCCGCGAACCTGAATTTGACGCAAAGAAGGTATTTCGAATATGGCTCAGACTACTACTCCCTGCCCGCGCTGCGGCGGACAAATGATCGCAGATGTTCAGCAGATTTTTGACGTCGGTGTGGATCCCCTGGATAAGGAACGGCTGCTTCGCGGAGCGGCAAACATTGCCGTGT
The DNA here is from genome assembly GCA_017432685.1 of Flexilinea sp. Lineage (GTDB taxonomy): Bacteria > Chloroflexota > Anaerolineae > Anaerolineales > Anaerolineaceae > Flexilinea. The sequence goes on along the minus strand of JAFRIR010000132.1, from coordinate 7,132 downwards.
GTCCCTCCTGCGGCTACCAATCCCAGATCGCCATGCCGATCGTTTATCATGACCCGGAAAAGGAACTGCTGCTGACCTACTTTCCACCGGAACTGAACATGCCTATGCCGGAACAGCAGAAAGTTCTCGGCCCGATGATCACCAAAGTCGTCAACAGCCTGCCGCCCGAGAAAAAGAAAGGCTACCTGTTCCAGCCACGCACCATGCTGACTTATGACACCCTGTTCGAGACCATCCTTGAGGCGGACGGGATCACCAAAGAAATGCTCAACGAGCAGAAATATAAGGGCGAGCTCATCCGCCGCCTGCTCCAGACCGCTCCGGATTCCCTGACAGAAGTGATCCATCAGGAGGAATCCCACATCGACCAGAGCTTCTTCCTGATGCTCAACAACACCATGGACGCTGCGGTCCAAATGCGCGACAAGGACTCCTACGAGAAGCTGCGCGCTCTGCAGGATGTCCTCTTCAAGGAAACCGCCTACGGCCGGGAGCTGAAGGTCAAAGCGGACTTCACCCAAAAAGCTATCACCGACCTGCAGGAACTGGGTGACAAACTCAACCGCGATACGCTGCTGGAGCTGGTCCTGAATTCCCCGGATGAAGTCTATCTTCAGACCCTCACCGGACTGGCCCGCAACGGCATGGACTATGAGTTCTTCACCAAACTTTCCTCCCGCATCAACAGCGCGGAAGGCGAAGAAAAAGAGAAGTTTACGCAAATCCGCACCCAGCTGCTGGACCTGACCCAGCGCATCGACAAGGCTCTGGCCGAGGAAAAGGAAGCCCGACGCAAGCTGTTGGAGGAGATCCTCAAACAGGATGACATGGAATCCGCGGTCTATCAGGCGGTCCGTGCCATTGACCAGCAATTCACGGATGTGGTCAATGAAGAGCTGACAGCCGCCCGCAAGGCCGGTGATTTCATGCGCTCCGGAAAGCTGCAGCAGCTGCTGGACCTGATCCAAAAGCTTTACACTGCTCCGGAAGAGATCCAAAGATTGGAGACCATGCTCGGCGCAGAGAACGAAGAAGCACTGGAAGCCCTGATCGAAGAAGACCCCGGGATGGCGAGCGAGGAGATGAAGAACCTGGTCGCTGAACTGATCGAAGAGGGCAGGACCCAGAACTCCCTCACCCCGGAAGTCACCGAAAAACTTCAGCTGATCCAAAAGGTATTGGCAAAATAAAACACACGGGGTCGGATTCCGCAGACTCACGCGATGTGCGAAGCACGAGCGAAGAGTCGGAGGGATCTGACCCCGTAACAACGCAGCACGACGAGACGTTTCTGCTGTTGCGGCGAAGCCCGCACGGCAGGGGCGTATCTCGTTGTGCGAATTGGATTCCCGGGTGACAGTGGGGCCGGTTGCCCGAAGACACGGTGAGCCTTGTCTGATAGAGGGTCGGTACCCGAAGGGGACTGATCCTCTATCAACGTTGCACGACGAGACGTTTCTGCTGCTGCGGCGCAGTCCGCACAGCAGGGTCGTATCTCGTTGTGCGAATTGGATGACGCAGCACTCAGTCCTGTCCTTTTGTGGCGGCGTCGCGCCAACAAAAGAACAGGCCCGGTGTGCTTCGGCTTCGCGACGGCACGCAGACCCGTCCCCTTGTGCATCCTGAGTCTGCGGGGTCAGATCCTTCCGACTCATGCTACGCACGAGCCTACAGAATCTGACCCCTTCGACTCAGTGATCCGCCCCGTTTCTCTCAGTTTTTAAAGTAGAATTAATATATCTGTTCAAAAGGTTCACTGGAAATGAGTCTAAACTCAGAATCGGTGAAATCCAAACCGCAAAGAACCAAACCAAGGAAATTTTACGATGAAAAAATTATTCACTGAGATTCGGGAAGGCGAACCGGTCTTCTGGCGGAATCCATACCTCTCAGATCCGCCGGCGTTCTCTTTTTCCGCCTCAGATGTGGCCGCGGCAGAAGCCCGGCTGAGACGCTTTGCCCCCTGGATCGCACAGCGCTTCCCGGAAACGGCAGCCGCCGCCGGCATCATCGAATCTCCCCTGAGTGATATTTCAGCAATGGCCGAACCGCTTTCCCGAAAAGATTCCGTCTCTTTCAACAACCGTCTGCTGCTCAAACGGGATGATTCCCTCCCCATCAGTGGGTCGGTCAAAGCCCGGGGCGGTATTTATGCGGTACTGAAACATACGGAAGACCTGCTGTTTGCCGCGGAGCTGCTGGATGAAAAGGCCGATTACCGGGTAATTTCCACTGACCCCATCAAAAGTTTTCTGCGGGGGAAAAAACTCGCGGTCGGCTCCACAGGCAATCTGGGACTGAGCATCGGCATCATGGGCGCCGCACTGGGGTTTCAGACCTCGGTCTATATCTCCCGGGAAGCCCGTGCCTGGAAAAAACAGCTGCTTCGGGAAAAGGGCGTCCGGGTGGTAGAATCCGAGCAGGATTATGAGGCGGCGGTAGCCGCGGGACGGGCAGCGTCCAATGCCGACCCGGACAGCTTCTTCATCGATGACGAACGTTCGGAAGATCTGTACCTGGGCTATGCGGTGGCAGCCGGCAGACTGAAAAAACAGCTGGATGAAGCAGGAGTCACCGTTGATGCGGCGCATCCGCTCTATGTTTTCCTGCCCTGCGGGGTTGGCGGTGGACCGGGTGGGATCACCTTCGGACTGAAGCTGATCTTTGGAAACGCTGTGCACTGTTTTTTTGCCGAACCCACCCAGGCGCCCTGTATGCTGCTGGCGCTGGCGACCGGGAAAAGGTCAGCAGTCTGCGCAGCAGACTTCGGCCTCAGCGGCATCACCGCCGCTGACGGACTGGCGGTCACCCGTGCTTCGGAACTGGTCTTTCGTGAGATGCGAACCGCGTTGGACGGCTGTTTCACCCTGCGGGACGAGGAGCTTTTTGACTACCTGCGCCTGCTCGACAAGAGCTGCGGCATTCGTATCGAACCCTCCGCATGTGCCGGCTTTGCCGGGATCCGCTCCGTCATCCCGGAATGCGGTCCCGATGCCACCCTGCTGGTCTGGTCCACCGGCGGCGGCATGGTCCCTCCGGAAGAAATGACGGGATATCTGAGACAATAATCAGCGCATCTTTAAGTGTACCTCTAATAACTAACGGCGGGGGTATGGGGGCGGCATAGTATAGCCTGCTCCGTAAGGTATGGGCTGACGCCCGGTTTGTATGCGGAGCAGGAGCTTCGCCCCACGGAAACCTCCCGAGGAGATTCAGAGAATAAATTCTCTGAATCTCCTCGGGACAGAGAAATTTTTGACTTTTTAGAAGTTTCCTTAAACATAACGAAAAAAAATATACACTTGACAAAATGGTCGGGGGGGGGGATAATTTAAAGTTGTTTTTTGGAAAACTTTTTATGAGGTTCGTTATGTCTAAAAAATTTTTGGTTTTCATTTTGGTGCTTGTGCTGTCTTTCAGCCTTATTTCCATTTCTGTGTCTGCTGCTGTAATAACATCAACAGACCAATTGACAGCGGGGAATCTGCTGGGAGAATTTAACGGTTTTCAATTTTATTTCGATCCGATCACAGGAACCATTGTTGTTATCGGAAACGGGAAAATGCCGGATTTTGCCAATGGACAGGCTCCCTGGGCTGCCTACGCCGATCTGATCACCAGAGTTGTTGTTTCCGAGGGGATAACTTCGATTTCAGGAAATGCCTTTGCCGGATGTACAAATGTCACCAGTGTAGTGATCCCTTCTACCGTTGAAGAAATCGCCGCCGATTCCTTTGCCGGATGTAATCAAATCACACAAATCGACTTTGCCGGCAGTGTGGAAACACTGCAGACGATGATCAAAGAAAATAAAGTCCTGGAACTTGACTTATCTGTTGTAAGCGTTAAACAGGTGACGGCGGAAGAAGTTTCGGCTGAAACCGTACAGATCGCTGAAACCGCGGTCACAGCAGCGATTGAAATTGCTGCGGAAACCGGCGAAGAAATTCCTGAAACATTGCTCAATTATGAGGCAGTGATCGAAACTGCTGCCGGGACAACACAGCCTGTACCTGAGGACGTGCAGGAAACACCGCCGGCTCCTGCTGCAGCGGTTGACCTCATAACGGTTACGAATGGGGACGGGGATAACGGTGACGATTCGGGCCAACCCGACAATCAGCCTGCTGAAGAACCTGCCGTGGTACCCACTGATGAACCGGATAAAGAACCATATCAGGAAGTCACAGAAGGAACTGATAAAAACGGGAGAAAAACACAGACGACCGTTTATTATGACGCTGACGGCGTTATCACTCGCCGAACTGTTGTTACATGGGCTTCTGAAAATAAGGTGTTCAGTCAGGCAGAGACCTATTATACAGACGGAAAAAAGAGCAGTTTTCTGAACACTTATTATTACGATGATCACACCAGTGAGAATGAAGGAACATTTGATGGAAACGAACAGCTGAATTACCAAAAACAAACCAGTACTTACAAAGATAAAAACCTTCCGGTGACGGTCACGGAATTTGACTATGTTGACGGTAATCTAAAGACCAGAACAGAAAAAATGATCAATAATGATGGATCTGTTTATTTGCATAAACATGAATATTCCTATAACGACGACGGCACCGCAACGGTCAAATATTCTTCTCTGGATGAAAACGGCAATGTCAATTATGTCCGTTATTTCCGGGAAAAAACCGTGATGGATGAACAGGGAAATACGATCCAGAAAGAAGAAATCAGTCTGGACGAAACCGGACAACAGGAATGGTCAAAAAATGTCAGGTATTACGAAAACGGGAAAATGGTGAAAAATGAAAATGTCTCTTATTCCTATCCTGCCGGGAAGAAGGTTACATATTCCGAAGAAACGACACTTTATGATCCCGCAAACGGAGAGCAGACTTACTCCAAGAGTTTGTATTATTTCTATGACGAAAACGGAAATTATCAGGGAGTGACCTATAACTTGTCGGAACGCAGTGTCGGTGAAGACGGCAGTGTGATCATGACGAATTCGTCCAGTGATCCGGACGGTACGGTGCGGATCAATTCCAGATCGGTAAAAGAATATCAAAACGGAAAATGGACCGGGAAGGAAATCTATACAAGTTACGATTATTACAACGGTGCGTCCCGTGTGAATTGGGTGAATACTGCCATTTCTGACCCTGATTCCTACACTCAGATCTCATCAGTAAATGAACAATACCACTATGCATCTGACGGTTCTTTTATTGGAAGAACAGTGGGCACATGGGCAAATAATACATATACCACGTCTTATTACAACGCCTCCGGTGAACAGATCGACAGTGAACCGCATGAAATCAAAGATGGTACCTATGAGGAATCGGATTATGACGGAACTCCGATGACAGTGGTTTATGAGAATGATGTAAAGGTTTCTGCCACAAAAACGAGTACAGAAAGTGATGGCTCTAAAACTGTTGAGGTTTTCACCTACAGCGACGGAATTAATGCAAGCAGGATCGAGTATGTTCGAACTGATTCTGCCGGTAATGTGTTGAGTAAGAGCACACAGGAACTTATCGGCGGCAATTTGACTATTACATATTCCTATGTCGTTACGGATGATGGTGGTTCATTTGAAAATATCTATGAATATAATGGCAACGGCGAACAGACTAAGCAAACAACTGTATATAACAATAAAATTTCAGATGGACTGTTTGAAAGATATACTGCTGTTTGGGAAGGTGAGAATTATTCAGAAACTTCCAGAACCTATTATGACGAATCAGGAAATCTGAAAACAGGTGAAGTCGTTATTGATGAGACACATACAGATACATACAATAATGGCATTCGAACAAAATCAACAGAAATCGTAAATTCAGAAGATGGAAGTTCATTTGAAAATATCTATGAATATAATGGCAACGGCGAACAGACTAAGCAAACAACTGTATATAACAATAAAATTTCAGATGGACTGTTTGAAAGATATACTGCTGTTTGGGAAGGTGAGAATTATTCAGAATCTTCCAGAACCTATTATGACGAATCAGGAAATCTGAAGACCGGTGATGCTGTTATTGATGAAACACATACGGATACATATGATAATGGTATCCGGATAAAAGAAACAGTAAAAAATATTCGTGATGATGATAAGGATGAAATTACGGAAAATCATTATGATGAGAATAATAAAATCTCATCTTCTGTGAGAACTTTAAAAGACGCAGATGGGACACTGCTTGAGAAGACAGAAGATACTTATGGTGCTGATGGAAATATAACGTATTCAGTGCAATATCAAAAAGCAGATGCTGATTCTGATGATTGGACTTCATTCGAAAGGCAAACAACGTATCATACAGACGGGACCACGTACGTTGAAGAACATCATATTGACAAAGAAGGAAATACTCATATTGAAAGATATAATCATGAGTTTATCGATAATGATGAGAAATGGACATATCTTGGTGAAAATGATAGAGTTGTTAGAATTCAATATGACCATGTTGAAAATGAAACAAGAATAACGACAGTTACAAATTATGATAAACAAGAAAGAAAAAGTTCTGAATATCAATCCCATCAGGATCCTGAGACGAATAATTGGATCAATGTTTCAAAAGAATATGTCTATAATGATGACGGTACTTATGTCTATAAACAAACGACGTCTGAAGATAATAAACCGGATTACGTCTGCTGGTACGATAGTAATGGTCAACCAATAGCTGATCCAACTGCTTCGTCCGATGATAATGGAAATAATGATGGAGATGATCAATCCGGTAATGATGGAGGAACGGAAGGGCAACAGCAGCCGGTTGGTTTGATGATGGCGGCTCCCAGGTCTTTGATGATGGGTTTGAATGTAAATTCTGTTGAAGATACGCCCAAACCAGACGAAAACCAGAGCAATGACACCGGAAGTTCCGACGGCCAGAGCGGCAACATCGACAGTTCCGACGGCCAGAGCGGCAACATCGACAGTTCCGATGACCAGGGCGATGGCACCGACAGTTCCGATACCCAGGGCGATAGCACCGACAGTTCCGATGGGCAGGGCGATGGCGCAGACAGTTCCGACGGCCAGAGCGGCAACATCGACAGTTCCGATGACCAGGGCGATGGCACCGACAGTTCCGATGACCAGGGCGATGGCACCGACAGTTCCGATGACCAGGGCGATGGC
>JAFRIR010000131.1 GCA_017432685.1 Flexilinea sp. | reverse complement strand
GCTGTGGTGACAGCGGGCCGGTTGCCCGGCGCACCGCAAGGGAAACTTCCCGGGCAGCTATCAGAATTGGAAGCGGCGTTTTCCATACAGGCTGGTGAAGGTGCAGAGTGGAACCGTCTCCGCTGTCACCTTTGTCAACCTGTCGTGACAGATGGGGACGGTTCCACTTCGGCACTACGCGCTTGTCATGATTCTCATGACAAGGCTCACCGTGCCTTCGGGCAACCGGCCCCACTGTCACCCGGGCATACTGAACAGAAAGGAGAACAAACATGTACAATTTCAATATTCAGCGGGAAAACCTGTTTGACCCGGTCCTGCGGGCGCTTATGGCAAACAACTGTTACCTCCGCACCTATCAGGCGGAAGCGCTGCGGACGATCTATGATGCGGTGATGACGGGGAAGGGCGGACGGTTCGCCGTCACCTTCCCGCGGCAGTCGGGGAAGAACGAGACGCAGGCCCAGCTGGAGGCGGCGGTGATGGCTGCCAGCCTCTACCGGGGCGGGAACATCATCAAGATTCTTCCTACCGAAAAGAACCAGGGCCGCATCTCCACCGAACGCCTCGCCAAGATATTAATAAATCGGCACATGGGGACGGGTCCCGAAGGGGCCTGTACCCCGGGGAGGACGGGTTTACCTCTGGCAATTGGACGCCGAGTCCCCGAGGTACAGGCCCGCAGCGCGGACCCGTCCCTCTTTCACCGAAAGAAAGACGAGATCAGCTATGGCAGCACAAAACTTCGCTGCCTCTCGGCCTCGCCCAACGCGGCGATCGTCGGGGCAACCGCCGATCTGTTGCTCGAGGTCGACGAAGCCCAGATGGTTCCCGCCGATAAATTCGACCGGGAAGCCGCCCCGATGGCTGCCTCCACCAACGCGGTGCAGGTCTTTTGGGGTACCGCCTGGGATGACCAGACACTGCTCGCCCGTGAGACCCGTCTCGCCCACCTGGACGGGGACAAAGACGGACGCAGGCACGTCTTCACCACCACCTGCACCGAAGTCGGGAAGGAAGTCCCGGAATACGCAGAATTTGTAAAGGGTCAGATCGAACGTCTGGGCCGGGAGCACCCCGCCATCCGCACCCAGTTCTTTTGTGAGGAGATCACCGAGCTCACCTCCATGTTCACCGCCGACCGAATCATCAAGATGAAAGGCGACCATGACCCGCTTTACGGACCGGAGCAGGACCGCTGTTATGTGTTCCTGATCGACGTAGCCGGATCGGATGAACTCACGCCCTCCGCGAAGAAGTCCAACGGTTTCTCCGACCGCCGGGATGCCACCGTGGTCACCATCTGCGATGTTTACCTGCCGGAAGACAAGGCCTACGATAAGAAGAACTTCGTCTGGAAGGTGGTCGCACGAAGGCTTTATCGCAACACCCGCACCGAACTGCTCGAGCGCGAGCTCTGCGGGGAGATCGACCGCTGGCGGCCGAAAAAGATCATCATCGATCACTCCGGCATGGGCGCGATGCTTTCCGATATCCTGATCGGGAAATACAAAAAGAAGGTTTATCCCATCGACATCACCGCGCCGAACAAGACGAAGATGGCCTGGGACTTCCTCGCCATGGTCGACACCGGCCGTTGGGTGGAATATAAAGGGAATGAGATGGAAGTGCTGCAGTCCGGCTGGCGGCCGGGAACCGACCGCTATGAGCTGCTCAAGGAGCCGGAGCTGCTGCAGCAGATGTTCTTCCGCGAGCTGCGGGCCTGCCGCATCGAGCCGACGGGGAACGGCATGAACGTGCGCTGGGGCGTGAAGGACGGTACCCGCGACCATGCGACGGGACGGATGATCCACGATGACCTGGTGATGTCCGCGGCGATGTCCGTGTTTGAGAGCGGCAACCTGCCCATCTGCAACGTCCTCCCCGACTGGGAGCCGCCGCAGATGCACGACCCCATCGTCGATTATTTCAGGAGGGCGCTGTGAGAAATAAGAAATATGAAATAAGAAATAAGAATCTCACGGGGACGGGCACCTGAGTCGAAGGGGTCAGATTCTGTAGACTCGTGCGAAGCATGAGTCGGAAGGATCTGACCCCGCAGACTCAGGAGACGATGGAAAGGGGGAGGACAGCTGTGGTGACAGCGGGCCGGTTGCCCGGCGCACCGCAAGGGAAACTTCCCGGGCAGCTATCAGAATTGGAAGCGGCGTTTCCCATACTGGCTGGTGAAGGTGCAAAGGGAACCGTCTCCGCTGTCACTGAATAAAGAGGGGACGGTACCGTGCAGCGGGCCTGTACCCCGGTGAGGACGAAACCACCGCTGGCAATTGGATGCCGAATCCCCGAGGGCCGAAGGTCCTGCGCTGCATCAATCGAGCGAAGCTCGCATCTTACAGTGCAGGTTTGGTACAGTCCCCTTCGGGTACCGACCCTCTCTTAATAAAGTTAGCAAAATTGATAACGGTGACAGATGGGGACGGTTCCACTCCGGCACTACGCGTTTGTCATGATTCTCATGACAATGCTCACCGTGTCTACGGGCAACCGGCCCCACTGTCACCCGAGCATCCAATTCGCACAACGAGATACGCCCCTGCTGTGCGGGCTGCGCCGCAGCAGCAGAAACGTCTCGTCGTGCTGCGCACATCGCGCGAGTCTGCGGAATCCGACCCCGTATAGGCACAACTCAGCGTCGATTTATCCAGTTCACGCGTCCCGGGACGAGAGGGTTTTCGCGGAAGCGGGCGGTTTGGTCACGGTCGGTGTCGTTCCACTTGTCGAAGCCTTCCGGAGCGATGTGAGGACCGTAGGTGCAGTTTTCGAAGATCGCCAGACCATGGTCCCGCCAGGGACGGGCAAGATAAATGCTCCTGTCTGCCACCCCTTCTTCACAGGTGAAGCGGCAATTCCGGAACAGGAAGCCTTCCTGCTGGCGGAGTTCATGGGCCGGCGCGGCGGCATAGCCGATATTCCGGGCGTCGTTGAGCGAGCGGATCTCGCAGTTTTCAAACAGGGTATCTCCGCAGCCGAAGATGAAGTCTACCGTGCCTTCGATGCGGCAGTCGGTGAAGACCTGGCGCATGTTTCCGCCCCTAAGCAGCTCCGGTGCATGGAAGCCGGTGTAACGCGCGATCAGGTCATCCGGCAGCGGGCCGGAGAAGAGCGTATCCTGCGTGGAACGAAGCAGGCAGTTTTCCATGCTGAATCCATCAGCCACAACGGAGAGCGCCACCTCCTGGCCTTTGATCTCAGGGTGCAGCGCGTCATTGATGACTGCCAGATTTTCCATATGGACATTATCGGCACAGACCGCCAAAGTCCAGGTGCGGAAGGTGTTGTATTCCCGGCCTTGGTCATCGGTCTTCAGGGCATGATCGTCCCAGGCAAGTATGGTGCTCTCCATGCCCGAACCGATCAGTCTCAGCCCGGGTGTACGGATGACGGTTTTCTGCCGGTATTCACCGGGCGCCAGGCGGACGGTGGCGCTTTCCGGCACACTGTCAAAAATATGCTGTAAATTATCATTCGGTGATACGCTTATTATTGCAGCCATATAAAAGCCTCCTATGCAGAAACCGGATGCCGGTTTAACTGTCGGCAGCCTGCTGCCAACTATTTTATCACATGCCTTTTTTGGACAGAGGTTTGTAAATGATTTGCCGAAGCACGACGAGACGTTTCTGCTGCTGCGGCGTCAGCCCGCACAGCAGGGGCGTATCTGGTTGTGCGCATTACAACACGCAGCACGTGATACAGCCCTTGTGTGCGGGCTTCGCCGCAGCACAAGAGCAGTCTCCGTGTGCTCCGTACCGGATCAAGATAAGTCTTTTTTGTGTATAAAGTATCTCATTTTTACCATGTACGAAAAAAGCTTCAAAGATGAAAATTACATAACACCTTCGGAGATGGTGTTATTGTGTTTGTTAACACCGTGTCCGGGTTTGAGAGGCACACCTTGAATCGACATATGACCCTGAAGCAATATCGGAACCTGGACCTGTTCCTCTTCGCGGTAATGCTCATCATCTCGGAGTCACTCATCGTCAATGCGGCGATCCGCTGGTTTCCGGACCAGCTTTACACCGTCTCGGTTTGTGCAGCGATCGTTTCGATCGTGCTGATGCGGTGGGGACCCTGGGCATCGATTCATGCGGCGCTCGGCGGTCTGGTTTATTGTTTCTGGGCCGGTGGTTTACCGAAACAATACCTGATTTATGGAATCGGGAACCTGTTTTCGCTTTTTTCACTTCTCATGTTCCGTTTGTTTGGCAAAGAACGGATCCGTGAGAACGTTCTGCTGACACTGTTGTTTGCGCTCTGTACACAGCTGTTCATGCAGATGGGAAGGGCCTGTGTCTCTTTTGTGATGGGCGCTCCGGTCAGTACGGGGGTCAATTTCATCACAACCGATGCCCTTTCAGGGCTGTTCACTATGGTGATCGTTTGGATCGCCAGTCGTCTTGACGGCGTGTTTGAAGACCAAATATCGTATCTCCTTCGGGTTCAAAAGGAAAACGAGGAGGAAAAGGGAGGATTCTAATGAAAGCACCTGTGGCAGACTTCCTGATTTATGATGAAGCCACGAAGACCTATCGCGAGGACCCCGAACAGGCTGTCCGCGATGACGTGGAAAAGCATTACTGGCTGCATGTTGTGCGAATGATCGTCAAAGACTGGCGTCTTTACATCATGCTGATCCCAATGCTGCTGGTTTTCCTGTTCTGGCGGTATTTCCCGATGTACGAATTGCTGGGCAGCTTTAAAGTCGCGGACAATGTGCTCCCCGTTTCGGAGCAGTTGTTTGCCGGTTTCTCGAACTTCAAGCTGCTGCTGGCAGGCCAGTCCACGGTTTCCACGGAATTCTGGCGTGCGCTGCGCAACACGTTTGTACTGAGTTTTTACGGTTTGCTGTTTGGATTCCCGATGCCTATCATCCTGGCGCTGTTTTTCAATGAGATCGGTTCCAATGTCGCCCGCAGTTTCTATCAGGTGCTCACTTATCTGCCGAAGTTCATGTCAACCGTTGTTATGACCTCTCTGGTGGTGATGTTGGTGAAGCAGGGCGCTCAGACCTCGAACATGGGGATCATCTCTCAGCTGCTGGTGGCTTTGAAATTGATTCCATACGAGGTGGCTAATGCCGGCCTGCTGAACAACCCGGCCTATTTCAGGGCGATCTACGTGATCTCCGGCATCTGGGAAGGTGCGGGGTATGACTCCATTGTGTTCTTCGCGGCCATCATTGCTATCTCTCCGACAAGCTATGAAGCGGCTCAGATCGACGGTGCGAACAAATGGGCGCAAATGCGTTATGTCGTCCTGCCCTCCATTCTATCGACCATCGTCATCATGCTCATCACCCGCATCGGCGGCCTGCTGAACATCGGTTATGAAAAGGTCATCCTGCTTTATAATTCAAACACCTTTGTCACTGCGGATGTGGTCTCAACCTTCGCGAACCGCTACGGTCTGGAAGGCGCTTCCAAGGGAATTGCATCCGCTGCTGAAATGATGAATAATGTCATCGGTATGCTGCTGGTCATCGGCGCCAACACCATCGCCCGCAAAGCGGCGGACACATCACTGTACTAAGGAGGAGGCAGGAAATGAAACGAAAACTTGAAACTTCCGAGCTGATCTTCAAGATCCTCAGCTACACGCTGCTGACCATTTTCGCCCTGGCATGTCTCTATCCTTTTGTTTACGCGGTTTCCGCTTCCATTTCCGGAGCGCACTCGGTCGATTACAATGAGATCGTGCTGCTCCCGAAGGATGTCCAGTTTGAGGCTTTCAAATATATGTTCTCCAACAATATGTTCTGGAATGCCTACTCGAATACGCTGTTCCTCACCCTTTACGGTACCATCTGGTCTTTGATCTACTCCATTCTCGGCGCTTATGCCCTTTCCAAGAAGCGACTGCTGTTCCGGAAGTTTTTCAACTTCTTCCTGGTCTTCACCATGTGGTTCAGCGCCGGTATCGTCCCTCAGTACCTGAACTACCTCCAGACCAAAGCTGTGTTCAACGGTGTCGGCATCATGGATGACAAATGGCTTGTGGTCATCGCCATGGGTATGGCGGCTATGAACATCATCCTGCTCCGCAATGCCTTTGAAGGAGTTCCCTCTGAGATCGAAGAGGCGGCGATCGTCGATGGTGCAACGGAATTTCAGGTGCTCAGCACGGTTTACCTCCCGATGTGCAAATCCACCATCGCTACTGTTGCCCTGTTCTTTGCGATTTCCCGCTGGAACGGTTACTTCTGGGCACGCCAGATGATCTCCAACAGCTTTGAAAAACCGCTGCAGGTGTTCATCCGTGAATTGCTGGAACAGTATCGTGACCCTGAATTTATCGCCGGCTGGAACGCGGTTTATGCCTCTGATTCTGTGATTTATGCACTTATCGTCTGTTCCATCGTTCCGATCCTGGTGATTTATCCTTTCATCCAGAAGTATTTCGCCAAAGGCGTGAACGTCGGCGGGGTGAAGGAATAGTGATCAGTGGTCGGTGATCGGTGGTCAGTTGTCTGAAATTTGTGAAAAACCGGGGATGCCCGGATGAGAAAAAAGGAGAATAAAATATGAATAAAAGCAAATCCATTCTTATGCTTCTGCTCGCTTTCTGTCTGATGATGGTCAGTGTTGCATCAGCTTCGGATGAGCTGCCCTATGCGGAAGGTACCGTCCTTCGCATGGCTACCGGTTACAACAGCGCGAAGACAGGTTTGTTCTTCGATGCTGAAACAGCCGGCGAAGGGATCACCCTCGCCGATGGCAAGACCTACCACTCCGGCGATCTGAAGCCGACATGGGTCGCAGTCCAGGATAAACTTGGTGTCGTTTTCGAAAACAAATACCAGGGTAACGGCGCTTCCGCTGAATTCGATTACTGGAAAGAACAGCTTGACCAGGTCGATATGATTTCCGGTACCGCTTCCAAACTGAGCGAATATGGTGAGTCCGGCGCAATCATCAACATTGCTGAATATCTTGATAAAATGCCTAACTTCAAGGCTTATCTGGATGAGAACCCGATCGTCCGCCTTTCCATCACCGGAAACGTTGACACCGGTGCGATCTATTTCAGCCCCTACTTCGATGGTGTGAATGACATCGAACGTATGCCGCTGATGCGCGTTGACTGGGTCCAGAAGCTGCTGGATGGCGAAGGCGAATTCACTGCTGAAGCCTGCGGAAAAACAAAGGATCCTGTTTACGAACCTTATATGCCCACTACCGGTAAGGTTGGCATTGATGTTGTCACTCTCGATGGCACAGCTGTTGAATCCATCGTCAAAGATTATGATAAAGCCGGCAACATCGTTGCGAAGATGAATGAAGTTGGTGCGATGGATGGCGTTACTGCTGTCAATATGCTGCGCAAATACATCGATGAAGCTTACGATGGTTATTATGGCACCGAACGTTCCAACCTGTTCGTCGGTCAGAACGCAGCCTGGGATGTTGATGAACTTGTTGCTCTCCTGCGCTGTGTCGTTTCCAATCCGCAGACACTCAACGGTACCGACAAGGTCCAGGGTATCTTCACCCGTGAAGATGACAACAACCAGCGTCGTGTGGATATGTATCGCTTCGCCGGTCATCTGTTCGGCGTCCGTGGTCTGGAATCCCGCCAGGATTACCTCTATGTCGGAGCTGACGGCGAATTGCACGATGCCCGCACCGAACCCGAAACCTATATCGCCCTTGCTTACATGAATGCTATGGCTCAGGAAGGGCTGATCTCTGAGGCTTTCATCAACAAGGAAAAGGAAAGCTCCGCTACTTATCTTGAAAATGACCTCGGCTTCATGCACTATGACTACAACCAGACTCAGACCATCCTGAATGCGACCAAGCTGCAGGAAGGCGAAAAATACATGGCTGTGATGTGCCCGGTTGCTCTTTGGTATGATGGCACAGATGAAGATGGCGTTTATATGCGCTTCACCGAATCCTGGCGCTCTGTCAAGACTGATGGCTGGGGAATTTCCGCTCCGGGCGTTGCCGGCAATCCTGATAAGCTGAATGCTGCTCTGTCCCTGATCGACTTCGCTTACAGCCCGGAAGGCATGATCCTTATGTCCTACGGTCCGGATGCTTTCATCAAGACAAATCCGGATGGCTCCTATGTTACCTTCATGTTCAACGGTAAGGAAATGCCTGTGATCGCTGATGCGACCTATGCTGAACTTTGGGAAAAGGCCAACGGCAACTACACCAACTATGCCCGTATGTATCTGGGTTCCACTCTGAGCTTCGCCAAGAGTCAGGCTTTTGAATATCAGTGCACGCATGAAGTTGGTAAGGAAGGTGCAGGCCACATCTCCAATGCTATCGGTCTCGGCGTTATCAAACATCCTGAACTGGCTCTGACCGAAAACCCGTGGTACACCTCTGTTCCGACCGTTCTGCCGACCTCCAAGGCCGACAATGACCTGCTCAACACCTACACTGATCTGTTGAATCAGTTCAGCCAGCAGAAGGGTGACGATAAGGTATCCGTGCTGGTAGATCTCATTGCCAATGGTTTCGACTTCGAAGGCTTCTCCGATCCTGAAGAAGCTGCTGAGACCGTCGCAGAGCTCTGGAACGGCGATGCTTATCTTGGCATCAAAGAATGGGCCTGGGAAGATATCCAGGATTACTACAACTCACTCTACGAGTAGAGCATCATTTGATAAATTCCATGCCGGTACCGCTGAGTACCGGCATGGAACCCTTGAAAAGCTGTTTGGGAAATAAAGATCAACATGGAGGTCGTATGTATAAAAAGCAAATGAAAATACAAAAAATCGTGTGTTTTCTTGTATTGGCAGCAAGCGTGGTCGTGTTTCTCTATTCCCTGGGGATCATGACAGATCTCTATGATGCATTGTATTTTACAATTCCCAATAAAGACAATCTTGACAGAAGCCGTGTTGAAGGCGCCCGTGTATATTATGATATGCAGCCTTTCAATCAGCAGTTCCTTCACTTCGGGATCATCTTGATCCTGTGCGCCGTTCTGCTGTTTTTGACAAACACGAACACGCGCAGAAGATATTACATCAGTAATATCATCGCCGTTGTGGCGAATTTGGCCGTGAATATCTATGTCGCGGTCTGGGCTCATGCTCAAATCATTGCTTTCAAAGCTCAATTCCTCGCGATCAATTTTGAGGATTTGAAAAAATTTGCTGAAAGACAGCACACGTTATATACTGAATCAACATTCTGGTTTGATGTGCATGTCGCAGTTTTTGCATTCGCGATCATTGCCAATGTCCTGCTGTTCGCGAATTTGGTTTGGAAATTCCAACTGATGAAAGAAGAAAAACAGTTGATCAATGCCGGAAAGGGGGCAGTTGCATGAACGAAGAGGAATATATTCGCAAAGACAGAATGCGTTTCACAAAGAACTCACTTGCTTCAACCCTGGCAATTCTCGCCATTGTTTTTGATGTTCTCTATTTTCTGAACATCTACAGTTCAGATATTAACAACAATGTCGGAAATTTTTACTATCAGATCCGCATCGGCGCTTCCATCATCCTGAATCTGCTTTTTATGCTGGCAGCTTTCCTTTCTTCTGAGGGAATCAAGAATTACAAGGCTGAATACGGTTATGTGATGGCATTTCTGGGTGTGCTTCAAGTCATCCGGATCTTCATCCTCCCCGCGCAGGCTCATGCAGCTGAAGTTACGGTTGGAGGCGTAACCTCTAAAGTTATGGGAAACGGTCAGTATGTGACTGTTATTATTTATCTTCTGCTCTCCGCAATTTGTATGTTTGCCGGTGCATATATCGGGATCAAACGCAGCAAAGAACTTCAGTCACACATAGCCTCCCTTGAAAAGGCTGCTGCATAATAAAAGGAGGGTTCGGAAATGGCAAATCTCAGTATTCAGCATATCGACAAGATTTATGACAACAATGTCCAGGCTGTCTATGACTTCAACCTGGATGTGAAAGATGGTGAATTCATCGTTTTGGTCGGTCCCTCCGGCTGTGGTAAGTCCACAACGCTGCGTATGGTCGCGGGATTGGAAGATATCTCCAAAGGAAAGCTCCTGCTGGACGGAAAGGATATCACCAATGCCCCTGCGAAGGACCGTGACATGGCGATGGTTTTCCAAAATTATGCGCTTTATGGACATATGACGATTTACGAAAACATGGCTTTTTCGCTAACGCTGCGCAACGAAAACCCGAACGTGATCCACAAAAAGGTTTTGGCAGCCGCAGAGATCCTGGGCTTGACCGAACAGCTGAACAAAAAACCGAACCAGCTTTCCGGCGGTCAGCGCCAGCGTGTTGCCATGGGTCGTTCCATCGTCCGCAACCCGAAGCTCTTCCTTTTCGACGAACCGCTTTCCAACCTGGATGCGAAGCTGCGCGGTGCGACGAGACGTGAGATCATGCTGCTGCATAAACGGCTTGGTGCGACCATGATGTATGTGACTCATGACCAGACGGAAGCCCTGACCCTTGCCGATCGAATTGTATGTATGTCCATGGGGCACGTACAGCAGATCGGTACACCGATCGAGCTCTATGACAACCCGGCGAACCTTTTTGTTGCTACTTTTATCGGCCTGCCGCCGATGAACATCTTTGATGTAAAAGTCGAACAGGGCTACCTAATTGGCAAAACTGCCCAGATCAAGATGACAGATGAAGAAAAAGCGAAGCTTGCGGATTATGAAGGCAAAAAGGTCGTCATGGGTGTCCGGCCGGAAAACATCGTTGAAAACGGAGATATCAAAGTGAAGGTATTCGACAACGAAAACCTTGGAATGAACACTTTGGTACACGGTTATATCGGCGAACACGGTGACGGTTCAAAAATCGTCGCAAAACTTCGCGGGTGGTGCAACTACAAAGCCGGCGATATTGCCAGCCTGTCCTTTACCCACAAACATTTCTTTGATGTCGATACACAAAAGGCTATCTGAAGGGAGAAAATGAAATGAACAATACGAAAAGATCCGGGTTCAGTGAATTCATTCGTAAGAGCATTGTATCCCTGAAGCGGAAACCGGAAAACATCGCGATGGTCGTGCTGGTGATAGCATTTCTGGTGTACTCTCTGAACCTGACATATATTTCCCATACTACAGCCAGAATTCAGGGGCCGGGAATGGGACTTTACGGTTTCATTACCATGCTGCTTTCCATGCTGTCCTTTGTCTGCTTTACCAGTTCCTACCCCCGCAGAAAGAAGCCGAATTATTTGATGATCGGTCTGATGTTTGTGATGTTTGTGATCATCATCTTCTGTGATATCAAATATAAAGGTTTGATCACCAATGCTTTGACACGACCTGACAATCCGATCACGGAGGAAGATTATATCACCAGGGCTTCAAAGGCATTGAGTGCACATATCATTATTCTTATCATCGGCGCTGCACTGGTCGCTCTGCGCCCGGTTTATGCGAAAGCTATCCGCTCCATCAAGACTTCCATCGAGGTCGAAGACAGCGGAAACATGGCTGCCATTGATATTTCGGGAAATGATTAGAAATCTCAGCGTTTTGTAATTGGATCGGGAGGTCTGCAAAGGCCTCCCTTTTGCGTAGAAAAGACGATATGGCAAGGAAAAATAAAGACTGGCAGACTCCGGAAGAAAGAAAATCCGCGCAGGATTATTACAAGCTGCACAGCGATGCTGTAAATGACCTGGTGAGTGCCAATGAAGAGAATTCACCGGTCGTTTCGGAAGCTGAACTTCGGAAATACCGATCAGGATCGAAGATCAAGCTTAGTGAAACAGTCAAGGCGCTGCTGGTCAAATATTGGTTTAACGGGGCTGTATGCTTCTTCTTTTTCCTCGGGCTGGGGAATTACCTTCGGGATCTGCTTGATCAGCTGTTTGTGCTGGGTTTGGCGATGGGGATCTTCACGGACATCCTTGTCAATAACGTGCTTCGGTTCATTGCTAAACCGGAAGGCGCTAATGACCGCTGGATGATGGTTCCGAAAAAGCAGCTTTCCAGTCTGTTTGTGAACATTGCCTATGCCTATGTAGTATTGTTTTTTGTTTACATGTTTTATAATCTGGTAAATACGGTTTTGCAATCTTTTGGCGGTTCCGTCCTGAGTGTTGAACCGCTGTTGTTCGGGTTGTTTTACCTCGGATTCGATCTGCTGTTTATTGCCATGAAAAAGCTGATGATTCGGATCATCGATGATGCAAAAAAGAAAGTTTAGGTTGGATGTTTAAGTTATTATTTGTAAGTTCAAGCTCCGCATGCTTTGAGCTGGATAACAAAAATCAATATTATGCGCCCTCTGCTTATACGCTTTATCTGAATGGGAAAAAAGTGCGGGAGGGAAACACCAATGTCTTTTCCCTGTTTGGGCTGAAGTCCGATATGGAATATAACGTGACGGTGGAAATCGCCGGGGTTCGGGAAACCATGATCTTCCGAACGCTTTCCGAGCGCTTTGCTATCAATGTTCGTGATTTCGGAGCCGTTGGCGACGGAATTCATGATGATACCAAGGCTATCCGCGCGGCATTGGATTTCCTGCCGGAGGGCGGACGGCTGTATTTCCCGGAGGGAACCTACCTGACTTTCCCGCAGGCGATCCGCTCCCACATGACGATCGAATTTGCTGAAGGGGCTGTGCTGAAAGGTTCCCCGGAACGGGCCTGTTACCAGATCGTTCCCGGTGAGGTCCATGATGTAGAGAGCGGTGCGGAAATCATTCTGGGGGCTTTTGAAGGCGAGATCCGCGAAATGTATCAGGCGCTGCTCAGCGCTGCTTATGCCGAGGATATCACCATCATCGGCCCGGGTACGGTGGACGGCAATGCCGGCGCCGGTGATTTCTGGACAAAATTCAGGGAGTTCAAGACAGCCCGTCCGAGACTGTTCTTCTTCAGTCACTGTAAAGATATCCGCATCCACGGCATTCATGCCTGCAATTCCGCTTCCTGGCAGTTCCATCCCTTCTTTTCGGACCGGGTCTCCTTTTATGATGTGTTCATCAGTGCGCCAAAAGACAGTCCGAATACGGATGCTATCGACCCGGAATCCTGTGATTATGTCAACATTATTGGCTGCCGCTTCAGCGTGGGGGATGACTGCATCGCCATCAAGTCCGGGAAGATCGACCTGGGTATGCGTTTCAAAAAGCCTGCCGACCATCACACCGTCCGTAACTGTCTGATGGATTTCGGTCACGGTGCGGTGACACTTGGGAGTGAGATGAGTGCCGGGATCAAAAACCTGACGGTCGAGCAATGTTATTTTAGAGGGACAGACCGCGGGCTGCGCATAAAAACCAGACGCGGACGGGGCAAGCTCTGTGACATCAATGGTGTTGTCTTCGACAACATCCGTATGGATGGGGTCAGGACGCCGGTGGTGATGAATATGTATTACAACTGCTGCGACCCGGACCGTTTTACCGAATATGTCTGGTCCCGGGAGCATTTGCCGGTGGATGATCGTACTCCGCATCTGGGCAGTTTCCATTTCTATAACCTGGACTGTACCGACGCGGAAGTGGCAGCCTGCTATATTGACGGTCTGCCGGAAATGCCGATCGATGAGGTTTGCTTCAAGAATTGCAGCATCAGTTTCCGTGAAGATGCAAAGCCGGGCGTCCCGGCGATGGAGAATTTTGCTGAGGAACGCTGTAAACTGGGTATGTACCTCGATAATGTCAAGCGGATCGTGATCGACAACGTAAAGCTGGAAGGCGTGGATGGTGAAAACATCATCGCCCGGCATCACGAAGAGTTGGTTATTAAATGAAAATTATTGGAGAATTACAACATGGATTATTCCCAAATTGATGCCTATGTTCAGCGGCTGATCCGCGAATCTTCACCGGATCATACGGTGTGGAACATCGAAAAAGTCCGGGCAGGGAAACCCGGCAGCTGGAACTATATCGATGGCTGCATGGTGACGGCATTGCTCGCGATGTCTGAGATCACCGGTGATAAAGTTTATTTTGACTTTGTTGAGGGCTTTATCGGTGATTTTGTCTCGGAGGACGGCTCCATCCGTACCTATGAGCCGGAGAAGTTTGCGCTGGATGATGTCAATGAAGGCCGGGTCCTGTTTGAGCTTTTCCAGAAAACCGGGAAAGAGAAATACCGTCTGGCTGCAGAAACGCAGATGGACCAGCTCCGGAAACAGCCGCGCACTTATGAGGGCAATTACTGGCACAAGGCGATTTACCCCAATCAGGTCTGGCTGGACGGTCTTTACATGGCGCAGCCGTTTCAGGCTTTATACGAGAAAAACTTTGGCACGGGGGATTATTCTGACACAATTCATCAGATCGAAAACGTCCGTTCTCACATGTTCAATCAAGAGAAAGGTCTCTATTATCACGGCTATGATGCATCGAAGACAGCTTTCTGGGCGGACCCGGAAACCGGTCTATCGAAGGGCTTCTGGCTGCGGGCGATTGGCTGGTTCTCCGTGGCGTTGGCGGATCTTATGGAAATTCTCCCGGAGGGTGCAATCCGTGACCGCATCGTTCCGATCTTTACCGAACTGATACAGGGAATTTCCAAATATGCGGATCCGGATAGTGGCATGTATTGGCAAGTGGTGGATCAGGGCGGACGGGAAGGAAACTATCTGGAAACCAGCGGCTCTTCCATGATTGCCTATGCCATGCTCAAGGGCGCCCGTCTCGGTGTTCTGGACCGGAAATATGCCGGGTTGGGACAAAAGACTTTCAGCGGCATCATCGACCGTTATCTGTCTTTTACCGATGGAGAACTGAACCTGGAAGGCATTTGCCTGGTGGCGGGACTTGGCCCGGAAAACAACAGGCGCCGTGATGGTACGTATGAATATTATATCTCCGAGCCGATTGTAAAGAACGATGCGAAGGGTGTGGCGCCTTTCCTGCTCTGTTATACGGAAATCATGCGACTGTAACAGCAAAGAATTTCAGATGGGTGATTCCTGTATCTTTACGTCATCCGGATCGAGGCGCTGTACGGTCTGCTGACGTTCATTGCGGTAAAAGGTCGGTGCGGTGCCGAATTTTTTCTTGAACATGCGGGAAAAATAAAGCGGTTCATTGAAGCCGCACTGCCGTGCCACGTCAGCAATGTTGCCGGGGTCGTGATAGATGGATGAGAGGTATTCAGCGGCGGTATCGAGCCGTTTGTCACTGAGAAACTGGTGGGGAGTGATCCCCATCTCCTTTTTGAACAGTTTGCGCAGATAATCGTAACTGAAAGGCAGTGAGCGCAGAAATTTATCCAGTTCGTAGCTGCAGTCTGAAAAGTTCTGAAGAATATTGGAGCGGATCTCCTCCACGATGTCGCTGCGGACCGGTGCATTCTGGTAGGCGCGCATATAACTGACCAGCAGGTAGCCGTAAGCGATCAGCAGCATATCGTTTTCTTTATTCTCGTTATAGTGATAGTACACGGCGTTGAAGAGATTGAGGATGGAACGGCGGGGATCATCCTGGATCTTGACCGGGGTACGGTAGTTCAGGGTGGAATCATTCAGGTTGAGGAAGATATTGGTGAACCCGGTCTCGCTGTGATTTTTGTGGGGTGTGTTCGGAGGTACGGCGATAATGTCACCCTCCCGGTAAGGAAGGCTGAAGTCGTCAAAAATCATTACGCCTTCTCCATTGGTATAGTAAATCAGTTCCCATGAATTATGTTTGTGACGGGCAACATCTGTGGTGAGATTATGTTTGCTGGCGTATATGATTTCATTCATGAGGTATCCCCTTTTTGCTAAAATTGCCGTTTTCTGTATAAATTATACCTTAAATATCCGAAATGTACATATCAATAACGATTTTAAAAATTTTGAACAATGATTGATGATTGTATAAAACAGCGGGAAAAAGGCAATTTCATTTATAATTCTACAAAATGATATCGGAATTTTTTTCGAGGTTCTCCTGAAAAAGAGGCATAAATGAAGAAGATAAAATTGACGTATATTGGCGGAGGGTCCAAGCTCTGGGCACGGGTGTTCATGAACGATCTGGCGCTGACCGATGGTCTCAGCGGTGAGATCGCGCTCTATGACATCGATGTTGAGGCAGCCCGCCGTAATCAGCGCATCGGTGAACGCATCAACGAACACCCCGATACAATCTCGAAATGGGATTATGTGGTCTATGAAAACCTGGAAGAAGCCCTGAGAGGGGCGGATTTCGTCGCCTGCTCGATCCTGCCGGGAACCTTTGACCAGATGGCGGTTGACGTCCACACGCCGGAAAAATACGGCATCTGGCAATCCGTCGGAGATACGGCCGGCCCCGGCGGGATCCTTCGTGCTATGCGGACTGTCCCGATTTATGAGGGCTTTGCGAATGCGATCAAAAAATGCTGCCCGGACGCCTGGGTCATCAATCTGACCAACCCTATGACCATGTGCTGCAAGACGTTGTTTGACGTCTTCCCGGAGATCAAAGCATTCGGCTGCTGCCATGAAGTCTTCAACGCTGAGGATTTCCTCTGCTGTGTGATCAAAGAGCAGCTGGGCGTTCCCAGACCTGACCGCCATGAACTGGTGATCGACGCTTCCGGCATCAATCATTTCACCTGGATCACAGAAGTCCGTTGGCACGACACGGATGTGCTTGCGCTGCTGCCGGGTTTCATGGAGAAATACTTTGATAAGGGTTATGACGAGAAACCGGGGTATGCCCCCGATGCCTTCAACACGGATCCCTTCCATTACGGCAACCGGGTCAAGATGGACCTCTTCCGGAAGTACGGCGTATTGGCTGCAGCCGGTGATCGCCACCTGGTGGAGTTCCTGCCCAACAGTCAATATCTTGCCGGACCGGAAACCGTTTACAAATGGCTGTTCCATCTAACAACAGTCGATTACCGCAAAGCAGATCAGAAGCGAAAGATCGCGGAACTGGAAGCGTTAGCGGCGGGTGAACTCTCCGCACAGCCTCACAAGAGCTCGGAAGAGTTGATTGCTCTGATGAAGGCGATCCTGGGCTTTGGACCGGTGATCTCCAATGCCAACACGGTCAACCGCGGACAGATGTGTGACTTGCCGTTGGGTGCGGTGGTTGAGGTGAACCATGTCTTTGACAATAACTGCGTCCGTCCGATCGTTGCCAATCCGCTCCCTGAACCGGTAGTGGACCTGATCCGCCCCTGTGTGGAAAGCCTCGAGAAATGCTATCAGGGGATCAAGACCCGTGACCTGAACCGCATCTTCAATGCCTTCATGGCCCAGCCGATGGTATGTGACCTTTCGCGCGCTGACGGAGAAAAACTCTTCCGGGAAATGATGCTTGGTACCCGTGAGTATCTCGATCCATGGTATGACCTTCATTCCTTATAAATTCTTGACGTTCAGCGAAAATCGGTTAAAATTCAGCTATAGTGCACGGAATTAACCAATATTTCGGCGTAAAACTTTCGTGAAAACGGAAGAATCATTCTCAAAGAGAGGTACTTATTATGAAGAAAGCTGTATTGATGCTCCTGTTGGTCGTCATGAGCCTGTCTGTCGTGCTGACCGTCAGCGCGGAAGATTTCCATATCGGCATCGTTACCGGTTCCGTCTCCCAGTCTGAAGACGACCGCCGCGGTGCAGAAGCCGTCCAGGCGAAATATGGTGAAGACGTTGTGAAACTCGCCATTTACCCTGACAACTTCACCGAAGAACTCGAAACCACGATCCAGACCATCGTGAACTTCGCTGACGATCCGTTGATGAAAGCCATCATCGTGAACCAGGCTGTCCCCGGTACCACTGAGGCTTTCCGCCAGATCAAAGAACGCCGCCCCGACATTCTCTGCTTCGCCGGTGAATCCCACGAAGACCTGCCGGAAATCGGCTCCGCTGCTGACCTCGTTGTGAACAACGACTTCGT
>JAFRIR010000130.1 GCA_017432685.1 Flexilinea sp. | reverse complement strand
GTCCCCATCTGTCACGACAGGTTGACAAAGGTGACAGGTGGGACGGTTCCCTTTGCACCCTCATCGCCAGATAATGGACAGACACCATGCAATCTCACTACCCGGTAAGGACAAATCCATTGTGGTGCGCCGGGCAACCGGCCCACTGTCACTACGGCGTCCAATTGCCGGAGGTATACCTGTCCTCCCCGAGGTACAGTCCCCATACGGGTACTGACCCTCTATCAGACAAGACACACGGGGACGGTTATCCTGCTGCAGCGAAGCCTGCACAGGGCGAAGCTCCTGATCCGAATCAGAACGAGCGAAGCTCGCACCTTACGGATCAGGTTGCGGAACTGTCCTTGTGTGTGCCTGATTTGAGAGTGTATAGCTTGCCATTGACCGCACATGAGGACAGTTCCTGCGTGTCGGCTGCGCGACAACGCTGAAACCGTCCCCGTGTGCTTCATCTTGTGATTCGCGTCCCGGTCTCACCGTGAATGGCACGAAGGAGATTCTCCGGGTTGGTGATGATGGCTTCTTTGCCGCCGGCTTCGAGGAAGTTGATGATGGCCTGAATCTTCGGGGCCATGGAGCCCTTCTTGAAATGGACCCCTTCTTCCATATACTTCTTCGCTTCTTCCAGCGTCATGTGATCCAGCCACTGCTGATCCGGTTTACCAAAGTTGATGGCGACCTTTTCCACCGCGGTGGAAATCACCAGCACGTCGGCGTTCAGGTTCTGCGCCAGCAGACTGTTGCCAAAATCCTTGTCAATGACCGCCGCAACACCCTCCAGCGTCCCGTCTTCGTGTTCAATGACCGGAATACCGCCTCCGCCAACAGAGACCACAACGATCCCCGCATCGATGAGCGCCTTGATGGCATCCAGCTCCACGATCCTTTCCGGCAGCGGAGAGGGAACGACCCGGCGCCAACCGCGGCCCGCGTCTTCCACAACCGTCCAGCCCAATTCCCTTTCCTTGATCTTCGCTTCCTGTTCGGTCATGAAGCCGCCGATCGGCTTAGACGGATTCTGGAAAGCCGGGTCATCCTTGCTGACAACGGTTTGTTCGATCACGGCCGCCGCCGGCTTGCTGATGCCGGCTTTGACCATCTCATTCTGCAGGCACTGGATCAACTGGTAACCGATCTGTCCCTGGCTCTGGGCGCCGCAAACTTCCAGCGGAGCCATGGCGAGATTGGCGACCTTTTCCGCGATTTCCGCCTTCTGCAGCAGGAAACCAACCTGCGGACCGTTGCCGTGACCGATCACCACATCCCAGCCTTCTTTGATCATTTCCACGATATGGCGCGCGGTCTCATCCGCAGCCAGGTACTGGCTCTGCACAGACTGGTGCTGTTTGTCCTTAATCAGTGAATTTCCGCCAATGGCGATGACTGCTACTTTCTTTGTCATTGTTTACCTCTTATTCTTTTCTTCCGGACAAGCCGGAAATTGATTAGAAATCAGCCATCCAGCGGTAGCCTGTCAACGAGCCGCCAGTCACTAAACACTAATCACTAATCACTATTTTTTGATCAGCGGCAGGAGGAGCTCAAATGCCGCTTCCATTTCCTCCGGTTTCAACCCGCAGAAGGGAACGCGCAGGAAGCGTTTCCCGTCATCCGGGTTCAGATAGAAACCGCGTCCGTCGGTGATCTGGACACCGGCTGCTTTGGCCGCCGGGATCAGTTCCGCCATGTCATTGCCTTCCGGCAGGGTGACTCCGATGAAGAAACCGCCTTCCGGGCGCGGGAACACCGCACCGGGCAGCTCTTTTTCGAGGATCTCGATCGCCTTTTCCATGCGCGGGCGATAAAGGTCCTTCAATTTCACCAGATTGGGTTCGTAGTACCCCATCTTGATAAATTGATACAGCAGGGCTTGTGTCGGGCTGACGGGACCGATATAGGTGTTGCCCGCCCAGGTCTTGACACGGGCGATGAAATCCGCCGGTCCGTTCAGGTAACCGAGACGCATACCCGGGGCAAGGGTCTTGGAGAAGGAGCTCATCTTCACGACACGTTCCGGCGCCATGGAGTACATGGTCGGGATATCCTCACCGAAATAGCGCAGTTCACGGTAGGGCACATCTTCGAGGATCATGAAATCATACTTCTGTGCCAGTTCGACGATCTTTTTTCGCTTTTCCAGCGAGACGGTCACACCCATCGGGTTCTGGAAATCATCAACGGTATAAAAGAACTTCGGGGCGCCTTTTTTCAGTTCGTCCTCGAAAACGTTCAGATCCACACCGTCGATTTCGAGCGGGATGCCGACGGGATTCAGCCCGCGGCGCTTGAAGAGCAGATTGACCCGGTCGTAGGAAGGAGACTCCGCGAACACCCGGTCACCCGGTTCGGCTTCGGTCATGGTGATGAACTGGATGAACTCCAGCGAGCTGTTGCCGATCAGGATATGATCGGTGGGAACGCCTTCTCGCTCCGCGATGAGCTCGATCAGCGGCATATAGCCCGGAGACGCCACATAGCCGAGCGCCTTGCGTCCGTCTTCCCGCATCGCCTTTTCGAATGCGGGGATAATTTCATCGATTGGGAAGGATTCCGGCGCCGGAACCCCGCGTGTCATTGCGATCATAAAATAATACCTGCCTGTCTTTATAAAGAATATAGCCCCAATTATAAATATTCTTTCCAAAGGCGTTATGTTATGAATGACAAAAGACTTTCAAAATAAGAAGTAAGAAGTATGGAGTGAGCAGCGGATAATGAAAAATTAGAAATTAGAAATGAAAAATTATGGTGTCGCTTCGCGACGTATTTGTATCATCATTATCTAACTTCTTATCTCTGTCTCCTTACTCCTTACTTATTTCTCATTTCTGATTTCTAATTTATTTGATCCACCCTCTGTAGCGCATGGCATCGGCGACCCGTTTGATGGAAACCATGTAAGCCGCGTCACGCATGTAGGCTTTCTTTTCGACGGACATCTCATAAACAGAGTTGAAAGCGGTGGACATCTTGTAATCCAGTTTCTCCAGCACTTCTTCCACGGACCAGTAGTAGTTCTGGTCATTCTGTACGGATTCAAAATAGGAGCAGGTCACACCGCCGGCATTGCAGAGGAAGTCCGGAATCACGAACATGCCGCGTTCCCGCAGGACCGCATCCGCTTCCAGCGTGGTCGGGCCGTTGGCGGCTTCGGCAAGGATCTTCACATTCGGACTGATGAAACCGACATTTTCCGCGGTGATCTGTTTTTCGAGGGCTGCCGGGATCAGGACATCGACATCCTGTTTGATCCAGGCATCGCCATCCAGCACCTGATAACCGGCTGCTGCCGCTTTTTCATTGGAGACCGTTCCATAGGCATCGGTAATGCTCATCAGGAAAGCCGGATCGATCCCGTCTTCTTTCAGGAAAGTGAAGGACTTTTTCTCTTCACGGTTCCAGCAGGAAACGCACTTCACTTTGCCGCCCAGCATCTTGATGAAATGAATGGCTGCGTACTGCGCCACATTGCCGAAACCCTGAATGGCAGCGGTGGTTTTGGTGGAATCTATGCCAAGCTGTTTCATTGCTTCACGGACGCAGATGATCACGCCCAGGCCGGTAGCTTCCGTCCGCCCCAGCGAGCCGCCGCCGCCCACCGGTTTGCCGGTGACAGTACCGGGGGTGTAATTACCGGCCAAAATGGAGTATTCATCCATGAACCAGCACATATCCTGAGCATTGGTGCCCATGTCCGGTGCGGGGACATCTTTGCGGGGACCGAAAGCCGGGAACAGTGCGCGGACATAACCGCGGACCAGGCGTTCCCGTTCACCGACAGAGAGATCACGGGGATCTACCACAACACCACCTTTGCCGCCCCCCAGTGGAATGTTGGCAACGGAGCATTTCCAGGTCATCTTCATGGCCAGCATGCGAACGGTATCAATGGTTTCATTGGCAGCGAAGCGCAGTCCGCCTTTGTTCGGTCCCAGTGCATCATTGTGCTGTACACGGAAGCCGTCAAAAATCTTCAGCGACCCGTCATCCATCCGTACAGGAATCCGAACGTGATACTCCTTTTTTGGATCCCGAAGAAAAGCCCGGGCTTCCTCATCCAGATCAAGCATGTCGGCAACATGGTCAAATTCCTGCCGGGCGATTTCATAAGCATTGCTTACAGACATATTTTTCCTCCCTGGTTATTGAGCAGCCGCCCCGATTTCTGTAATTTACGGAAAATACAGGCGGTAGTTTTCCATGTTTCGATTGTACCCTTAATTGTCAGACAATATAATTGACGTTTGTAACGATTTAAATCAGCTAATGTAATATTTTAGTTAAATAAGAAATCTGAAATAAGAAATAAGAAATTTGGAAGTTATGTTGCTTTTTCTTTGATTTCCGTTATTTTTGCCAATATATTTTCTTTGATTTCCGTTGATTTTTACGTTGACTTTTCTTTGATTTCCGGATATAATGTATTTTAAAATAAGATATGTGAGAGGATCGTCAAATGAAACGGAAAATCTATGATCGTCTCCTTCGCTGGAAAAAAGAAGACAGCGGGAAAAGCTGCCTGTTAATACAAGGCGCCAGACGTGTAGGAAAGAGCTATATTGTTGAAGAATTCGCGAAGAATGAATATAAAAGTTACATTCTGATCGATTTCAACCGTACCTCTCCTGAAATCAGTAATCTCTTCCTCAACGACCTTGATGATCTCGATACTTTTTTTCTGAAACTCAAAGCTGCATATAACATCCCACTTTATGAACGGGACTCTCTGATCATTTTGGATGAAGTGCAGTTGTTTCCGAGAGCCCGGAGCGCAGTAAAGTACCTTGTTGCAGACGGTCGATATGATTTCATTGAAACCGGGTCTCTCATTTCCATCAGGAATAATGTTAAAAACATACTGATTCCCTCTGAAGAAGAACCTGTAAACATGTATCCCATGGATTTTGAAGAATTCCTGTGGGCGATTGGAAACGATACAATGTACCCGCTGATCCGATCCTTTTTTGAGAAAAAACGACCATTAGGTCAGGCACTGCATCGCAAAGCGATGGATCTGTTCCGTCAGTATCTGATCGTAGGCGGTATGCCGCAGGCAGTGAAACAGTTCGCGAACACAAAGGATTTTTCAGCAACAGACCGGGTCAAACGCAGGATTCTGACATTGTATCGCGACGACATTCAAAAGCGTGCTGACAAGGATCGCTTGAAAGTGGAAGCTATCTTTGATGAGATACCGAATCAGCTGCAGAACCAGAATCGACATTTTAAACTGTCCTCTCTGGAAAATGATGCCCGTTTCAAGGAATACGACGAACCGCTCTTTTGGCTTTCAGACGCCATGATCGTCAACAATTGCTATAACACTACAGATCCGGCCATTGGGCTTAAACTAAATCAGGACCGTCGTCTGCTGAAATGTTATATGGGGGACACGGGGTTGCTCGTCAGCCATGCTTTTGACGAAAACAGTATTGTATCAGAAGAAATTTATAAAAAACTGCTGTTAGACAAACTGGAAGCAGATATGGGAATGATCATGGAAAACATGGTGGCTCAAATGCTGACAGCAAGTGGACATAAGCTCTATTTCTATGCCAACAATGACCGGGAACATAATGAAAATCGTATGGAGATCGACTTTCTGATAGCCAAAAAGGTCATCACAAACCGGCACAATATATCACCTGTGGAAGTAAAATCCGGTAAAAGGTACGCTCTTGCCTCTATGCGGAAGTTCATGGCAAAATACGCTGAGCAGCTTCACACTGCCTATGTGCTGCACCCGGGAGATCTAAACGAAGAGAACGGCATTATTTTCCTTCCGCTCTATATGACACCATTTCTATAAAAATCAGAAATAAGAAATGATTATTTCACTGAAATAACATTTAAGAATGCCGAATCTTAATGTTTTTTTCTTGAATTTTATATCTTAAAGACTTCTAAGAATCACATAATTTCAGACTGACTTGAATCCAAATTTATTTATGAACAATTTTTAAGTTTTATCAACATGTTTTCAACAAGTTTATCAACAATATTTTAATGTTTATCAACAGTTTTTCCACGTTATCCACAGACTTATCCACAGAAAACGCAAAGTTATCCACAGATTGTCATTCATGGGGCTGCCGCCCCATACCCCCGCTCATAAGTTTTTAGAGGCGCCTTTAATGATTCGTTCATCGAGGACATAACTGCAGACGAATTGGTCCGACAGTGTCCTCATGACATAAGCAAGAATGTTCAGGAGCCTGATCTGCTGCAGTAACATCCGGGGATCGACTGAGTCCGTGACATACATCACGCGGCATCCGCATGCTGCGGGGCTGCGGGGCCTTTGTATTCGAGGCACAGCATCGTCAGGTCATCGAACTGTTTTGCACCGTCAGCAAAGACGTCGACGTCGGCTTTGACCCGGTCGAGAATTTCCCGCGGACTGTCCTTCGGCGAGCGGTTCAGGGACGCTTCAAGCCGGTTCATACCGAACATTTCCGCTGCCGGATCATTGGCTTCCGGCACACCGTCCGTGTAAACAAACACCGCGTCGCCCGGCTCCAGTTTCAACTCATAGTCCCGGTATACGGTCTTTTCCATTCCCCCGACCACCAGTCCGTGTTTATCCTTCAGGATACGGAACTCACCGTCAGCCCCGCGGATGAATGGATACTCATGGCCGGCGTTCGTGCAGGTCATGACCCCTGTCGTCAGGTCGATGATCCCCATCCAAACCGTCACAAACATTCTTGAATGATTGCTCCGCCAGATCAAACGATTGACTTCTGTCATGATCTCTGCCGGCGTCCCGCCCTTGATCGTGCGGTACCTGATCAGGATCATCGAAGCCATCATAAACAGCGCGGCGGGCACCCCTTTGTCGGAAACATCCGCGATCACCACTGCCAGGTGTGTCTCATCCGTCAGGAAGAAATCATAGAAATCGCCCCCGACCTCCCGGGCAGGTGTCATGGAAGCATAGAGGTCAAACTCCGAATGATCCGGAAAAGCCGGGAAGACAGCCGGCAGCATGTCCCGCTGGATCTTTTCCGCCATGTTCAGTTCCGTGTTGACCCGCTCACGCTCCGCCGTGATGCGCATCATATTATCCGTATAGCTCACGATACGCGATTCCATTGCCCGGATCTGCCGGTACAGATCACCGATCTCGTCATCCGAATTGATATCCAGCCGGATCACGTCATCCATTGTCAAATTGTCATCATCATCAGCGAAGTTTGTCGCCGCCTGGGCCAGCTGCCGCAGCGGATCGACCACGATCCGGTGCATCACAAACATTCCCGCGGCCATCGCTGCCGCAGTGATCAGGACCACAAAAACCGAGCAGTGCACCAAAAACATTCGGCAGGACCGGGCCACCATCTCCATATCGGTATCCACTCCAACCGTCCCCGCGGGCAGACCATACGTCGTATCATCCAGCGGGTATGTTGTGCTGCAAAGCCAGCCATAACTCGAATGGTATATCGTTGCCGGGATATATTCATTGTCGCCGTATTCTGAAAATTCAGGAATCGGTTCCTCAACAGACCCGATGTAGAAAAGATCCTCCTGTGGATCCATAAGGTTATAGGTTACACCATCCTCATCAAACTGAAGATAAGCTACGCTGATATCGAAAACCTCCATGAAGGTTTCCAACATATCGGTCAGAATCTGGTAATCATAGTACAGCGTCATTTCCGTATCCCGCCCGGAACTGCCATCAGCGGCAGATAAATCATATTCCTCCCACTCTTTCGGGAACCGCTCCGAATAAAACCACGACGGCCGTGAGATCAGCCAGTCGCGGATCATATTTTCATCGCCCGCCCGGATCGCCTCAGCCCTTATCTCACGAAAACTGTCTGTATTGATCTCATCCCAGAAATACCTCACATAGTCCGGTATAAGTTCATTCCCGGCTGCCTTTGCCGCCCGCTCCACCTGCTGGATATAGACAGCGTTGATCTTATCACTGTACACCCGGTACGAGATCCACATCAGCCCTGTTGAAAGCAACAGAATCACCACCGCGATCAACAGGTTCAGTTTTACGGAAAGGGACAGCCTTTTTTTTGAAATCACGATACCGCTCCGGTTTTCATATCGATCCTTTAATCGATCAGTCCGAAATGACGCAGCGCGTTTTCAATGCCATTATCATCAACACTGTCCGTGACGTAGTCCGCTGCCGCTTTGACGATATCACCGGCATTTCCCATGGCTACACCGATGCCGGCGAATTGAAGCATATCAATGTCGTTTTCCCCGTCGCCGAAGGCCATGATTTCACTGCGGTCCATCCCATGCTCATCAAGGAATTTTTGAATACCGGAGGACTTTCCTCCGCCTTTCGGGATGATATCGATCCCCGTGTCATTCCAGGAAGTGATTGAACATTCGTCTAAGAGCTCCTCAAGGACACGCTTTTCATCATCAGGGACAAAGGCAAGGATCTGATAGATCTTTTCGCCGTGATAATCACCGATGGTCGGGACCGTGCCTTTGGTTTCGGCTTGCGTCCGGATAACCGTATCGTCGACATAATTGATATAGCGGTCGTTAGCGCCGATCAGGGCAAAGGGAATCTTCTTCCGGTTGAATATCCCGGCGAGAATCTTCATCTCCCCCTCGTCTATCGGTGTCCCTGCGTAAACACTTCGTGACGAGTCCAGAAGGAGCTGGCCGTTGAGCATCAGATAACCGTCAAAGTCGATGTTTCCAACAGGCAGTTTGGTAAATTCGATCATATGCCTGCCGGTCGCCACAACGGTGAGAATTCCCTTTTCTCTGAGCTTATGCAGCGCAATGCGTGTGCTTTTCGGAACATCATTTTGCTTGTGTGAGAGAAGTGTGCCATCCACGTCAAAAAAAACAGCTTTAATCTTTCCAGCATCACTCATCATTAAATCCTCTGTTTCTCTTTCTCCGGACCCCGGACGCATACTATTCGATCTCCAGGAATCCAAGGAATCCGGTCAAATCAAAAACCTCTTTGATATATTCGTTAGGATTCAGCACTTTCAGACTGCCGCCGCGCTGCTCCATTTCCTGATACCATGATAATATGACCCGAAGCCCTCCTGAGGAAATATAATCCACACGTTCCAGATCCAGAATCATATCGGTAACACCTTCCGTTTCCGCCTGGATGCGGAGATCTGCCTCAGGCGAAGTGGTCGCATCCATACGTCCTTCGGGTTTTACTGTGAGTGTCGTTCCGTCCTTCAGAAATTCAATATTCATAGGTTTTCCTCCGTTTTTCAGTCCGGGAATGCAGCCGGTTTTTATGATCATTACAAATAAAAAACAGCCACGACAATTTACAAGTAAATAAATTATAGCCGAGTCGACACGGGTTTTCAAGAACATCCGGGGGAAAAGTAAATGTTTCAGAAAGGTCTAAGGATGTAAAGAACTTCATTTACTCTTTCGGGTACCTATAAAAACTACCAGGCGGGGTATGGGGCCTTCGCCCGAAACTTGTTTTTCAACCGTCATATTCAAAACGTCGAAAAAACATATTTTTCACTCCTTAGATATAATTTAGACAACGTTTTCGGTTTAGTTTTAAAACACGATGATCGAAGCAATCCTGAAATAAAGGAGGTAAAAGCATCCGCTGATCCTGTCTGAGCCGGTTTATTTATTATTCTGCTGTTTTTTCAGGCATAACCCTCGTATTTATGTCGGCAGCATCCTTTTGCAATTATTTTTTTCGGCAGCCTGACAGTCATCATCGATGCCCCGAACAGATATGACAAAAATCTTTATTGACGGCAGCGCCGGCACCACCGGTCTGCGTATTTATGAACGGTTAAGCGCCCGTGAAGATCTGGAACTCATCAAACTGTCTGAAGAGAACCGTAAAGACCCCGCTGCGCGGAAGGAAGCCATTCATGCAGCGGATGCGGTGTTCCTCTGCCTGCCGGACGCGGCTGCCATGGAAGCAGTCGAACTGGCGGAAGGCTCCGATACCGTCATCATCGATACCTCCACCGCTCACCGCACTGCGGAAGGCTGGGCTTACGGTTTTCCGGAACTGAAAGGCTTCCGGGATGCCATCCGAAACTCCAAACGAATCGCCAACCCCGGCTGCCATGCCAGCGGCTTCATCGCACTGGTCAAACCGCTCGTCGATGAAGGACTGCTCTCCCCGGACGCCGCGCTGAGCTGCTTTTCGCTCACCGGATATTCCGGCGGCGGGAAAAAGATGATCGCTGAATATGAAGCTCCTGATCGGGATCCCCTGCTCAAGGGGCCGCGCCAGTATGGTCT
The DNA here is from genome assembly GCA_017432685.1 of Flexilinea sp. Lineage (GTDB taxonomy): Bacteria > Chloroflexota > Anaerolineae > Anaerolineales > Anaerolineaceae > Flexilinea. The sequence goes on along the minus strand of JAFRIR010000130.1, from coordinate 27,502 downwards.
AACCCAGCAGCACAAACACCTTAAAGAAATGAAACATGTATGCGGGCTGAACATCGCTCCGCTTTTCAGTCCGATCGTTGCTGATTATTACGCCGGGATGGAAGTGACCGTGCCGCTTTATGCAAAAGGCCTTAAAGGAAACCTTGATAATCTTAAAGAAACATACAAAGCATATTACCCGGGACCGCTGGTGCATTTTGACGAGAATGCCGACGAGGGCGGTTTCCTTTCGGCTGCCGCATTTGCCGGACGGGACGATATGCAGATCCTGGTTGACGGCAATGAAGAACGGATTTTGCTGACCGCACGGTTTGATAACCTCGGCAAAGGCGCCTCCGGTGCGGCCATCCAGAACCTGAACCTGGTGCTGGGATTAAATGAATCTGAAGGACTTGTCATTAAATAAGAAGCACGCGGAGACTGCTCTGATGCTGCAGCGAAGCCTGCACAGCAGGGCTGTATCTCGTGTGCGCGGAAAATGAGGAATGAAGGGATGAAACAAATTTCCGGCGGCGTATGTGCCGCCAAAGGATTCAGAGCCAACGGGATCCGCTGCGGGATCCGGGCAAATCATACAGATAAAGACCTGGCGCTGGTGGTCAGTGACGTAATGTGCTCTGCCGCGGCGATCTACACAACCAACCTGGTCAAAGGAGCGCCGATCGCCGTCACCAAAGAAAATATTGCCGATGGCAAAGCACAGGCGATCATCGTCAACTCCGGCAATGCCAACACCTGCAACGCGGACGGTCCGGAGATCGCGCGGCAAATGTGCGCCCTGACTGCGGATGCGCTGGGGCTCAACCCGAAAGATATCGTCATCGGTTCCACCGGCGTCATCGGGCAGAAACTCAGCATTACCCCGATCCAAAACGGGATGGCGGAGCTGGTCGCCGGACTGCGGACAGATGGCAATGAAGACGCGGTCGAAGCCATCATGACGACGGATACACGCAAGAAAGAGGCGGCGATGGAATTCGAGCTTTCCGGTCACACCTGCCGCATCGGCGGCATGGCCAAGGGCAGCGGGATGATCCATCCCAACATGGCCACGACCCTGATCTTCATCACCACGGATGCAGCGGTCTCTGCGGAAATGCTCCAAAAGGCGCTGAGCGCGGATGTGAAGACCTCTTTCAACATGCTTTCCATCGACGGAGATACCTCCACCAACGATACGCTGGCGATCCTCGCCAACGGACTGGCCGGTAACCCGGAAATCAGCGCCGAAGGGGAAGATTACGAGACCTTCCGGCAAGCGCTGCATGCCGTGACCACGGATCTGTGCCGCAAGATGGCTGCGGACGGGGAAGGCGCCACCAAAATGCTGGAGTGCCGCGTGACCCATGCGCCGGATGAAGCTGCCGCACAAACCGTCGCCAAATCCGTCATCTGTTCTTCGCTGCTCAAAGCAGCCATGTTCGGTGCGGATGCCAACTGGGGCCGCGTGCTGTGCGCCATCGGTTATGCGGGCGTCCCGCTTGATGTGGACCGGATCGAAGTGCGCTTCGAATCCAAAAAGGGGAACATTCTGGTCTGTGAAAACGGTGCGGGTGTACCCTTTTCCGAGGAGAAGGCGAAAGAAATTTTGCTGGAGAAGGAAATTTATATTCTCATCGACCTGCATCAGGGTGAATCAGGCGCCACAGCCTGGGGCTGCGATCTGACCTATGATTATGTGAAGATCAACGGGGACTACAGAACCTAAATAGTAAATAGGAAATAGTAAATAGTAAATAGTAAATAAGAAATGAGAAATGAGAAATGAGAAAGAAGAAATTGGATCGGAGAATTTACCACTATCTGTGGTTATAAAACTAAAGTAACCTCTAAAAATTCCCGGGCGGGGGTATGGGGGCGGCAGGATTATAACCTGCTCCGAGAGGTACGGGCTGACGCCCGATTTATATGCGGAGCAGGAGCTTCGCCCCACGGAAACCTCCCGAGGAGATTCAGAGAATAAATTCTCTGAATCTCCTTGGGACAGAGAAAGATTGATGTTTTTAGAGGTTCCCTTAAAGAAATCTGATATTCCATTTCTCATTCCTGATTCCTAATTTCTCATTTTCTCGACGAAGGAGAGAACAAATGGAGAGTCATTTAACAAATGCACAGCGGGCGGAGGTTTTGGTTCAGGCGATGCCGAACATCCGGCGCTATTACCGGAAAATCGTCGTCATCAAATACGGCGGAAACGCCATGATCAATGAAGACCTGAAGCAGCAGGTCATGCAGGACATCGTGCTGCTTTCCCTCATCGGCGCCCGGGTGGTGCTGGTCCATGGCGGCGGTCCGGAAATTTCCGATTTGATGAAGCGGCTGGGCAAAGAGGCTCAGTTTATCGACGGGCTCCGCGTCACGGACAAGGAAACTGTCGACATCGCGCAGATGGTGCTGGCCGGGAAGATCAACAAGTCTCTGGTCAACATGGTCGAACATTACGGCGGCAATGCCATCGGGTTGTCCGGGATCGACGGACATATGATCCAGGCGGAGATCAAGGATGAACGGCTGGGTTATGTGGGCAACATCACCTGCATCAATGCAGAGCCGATCCTTGACATGCTGGATGCCGGCTATATTCCCGTCATCGCGACACTCGGCTGTGATGATGAAGGGAACACCTACAACATCAACGGTGACACCGCCGCGGCTTACATCGCCGGGGCGCTGCAGGCCGAACGCCTTTTGATGATGACGGATGTTCCCGGGGTCCTTCGGGACAAGGACGATCTCTCGACCCTGATCAGCGAAATGTCAGTGGAGGAAGCCAAACAACTGAGAGAACGGGGCATCATCGCCGGTGGCATGATCCCGAAGGTGGAGTGCTGCGTGGAGGCGATCCGCTCGGGTGTGAAGAAGGTTGTCATCATGGATGGCCGCATCCCTCATTCCATCCTGATGGAACTGCTGACAGATGAGGGCGCAGGCACCATGGTCAGGGCGTAACAGGCAAAAAAGCACACGGGGACTGCACCAATGCTGCCGCGAAGCCGGCACAGAGGGGCGGGACTCGTGATGCGCTTTTCACAAACAGAAGGTAAACAATGAGCGAACTTCAAAACATCGACAAGACATATGTCGCCAATACCTACGCACGCTTCCCGGTGGAGATCGTCTCCGGGAAAGGCTCCGTACTGGTAGACAACAACGGGAAAAAATATATCGACCTGGGCTCCGGGATCGCGGTGAACGTGTTCGGGGCAGGGGATGACGTCTGGAAGCAGGCCGTGATCGAACAGCTGGACAAGATCCCGCACACCTCCAACCTCTATTACACCGAGCCCTGTGCAATGCTGGCAAAGATGCTGTGCGAACGGACCGGGATGAAAAAGGTCTTTTTCGGCAACTCCGGCGCGGAAGCCAACGAGTGCTCTATTAAGGTGGCACGCAAGTATTCCGCGGAGAAAAAAGGGGCGGGGTGCTTCACCATCGTCACGCTGCTGAACTCCTTCCATGGGCGAACCTTAACAACTTTGGCAGCAACCGGACAGGAGCATTACCATGAACTATTTCAGCCCCTTACGCCCGGATTCGTTCATGTACCGGCCAATGATTTCGAAAGCTTAAAGAAAACAGCGCTTAAAACCAATGCCGCCGGCATCATGATGGAGATCGTCCAGGGTGAGGGAGGTGTGCTGCCGCTCACAGAAGATTTCGTGAAACAGACCGCTGCGTTTGCCAAAGAGAACGACATTCCGCTCATCATCGACGAGGTCCAGACCGGAAACGGCCGTTCCGGACAGCTTTATGCCTACATGAATTACGGTATCCAGCCGGATATCGTCTCCACGGCCAAGGGGATCGGCGGCGGGCTGCCGCTGGGCGCCTGCCTGATGGGTGAAAAGGTGCAGGATGTGCTGCATGCCGGAGATCATGGTTCCACCTTCGGCGGCAATCCGGTGGCCTGTGCCGGCGGGCTGACCATCCTCGAACGCATTGACGACAAATTGCTGTCGGAAGTCCGGGAGAAGAGCGCTTATATCTTCGAGCAGTTCGAGGGTGCAGAGGGCGTTGAATCCATCAGCGGCATGGGGCTGATGATCGGCATCAAACCGGTGGGACCGGCGTCAAAAATCGTCACTGCCGCTATCGGCAGAGGCGTGCTGGCCCTCACCGCCAAGGACCGCGTCCGTCTGCTGCCGGCGCTGAACATCCCATGGGATCTGCTGAAGGAGGCTGTCACCGTGCTCAAAGAGCTCTGCGCGGAGATCAAGGACTGAGGAAAGACGACAGGGAATCACTTCAGCGGGACAGTCGCCTGACGGCAACAGTCCCCATAACAAATCAAGACAGGGGCAGAATCGTTATTGATCCCGCCCCCTGTTTTTGTTTATCCTGCAGCACCGAAAGCCTAACGCAGTCTGTAGCGGGTCGATCTCGCTGAACCGTATTGTTCCAGCTTCCCCAAACTCACCATCTGTTTGAGCAGCCGTCCTCCGGAAGCCTGACTGGTGTTCAGCAGCCTTTCAACATCCCTGCGGTTTATGGATCCATTTTCGTGCAAGTATTTTATGATTTTCTCCGCCGAACCTTCAATATTGGGGAGTGCTTTTTTTTCTTCTGTCTGTTGCGTCGGGATCTCATTTGTATTGGGCAGGATCACCTTGAAAACATTCTCGCTTGTTTCAATCGTTGGTTTGACAGGATGATCCTGATAAGCCCCTAATATTTTCCGGATACCGGTACCATACGCTTCAATCAGTGAAAGGCGGTAAAAAACATTCGCAAGCTTCGGGTTTCTGCAGGCAGAAATTCCCATCATGATATCCCGAATCGTGAGTCCCGGCAGCAACCCGCCGATTGAAGTGAATTCGATCCGGTTGGAATAAATACTGATCAGGGTACTGGAATTTATACCATATTCCCGATGAACCAGACAATTCAGCAGCGCTTCTCTGAGGGCTGTTTCCGGATAACTTTTATGATCGATCCGGTATAATTTGTCAAAACTTGCCCTGTTTTCATTATAAAAATCAATAAAGGAATAAGCATCATTCATCTGATCAAAAATAGACCCCGTAAATTCTTTCCGGTTTTTGAAGCGATCCTGTTCCGTTCCTTCAAAAACAGCTGCTTTTATCGTATGCGGACACTGATCAGACAGAAGAAGAGCCAGATTTGTAAATAACCCATCCTGCCCGATAACGCCAAGCGTTTTCTTCTGAGCATCTCCAAAGCTAATCTTTCTCAGCTCAAATTCTTTATCGGCTGCCAAAAAGCTCAGATCCTGATTCATAGAGCGCATTATTTCAAAACTGTCGCCGTCCGTATCCTTGATCATCCGGCGAATCGCAAAATCAGAGGCCGGAGCTGATGAAAATCCCTGACGAATATATACACCGGACGGCTTCAAACCTTTTCCGGAAAGATAATAAGGTCTCTCTGTTCCACGCTGTACAGTTACGACTAAAATGTCTTTTCCATCATCATTGACCGTTTCATAATGCACAAAAAGGCTCAGGTCCGGCCTGATATTATCTCTGATCATATTACTGATTTGGAGAGCTGCACCATCCGGATCACTGATTCCGCACACAGATCCTTCATCGTTGATACCGATATAAATCTTACCGCCTTCGCTGTTTGCAAAGGCAATGATTTCCTTCTTTATGTCATCCGTAACAATTGATTTCAGTTCCGTTGTTTCACTTTCCCGATATATCATTTTTTCCTCTTCTTATCTAATCATATCTGCTCATATCTTATCGTATCTTATCATTTACGATTAGATTTGTCAAGATTCGGAGAGTTTGATAATTCTATTATAAAAGGAGCAGCACCTATTCAGCACGAAGCAAACGGGGACTGGCACCATGTTGTCGCGAAGCCGACACTTGGGGCCTGTCACCATGTGCGTCCTCTCGGGCTCTGAACATCTAACAAAGTTTATAATTAAGAGTACTTCTAAAAACTCCCGAGCGGGGGTATGGGGGCGGCAGCCCCCGGAAACCTCCCGAGGAGAATCAGAGAATAAATTCTCTGATTCTCCTCGGGACAAAGAAAAATTGATATTTTTAGAGGTGCCCTTAAAATCAATTTTTATATGCATGGGGTAACTTATGCCGAGAAAAAAGTCTGTCAACCGCTATACCCTGAAAATATATCCAAACCGGATGGCACGAACCGCCTATCGGGTGATCGAAATCGACGGGTCGGAAAACCTGGATAAATTATGTGACGTCATCCTGTTTCATTTTGATTTCAGCTTTGAGCATATGTACGAGTTCAGCCTGGATGGCCGCCTGTACACCGATGACACGATCATTTGTGACTCAGATGAAGGACAGGCGACCACGGACCGGGTCACGATCGACCAGCTCGGTCTTGCCAAAGGCAGCAAGTTCTGGTTCCATTATGATTTCGGAGATGACTGGGTGTTCGCCATAACCGTCCAAAAAGTGACCAGCGCCGATGCGCCGGAAAAGCCGAAACTGCTGCGCGGCAAAGGCGAAGTGGAACAATATCCGGAGTGGGACGACGATGATGAAGACTGGGAAGACGAGGAAGGCTGATCCTTCGGGGCAGTACCCTTCCCCGTCGATTTCCGGGTCAAGCGATTAAGATAGCATATAAGTTAGCGCCTGAGATAAAAGTTCGATAAAAACAACCGCATTTATCCTGACACGATATTGTCCTGTTCGGACATACAGCTGTGGCTCCGTGCGCGATGACGCAGCACGGGATACAGCCCTGCTGTGCGGGCTTCGCCGCAACATCAGAGCTGTCTCCGTGTGCTCCATACCAAATTGATTCCCATTCACTTTACAAGACATCGTTTCCCGAAAACTGTCTTATGAGAAAGTATCTTATGAGATAGTTTCTCACAAGATACTTTCTTGAAAGACAGTAACAACAGTTTTTTTATAAACAGCTGCTTTTCAGTGCTTGTATTCCATAAAATTTAAGAAATTCAATGAAATATAAAAATATTTGATAAATTATATAATTAAATTTGAGTTAACATCACAAATATCAAATTTAACTCAAATGAAAATTTGATATTCTAATTGATTTATTATAGAATATCAAATTAATAGAGAGAATGTAAAATGAAAGAAACAGCAACAGGAAGATGTTGCTCACTTCCTGTTGATTCGGAATACCGCGTTTTTTCCCACCAAGTAGCAGGTCAGCAGACTGCATCAACAAAGTGCCAGCAGATCCCTGCGGACAGTCCCTTTTTACCCTCCATGCTGCTATCGCCAAATTGCCGCTAATTATCAACTGATTATACATACAGTTCCGCGTTTTAAATGGTCAACAAGTGTAAGATCAAAACATCAACCTCAATATTATTGATACTCAAAGTATCATTTTTTATTGACAGGCAGAAAATTCCGCTATATAATTGAGACCAACAGTATCAAAAGTCAGGAAAAGGAAGATCATCGTTTGAAAGAATACACCGCGGGTAAGCACTGGAAGCTGGAAAAACGGCAGCATATCATGGAAACAGCTTACCGCCTGTTCTCTGAAAAAGGGATCATCCCGGTCTCCATCACGGAGGTGGCTGAGGCCAGCGGAGTCGGCAGGGCGACGGTTTTCCGTTATTTTTCAACCAAAGCGGAGCTGGTCATCGCTACAGGCGCCTGGCTGTGGCAGGATTATATCGAAGCTCATAATGCACTGCTGAGTCCGGAAGAACTCACGAAGATGACAGGGGCGGAACGGCTTCGTTTTTATCTTGAGTCTTTTCTGGACCTTTATCGGAATCATCCGGGCATACTGCGTTTCAATTATGATTTCAACAGCTACCTGCGCCATGAAACCGAATCCGAAGAAGAGAAAAGCCCTTACCTGAATATCGTGAAAATACTCGGTGTTCAGTTTCATGAGCTCTATGAGCGGGGTTTGAGGGATGGGACGCTGAATACTGACATTTCAGAGCGTGAAATGTTCTCCGCCACATTTCACATCATGCTGGCAGCAGCCACCCGCTATGCCGTAGGGCTGGTGATGGTCTTTGATGACAGCGATCCGGAAAACGAGCTGGTGATGCTGGAGAAAGCGCTGCTGCGGGAGTTTGTAAGGGAATAATTCGTGCGTGAATGTTTTTCACGTTTCATGAGTTCGAAGCCCGGCATGCAGGAATAACCTGATATTCATCGAATATGGAGCTCGGTTCAGTTGGAAAATGATTTGATCAGCATGATCGTTCCAATATACAATGTGGAGCGTTACCTGAAGCGATGTCTGGAAAGCATCCTGAACCAGACTTACCGCCAAATCGAGATCATCCTGATCGACGACGGCTCCACAGACAGCTGCGGAAGAATTTGCGACAACTATCGGGAAAAGGATGATCGTATCACGATATTTCATACCGAAAACCGGGGACTGAGCGCTGCCCGCAATCTTGGAATCGATCACGCTCACGGTGAATGGATCATGTTCATTGATCCCGATGACTGGGTGGAACCGGACTTCTGTCGTATTCCGTTATTGGCTGCCCGGGAATATGACGCGGATCTTGTGACGTTTCAAAGCCGTTCATGGAAAAACGGTCATATTGTACATCCTTTGATTTTTGAGCGGCTGAGGGAGCTTTTTCAAAACTCAGGGACAAAGCGACCGGTTGGCATCGTCTCAAAGGAAACAGCTGTCCAATTCGGAGGCGCTGCAGCCTGGAACAAACTTTACTATTGGGAGTTATTTAATGAAATCCGTTATCCGGAAGGTCGGGTATATGAGGACATCGCTGCAACACATAAACTGATTTATAAGGCAAAACGGAACGTGCTGATTTCCGATATTCTTTACGATCATGCTTATCGGACAGGCAGTATTACATACACAAATTCTGAAGAAAACAAAAGGGATGGATTTCTTTCGGCAAAGGAGCGGTATGATTTTTTGAACGATCACGGATACCCCTCAAAGGAACATCAGGTCGTACTGTGGGGGTTTGCTTTAGGGCTTCTGGTCAGGACAGAATCTGATGACGAAATGGTCAGAGATGCAGAAAACATATTGGACTCGATTCCCGGTTTTCCGAAAGGCTGGCCTTTGAAAAAGAAAATCATGCTGCAGGTTTGGAAAATCGATAAAAAACTGTTCCATCTGATCTGTAAGATGTGCGGAAAGAAAAAAACACGAGGAATAAGTGCGCACATTTGACCGAGAGGAAGCTCGGAACGAAATTGAAAGGATGTGAATAATCATGAAAAAACTTATGATTTTTTTGACGGCGATTCTGCTGCTGACCAGCGGAATCGCACAGGGAGCCTCTGCCATGACAATTGATGAAACCTGGGCGCTGGTACGGGAAGCCTATATTTATTCTTTTCCCCTGGTTCTGATGGACGCCACCCTTCGGGTGGGGACAAACATTGAGGAACCGCTCAACGGCAAAGCCCCGATCAACCAGGCGGGGCACGCCAGGACATTGGCAACGGCAAAGTTCCGCCAGGTGGTAACACCGAATGTGGATACTCTCTACACGCAAATTTTCTACGACCTCAGCGAGGATGCGCTCGTGATCAAAAAGCCCGCTGCAGACCGCTTCCTGAACTTCCAGGTGATGGATGCCTGGTCAGATACCGTAGCCATCCTCGGTACGGGTGCGGACACTCAGGACGAAAGGATCTATCTCCTGACCGGACCTGATTTTGAGGATGAAGTGCCCGAGGGCATGACACGGGTCGAAATTCCCACCGCGATCGGTTGGATCCTCGGCCGTACAGTATGCTATGGCCCGGATGACCTGGAAAATATTTATGACATTCAGTCACAGATGGATGTGCGGACGCTTTCTCTTTGGCTTTCCGGTGAGGAACAGCCCAAAGGTACCTATATGCCGGAAAATGATGGAACCCCTATCCAAATGGCGATCACCATGGGTCCGAAGGCTTTCTTTGACCGCGTGAATGAGCTGCTTGTTCAAAATCCCGGCTATCCCGAAGATGCACCGGTGCTGGAAGCTCTTTCAGCCATCGGCGTGGGACCCGGACTGACCTTTGATCCCTCCATTCTGGGCGAAGATGCCGTGGAACGCTGGAAGGCCATGCTGAGCGGACTGACAGCGGAACTGACGGAAAGCTCCGGTCAATTCCTGGTGAACAACGGAAGTTTCCGCTTCATGGGTGAACCTATCAGCCGCTTCGGGCAGGAATATGACTACCGCGCTCTGGTTGCCATCGGCGGTTTCGGGGCCAATCCTGTTGATGTGGCGGTTTACATGAAGACCGGGTTCGATGATGCGCATGAAGCATTGAATGCTGATAATGAATATATTCTCCATTTTGAGCCGGACGCGCTGCCGCCTCATGAAGAAAACGGTTTCTGGTCCATCACAGCCTACGGGGATGATGACTTCCTCATCGACAACCCTCTGGACCGCTATTCCATCAGCGATCGAAGTGAATTCGTCCTGAATCCGGACGGCTCGCTTGACCTGTATCTGCAGTCGGATGAACCGGCAGAAGGCGCCGCAAACTGGCTCCCGGTGGGAAATGAGGGTTTCCATCTGTTTATGCGTATTTACCTTCCTGATACGTCCGTTCTGGATGGGAGCTGGAAGGCCCCAACGCTGACAAAACGGTGATAATGATGAATCTATTCAGAACAAAGCACACGGAGACAGGTCTGATGCTGCGGCGAAGCCCGCACGGCAGGGCTGTATCCCGTGATGCGTCGCCAGGTTTTGAACAGATATCTGATCTATAATAAAATGACAACCATTCATGAAACATTGTCTGTCAATAGTTTGTTTTAAAGTAAAAATCAGGCTGCAAGCTTGATTTAATATGATATAAGGAGTTTAAAAAAATGAAAAAAATTATCTTTGTTGTATTGGCTGTTATGCTCGTTTGTTTCTCTGCTGTCTCCGCACAGGAAACCGCGGTAGAAGAAAAATCTCTGACCTTTGATACCGTCGGCGATATGATCTCATGGGAAACAACCGCTGAAGAGATCTATAACATGCTGAATGAATATGATGTGGAAATCAGCGTGGAGCAGGATGAGAAATACGGGAAAACAATTACAGCCTCCCAGGAAACCGAAGAAGAAAGCTTCGCCTATGTTTTCTATTTTGACGACGAAACCGAAGCCCTCTGGGAAGTTGAATGTTACAGCGTCCTTTATAACAGCGAAATTCTGGTTCCCGCTTTCCAGGCTCTCTATGAATCCTATGGATTCGAAAATGCTGAACCCTATGAAAATGAAAAATTAGCTGCTTATGCGGAGAGCTTTGATGAAACTTATACCGTTGCCGGAGACAGCACGATCGCGCTTCTGGCAGGCAAGGCTGAAACAGAGGATGAATACGGGCAGTTGGCGCTGGTTCTGATCAACCGCGAATATTTCGAATCATTGTAAACCGTTGTTACCGGACAAACGGAGCAGGGAATAAAGCCCTGCTCCGTTTTGTTTAAGACTAATGCTTCTGCCCAAACACAATTTTTTTCCAAATGCCGAATTATATTTCTTTCACAACATTAGCTCTGATTCAATTGTATAATTATTCCCATGGACGAACAAAAAAGAGCGGAATTGCTTTCTCCCTGCGGGAATTTTGACTGCGTGAAGGCGGCAGTAAACAACGGTGCAGATGCCGTTTACCTGGGCGGGCGGCTGTTCAATGCCCGTGCCTACGCCTCAAATTTTGATGATGAGACACTGGAACAGGTCTGTGACCTTTGCCACTCTTATCAGGTAAAGGTCTATGTCACCGTCAACACGCTTTATAAAGATGAGGAATTCGAAGCGCTTGTCCCCTTTATCGACGGTCTTTATGCCATGGGGGTGGATGGTCTCATCATGCAGGATCTGGGGGCGATCTCGCTGGTGCGGAAATATTGGCCGGAGCTCCCGGTCCATGCATCCACACAACTCACCGCCAACAGCCTCGACGATGTGAAAGCCTTCGAAGCCATGGGGCTGACGACTGCTGTCCTCAGCCGCGAGCTGAACATACGAGAAATCTCACACATTGCAGCCAACTCGAAAATACGCATCGAAACCTTCATCCATGGAGCGCTGTGTGTCTCCTATTCCGGCCAGTGCCTGATGAGCTCCGTACTCGGGAACCGTTCCGGTAACCGCGGGCGGTGTGCGCAGAATTGCAGGCTGTGTTATGATTTACTGTGCGATCGGGAAAAAATCGCTCAAGGACATCTGCTTTCCACCAAAGACATCTGTACCCTGCCGCTGCTGCCGGATCTGCTGAGAACCGGGGTAGCCTCGCTCAAGATCGAAGGACGCATGAAGTCACCCGAATATGTGGCGGGTGTGACAGGAATCTACCGCAAATATCTGGACCTGTTTTACAGCGGCGCTCGCTATGAAGTGGACCCGGATGATATTCTTGTTCTGCAGCAGCTCTTCAACCGGGGCGCATTTTCAAGAGGCTATCTCAAAACTCATTCCGGAATGGAGATGATGTGCCCGACTCATCCGAAGCATTGGGGCGTTTATGCCGGCAGGGTGCTCTCCTATGACCGAAAAAAACAGTTGGCAGCGATCCGTTTTGAAAAAAACATGATCCCGGGTGACGGGATCGAGATCCGCACCGAGGACGAAGAAGGCGCCGGCACTTACCTGAACAAACCCTCGGAAGCCGGGAAAAAGGTGTTTGTACCGATCCGCGGTGAAATCAGGGAAAATCAGGAGGTCTGGCAGACCTATGATAAACGCCTGATGGATACGCTCAAACCCCGATACGAAACAATAACCCGCAAGGTTCCGCTTGAGGCTCAGGTCACCCTGCGTGCCGGGCAGCCGGCTCAGCTGCGCCTTACTGCAGCCGGTGAAACGGTGGAAATTAACGGGGAGGTACCGTCCGCCGCACTGAACCAGCCGCTGACAGCTGAAAGCGTGCGGGAACAGATCGGCAAACTCGGGAACACGATCTTCCGGGCAGAGCAGATCGATGCGGATGTAGAAGACGGACTTTACCTTAACAAATCTTCACTCAACAGCTTAAGAAATACTGCAATCGATTTATTGCAAAACATGCTTATCAGCTTAAAGAAATCTGAAAGGAATTACCCGGTCGTTTTACCACCGGATACAGACAATTCCGAATCAGATAAATCTCTATCCGTATTTGTTAAGAATAAGGCGCAATTCAAAGCTGTTCTTCGCTGTAATTTTGTTAAGAGTATCTATGTGGACATGAATGATACCTTAATGAAAGATATCCATAATACAGCAATTTCTGCTCATAATCTTAATAAATTATTACACATAAAACTTCCAAGAATCTGGCGCGATTATATAAAAGTAAATATCTCAGATTCTTTTAAGCTTTGTCATGATGCCGGAATCGACGGTTGGCTCATCAACAATCTCGGACATTACCAGGCAGTGAAGGAGAGCGGAAAGCCCTTCGCACTGGATATCTCCGGCAATGTGATGAACAGCCGGAGCTATGAATTCTGGCAATCCCTGGGCGCGGAAAGCATCGGGCTTTCGGTGGAAATGAGCCGAGAGGAGATCAATAGGCTGGCGGACCGGTCCCGGGCAGAGATTTTGGCTTACGGACGCCTCCCGCTGATGGTCACACATCAGTGTCCCATCGGTAATTTCGCCGGGAAAAAGCAGAACAGCATCCACTGCGCGAAGTACGGACATCCGGAAAAATACACCCTGCGCTGTGGGAAAGACAGCTTCCATTTGGATACCGATTGTAAAAACTGTCTCTGCACCATTCAAACTACCGAGCCCATTGACATCCGGGAGAACATCAATTCTTTTAAGGTTAAAACATTCAGACTAAACTTTGATAATGAAGATTATGAGACAACTTCCAATATCTTAAAGAAATATGAAAATATATTGGCAGGGAAAGTTTCTTCAAACACAATCGTCCCGAACATCTACGACAAATCCGTTTTATAAAGATTGCGTTAAAAACTACAACCGATTGCTGTTTTTAACGCTGTTTTTGCAAAATTTCACATTCCAAGCAAATAAACAGGGTAAGTATAAGCCAGTTCATTGACAGGGCGTATTTTATCGCAGGTGTCAAGGATCAAACCCGGCTTGACAGGCATATGATATTTTTGAAGAACTGAAAAATTGCGAGTCGGGTTTTTTGGAGAACTCCCGGTTTTGATTTCAATCGGGTAAATTGAATTCTCTTTGATAAACAACAGGTCAATTTCTTTTTGATCTACATCCCGGTAATAATAGAGCACATCCTTTGGATCAATATTGTGTGCATAAAGATTTTTGATCAGTTCACTGACTGCGTAAGTTTCAAAAAAGGCACCGTTCATAGCGCATTGTTCGAGTAATTCCGCACTCGGCCATCGGCATAAATATGCACAGAGCCCGCTATCCATAAAATAAAGTTTTGGCGCTTTGATAATTCGGTTTGATATGTTGGCCATATAGGGCTGCATCAGGCAGATGATACCGGATGTTTCCAGGATCGATATCCATCTTTTACAAGTCCGCGTGTCAATGCCAACATTGTTGGCTATGATTTCATAATGCAGTTCCTGTGATGTACGCAATGCAACGATCGAAAGAAAATTCCGGAATAACATCTCGTTATCAGCTGTGATCAGCTTTCTCACGTCCTTTTCGATGTAGGTATTCACATAAGAACGGTAATACACATCTCTTTGTGAGACTCCGGTCACAACATCCGGCATCCCACCCTGGAAAATATCAGAAAATATTTCTGCTCGTGTTCTGTATTTCACAGGAGTTTCCCGTTCATGTTTCAAAAGAAGTTCAATATCCGGATCGAAGAGAGTCCCTGCAGAATTGTATTTTTCTGCCTGAGAAAATGAAGCCATGTTGATTATGCCGCAGCGTCCGGCAAGAGAATCCGAGATTCCCTGCTGTAATTCAAACTGGTTGGAGCCTGTAAGAATATACATCAACTGCCTCTCTGTTCCGGTTTTTAGCCAGATCAAACGCTGTTCATCAATTTTTTGCTTGATTTCATCCAATAATCCCGGCGCTTTCTGGATTTCGTCAATGATCAGCGGCCATCCGTATGTTTCAAGAAAAGCTCTTGGATTTTGATTGGCAAGCGCCCTGTCATTAATGTTATCAAGTGTAACTTTTCTGAATGAGTCTCCATACAGCATTTCTGCCGTTGTCGATTTTCCAACCTGACGGGGACCGTAAACAACCAGACAGGGAAATGACTTTCCTGTTTTTATGATGTTTTCTTCAATTGTCCGATGAACATATGCCATGACTGTCGCTCCATAATGATTTATGAAGATAGTATATCACAAAACAGCGTTAATATCAACAATCGACTGCTGTTTTTAACGCTGTTTTATCATTATATAGGGTGTCCCTGGTAGCTTTTTCTTCCCTGCCGATAATTGTTTGTATCTGTCCTCTCGCTCAGCAATTCCCGGAGGATGGTGTATAATGATTTCATGAAATATGATTCTTCAACACCGATCGTGAATTTACTGACTTCCCCGGCGTGGGAAGATTATCAATTGCTGGACAGCGGGAACGGGCGGAAACTCGAGCAGTTTGGACCTTATCGCTTGATCCGTCCGGAAGCGGAAGCCGTCTGGACCCCTCTGATGGATGAAAGCGAATGGAAGCAGGCCAGCGCGGAGTTCATTCCCTCTGCGGAAGAAAACGGCGGGCACTGGAAAACCTTAAAGAAACTCCCCGACAGCTGGAAGCTCCGTTACCGGAACCTCACACTCAAGGCCATGCTCTCCAACTCCAAGCAGCTGGGTGTTTTTCCGGAGCAGGCCTGCCAATGGGACTGGCTTATGGAACGGGTCCGCAATTACGGGAAACCCATGAAGGTCCTGAATCTCTTCGGTTATACCGGCGCTGCCACCATGGCCTGTGCGGCAGCCGGGGCAAAGGTGACCCATCTGGATGCCTCAAAAAAAGCTGTCGCCTGGGCAAAAGAAAACCAGGACCTCAGCAAAGTTCCCCTGGACCGCATCCGCTGGATCCTTGATGACGCGCTGAAATTTGTGCAGCGAGAAGCCCGGCGCGGCTCGTTTTATGAGGGTGTGATCCTCGATCCGCCCAAATTCGGACGGGGACCGAAGGGCGAAGTCTGGGAATTCTATAAAGGCTTCCCGGCTCTGCTTGAGGCCTGTGCGGGGGCGCTTTCGGATCAGGCCGATTTCATGCTGGTGACTGCATATGCCGTCAAGGCTTCTTCCGTGACGCTCTATAATGCGCTCAGGGAAGTGAACCGCAAACGAAACGGGACAGTTTCTGTGGGAGAAGTCTGTAATTGCGACAAAGCCGGACGGCTGCTTTCGATGGCAGTCTACGGCCGCTGGATGAGCGGAAAGGCTGGCAAAAACGAATGAAACGCCTCACTTCTGCCGGAATTCCGATCAAAATTTTTGCTGTTCTCGCATGCCTTGCCCTGCTTCTGCTGATGATCCCCATGCTCAACGCTGCACGCTTTGATGTGCCGGCGCTGGACGACTACTCCAACGGGCTTCCAACCTATCAGGCATGGACACGTACCGGATCGCTCGGTTCTGTTCTCAAGGCAGCGTGGGATCGTGTTTATGACCTTTACTTCGGCTGGCAGGGAACCTTCAGCGCGATTTTTCTGTTCACGCTGAATCCGATGATCTTTGGCGAACAATACTATCAGATCGGTCCCTGGCTGATTCTCGCGATGCTGCTTATCGGCAATTTCTCCCTGATTTTTGCCATATTCGGCAAGCTTTTTGGTGCACCGAAAGCGGAATGCTGTGTCATTGCGTCCATCTGGTCGATCCTCTGCACACAGTTCCTGCCCCGCGCAAGTCAGGGTATCTACTGGTACACAGGAGCAGTGTATTACACCTTTTTCTTTGGACTCTCAGCCCTGGCTTTTGCGATTTTACTGCGCTTTCTCCTGCGCAAAAACAGGGAACATGGAACCGGCACACTGATCGCAGCAAGCGTTCTGTTCCTGGTCATCGGCGGCGGAAATCTGGTGACGGGACTGACAACAGCAACCATACTGATAAGCCTGGAAATATTTCTGCTGCTGCAGAAACATACTGACAGAAAACTTCTGTTGATCCCGGTTTTTTGTTATCTTGTCTCTTTTGGTTTGAATGTGGCTGCCCCGGGCAATGCAAACAGACAAACTTTTTTTGCCCAGCCGGGACTGCTTCAATCGGTTTTCCTCTCTTTTCGGGAAGCAGGACTCTCCCTCGGAAAATGGTTCACCCTGCCTGTTTGGACACTGATCCTTGCGCTGGTCCCCATACTGTGGCGGATCGCTGTTTATACAGAGATCCGTTTCGAATTTCCGGTACTCGTGACCATCTATTCAACCTGCCTGACCGGCGTGATGTTCTATCCTCCAATCTACGCAATGACAGAGCAAAGTCTGAGTCAATTAGGCAGGATTACCAACATCATTTTCTTTGGAATGCTGTTTTTGGCAATATTCAACATTTTTTATTGGATCGGCTGGCTGGTTCAAAAGAAATCGTTGCCTGAACGCTGGTTTCCTGCTGCCCGGAAAAACCGGTACAGTGTGGTTTTGCTCCTGTCTGTGATGATCGTTTTTGGTTTCGGGATGACCCGCATCAAATGGTTTGACACCACAAGCATCAGCGCTTACCGTTCATACCGAAGCGGACAAATGGGACACTATGGCTACACATACAAACAAAGACTGAAAATTCTGAAGGATCCGGAAGTAAAGGATGCCGTACTGAAGCGTTTTCCTTACCGGCCTTATATTCTTTTCTACCATGAGCTCTCCGAATACCCGGAAGAAAACACTCCGGTAGCAGCATGGTACGGGAAAAATTCGGTAATCGCTAAATAGCCACAGGAGGTGTAATGATGAAATTTGCGGTGATCGGTGCCGGAATGATGGGCAGCGCCATCATTACCGGGATCGTAAATAACAAAGTCTTGCAGGCTGAAGAAATTTTTATCAGTGATCCCGACTCGGGAAAATGTCAAGAGCTGAACGAACAGCTTGGTGTTAATATCTCCGCATCTAATGCAGAGGCAGTCAGACACGCAGACGCAGTACTGATCGCCGTAAAACCGCAGTTTCTGGATGATGCTGTGATCAGTATCAGAGAAGAAATTCCATCTGACGCATTGCTGCTTTCGATCGCTGCCGGTGTGCCGGTCAGCCGTTTCAGAGACACATTGGATGCCAAACGGGTAGTACGTATCATGCCGAACACCCCCGCCCGGATCAGTGAAGGCGTTTGCGGGTGGTTCGCCACAGATGCGGTTCTCCCGGAACAGAAAATCCTTACGGAAAATATCCTTTCTGCACTTGGCATGCAGTTTGAGGTAAAACGGGAATCCGATCTCGACCTTGTGACGGCTGTCTCCGGTTCCGGTCCGGCTTATGTTTATCTATTCATCGAATCCATGATCGACGCTGCTGTACAGATGGGATTGCCCCGGCCGCTTTCCGAAAAGGTCGTGCTGCAGACGGTTCTCGGTTCGGCTGCTTATATGAAGCAGGTGGGAAAGCATCCGGTGATCCTCAAAAACGAAGTCACTTCTCCCGGCGGTACCACAGCGGCAGCCCTGGCAGCGATGGAAAAGGAAGGACTGCGCACGGCTGTCACCGAGGGCATGATCGCCTGTCTTGAAAAAACAAGAGAACTGGGAAATAAATAAAAAATAGTAAGTAGTAAGGAGTAAATGAAAGTCTTCTTTGACACAATCGGCTGCCGGTTGAATCAGGCTGAAATCGAGCGTTATGCGGCGCAGTTCACCGCACTGGGACATGAGATCGTCCCGGACGCGGAAAGCGCCGATATAGCGGTGGTCAACACCTGCTCGGTGACAGCCGCCGCCGCTTCCGACTCCCGCGGCAAGGTCCGCAGTGCGGCAAAAGGCGGCGCGCAGGTGGTGGTCACCGGCTGCTGGAGTTCCATGGAACCTCGGGAAGCTGCTGCCATGGAGGGCGTTTCACAAGTGATACTCAACGCGGAGAAAGATGAGCTGACTGCAGCAGTCCTGGGACTTGGAAAGACCGACTTTGACACGGAACCGTTGAAGCGTGTGACACTCCCCGGTGTACATGCCCGGACGAGAGCCTTCATCAAGATCCAGGATGGCTGTGACAACCATTGCACCTTCTGCGTGACCCGGCTGGTACGCGGAAAAGCCCGCAGTGTAGCGAAAGCCCGGGTGCTGCATGACGTGCAGTCCGCCATCAGCGCCGGAGGCAAAGAGATCGTGCTGACCGGAGTGAATCTGGGCGCCTGGGGACTCGACCTGGGTGAAGAACTGGCAGACCTGATCGAATTTCTGCTGAAGGAGACGGACATCCCGCGTATCAGACTCTCTTCGCTGGAATCCTGGAACCTTTCAGATCGCTTTCTGCGCTTGTGGGAAGACCCGCGCATGTGTCCGCATTTTCACCTGCCCTTACAGTCCGGATCCGATTCCGTGCTCAAACGTATGGCCCGGCGAACCACCCTCGGTGAATTCCGCCGTCTGGCAGAGACTGCCCTATCCGTCAACCCTGCTTTTGCCATCACTACGGATGTGATCGCCGGTTTTCCCGGTGAGACCGATGAGGAACATGCGCAGACACTGGCATTCGTTGACTCGCTTCCCTTCGCGGGCGGACACATCTTCCCCTATTCACCCCGTCCCGGAACGGCAGCAGCACGGATGAAAGACCAGGTTCCGAAGGCAATTCAAAAGGAACGCGCGAAACAGCTGCGCGATTTGTTCGAGCAAAAAACATTTGTCTTTGAAACATCATTTATCGGATCGGTCCGTAAAGTTCTTTGGGAGTCGACCCAACAGCTGCCGGACGGGCAGTGGGAGACGCACGGTCTTTCCGAAAACTATCTGACGGTGAAAACGATCTTCCCCACTCCCGTACGCAACCGGATCGACAGCGTCCGGATCAGCGAACGGCAGGACGGGAAGCTGATCGGTATCGTGATACCCGATTTCCGGGAAGGAGGATGATAATGGGAGCATTTAAATTTTCTGAACCTTCTGCGATGGTCCAGGTGGAGCTGCCGGACGGACGTCTGATCGAAGGTCCCCGCGGCAGTACACTGGAAGAATTCATGGAGATCCTCACCCCCGAGCTGGAATCGGAACTGATGGCCGTGATCGTGAACGGCGAATTGCGGGAACTGCGATACAACATCAACACCAGTGTGCGGGCAGAACCTGTGACTATGTCCGATTCCAAGGGACAGGTCATCTACAAACGATCGCTTGTCTACATGATGGCAGCCTGTTTTGAAAAGCTCTTTTCCGGCTTCGATCTGGTGGTGATGCATTCCATCAACGGCGGTGGGATCCTCTGCAAGGTTGACGGACCGCGAACCTTCACGACAAAAGACCGGCATCAGCTTGAGAAGGAAATGCGCCATCTGGCCTCAGCAGATCACCCGATCATCCGGGAGGAGATTCCCATGGCAGATGCAAAGGCTCTCTTCGAGTCCAAACATCAGGAAGACAAATGCGAGCTGCTGAATTACCGCAAAAAGCCGTATCTGATGACATATAAGCTGGATGATTTTCAGGATTACTTTTATGGCTACATGGTTCCCTCTACCGGATATCTGAAATATTTCCGTCTGGAAGATGCAGGGCGGGAAAACCAGTTCCTGCTGCGTCACCCGGTCACAGGCTCCAACATGCAGATCGGTGCGCTGGAAAAATACAAGCGCATGCGCCCGATTTTCGAGGAATACAGCAGCTGGCAAAAGAATCTGAACATCCACATGCTCAGCTCCGTTAACAAGGCCATTGATGAAGGGCGCATCGAAGACCTGATTTTGGTTTCAGAATCCCTGCAGGACCGTCAGTTCACCAAAGCTGCGGAAACGATCTCCAAACACCGGGACAAGATCAAAGTCGTGATGATCGCCGGTCCTTCTTCTTCCGGTAAAACAACCTCCTCCAAGCGGCTTTCCATCGAGCTGCTGACCCACGGCATTTCCCCGATCCCGATCGAAATGGACAACTTCTTCCTCGACCGGGATCTGACCCCTCGGGATGCCAACGGCGATTATGACTTTGAAACTGTCCATGCGCTGAACATTCCGTTGTTCCAGGACTGCATCCGACGGCTGATCAACGGAGAGACCGTCCAGATCCCGAAATTCGATTTCGTCACCGGCAAATCGATTCCCGGTGATGTGCTGCAGATGAAGGAAAACCAGATCCTGATCGTGGAAGGCATCCATGGACTGAACCCGCTGATGCAGGAAAATCTGGATCCTGAAAACATTTACCGGATCTTTGTGGCGCCGATGACGCAGATCAACATGGACCGCTATAACCGTGTATCCACGCTGGACGTCCGGCTGCTGCGCCGCATTGTCCGCGACTTCCGTGACCGGGGCTACAGTGCCGCAGCCACTATCGCCCGCTGGGAATCGGTTCGCGCAGGAGAGCGGAAATACATCAATCCTTACCAGAATCTGGCGGACACGCTCATCAACACCTCGCTGGTTTACGAAGTCTCCGCGCTGAAAAACCTGGCGGATATTGCCCTGCGCATGGTTCCCCATGGGACTGCGGAACACGTTGAAGCCAGACGGCTGCTTGCTTTCCTGGAATGGGTCCGCCCGCTGGACCTGAGCCTTGTCCCGGCCAACTCCATCCTTTCGGAATTCGTCGGCGGCTCCAACCTGAAGGATTTCATCACCTGGAAAGGATAAGTAGTAAGTAGGAAGTAGGAAGTAGTAAGTAGGAAATAGGGAGCAGGTGTCAGGTGTCAGGTATTAAGGGCACCTCTAAAAACTAATGGGCGGGGGTATGGGGGCGGCAGCCCCCGGAAACCTCCCGAGGAGATTCAGAGAATAAATTCTCTGAATCTCCTCGGGACAGAGAAAAATTGGAGTTTTTAGAGGTTCCCTTAAGTTTTGGAAGTCATTTATATCCTACTTCCTTGATTGTGAAACAAAAAGATGATCTTTACAAAAGACCAAACAACACTTATCGAGTCCTCACCAACTGCCCGGATCTGGCTTTCGGGAAAGGCAGGATGCGGGAAGTCAACAGCTGCTGCGGAACGGGTGCGTTTTCTGATGGAAAACGGTGATGCCTGGCCGCAGGCGCTGATCTTCACGCCCGGACGAAATTACGGCAGCATCTATCAGGACCTCATTTCACGCGAAGGCATTCGTCCTCAGCTCACGACCTACAACAGCTATATCCAAAGCTGCCTCAAGCTTTTCTGGCCGCTGATCGCCGACGAGAGCGGGTACGGGCGGAAACGTGCCTACCCGATGTTCCTGACCATCGAAGCAGCCCAGATCATCATGGCAAAGCTGATCAAACCCCGCCGGAACGCCGGTTATTTCAACGGACTGACTGCCTCTCCCTCCCGGGTGTTCAATCAGGTGATGGTGGCGATGCACAAGTGCGCTGCTGCCGGGATTCCTTTTGATGACTATGCCACCATGATGAAAGGGAGCTGGGGCGGAGATGGCGCGATTCTGCCCGTGTTTGATCAGGCACAGGAATGCGGCGCCCTGTTCCGCCAGGTATGTCTGGAAAACAATCTGCTGGACTATTCCCTCCAGCTGGATGTCTTCACCCATCAGCTGCTGCCCAACCCGGTTTTCCGGAACTGGCTGAAAGAACAGCGGCTGCATTTCGTCTTTGACAACCTGGAGGAAGAGGTACCTGCCGCTCATCATTTTGTCCGGGAGATCGAACCGCTGTGCCGCTCCATGCTGCTCATCAGTGACCGGGACGGCGGTTATCGCGGGTTTATGGGCTGCGATCCGCTTTCTGCAGAGACACTGCAGGAGATCTGTCCCGTGAAGATGGAGTTTGAGGAGTCCTTCGTCAGCTCTCCTGCGGTACAAGCTATGGAACGGGTCATCACGGATCCGAAGGTGAGCAGCAGTGAGCTTCCTGTGAGTCCTCGGACGGCTTTCAGCTTTGCTTCCGGTCATCACTATCCCGAAATGATTCGCCAGGCGGTCAATGACGTGGCAAACCTCATCAAAGTGCAGGGCGTGGCGCCGAAAGATATCGTGATCCTGGCTCCGCTGGTTTCCGATGTTCTTTATACGGAAATGGAGCGCGGTCTGTGGGAGCAGGGCATCCGGGTCTACCTGCACCGTCCTTCCCGTCCGCTGCTGAATGAACGGGTCACCCGTTCTCTGCTGACACTCTGCGAACTGGTGCACCCGATCCCGGGGACGCAGGTCCGTCTGCTGGACATCGTCCAGATGGCGCAGTGCTTCATCGAAGATCTGGACCCGATGCGCGGGCAGTTGATCGTGGGGGGAATGTTCCGGGAGCGGAAACAGGACGAGATGGACACGGTCACCTACGACATCAAACCCTTCGCCTCCCTTTCGGATGAGAAAAGACAGCGCATCCCGCACCCTGTCGCCGAACGCTTCGAGATCCTGCGCAAATGGATCGAGACCCAGCGCAAAAACAAGGCGCTTTCCCCGGACCGAGTGGTTTCCGATTTTTTCACCGATGTGCTAATCCGTGAAGGCTTCCGCACCGATCCGGAGACCAATCTGGGCATTCAGAAAGCCGCGGATTCCATGTCAAAATACCGGGCAGTACTGGATTACATGGAAAAGGTGGGCAGGGCTGACTTTCGCCTGACCTGGGCGGATTACTTTGAACTGGTGGGGCTCGGCATGGTCAACGCCAAATACTACGAAGAGATCTATGCACAGCCGGAGGATACCGTGCTGATCTCGCTGACCTCCGCCTTCCTTTCCATGAACCGGACAGCGGACTACCAGATCTGGCTGAACGTGGGCGCTCCCCGCTGGTGGGAACACTTTTACGGTGAGCTGACCAATGACGCGGTGCTCAGCCGTTTCTGGCCGCCGGAAAAACGCTGGGATGCCCTGACCGCCGGCGCCTATAACGACGCACACATGACACGGCAGCTCTGCGGCTTGCTGCGACGGTGCCGCACCCAGGTCCGTGCTTACGCCTCGGAATTGAACGAAGGTGGTATGGAACAGCGTTCCAAACTGCTTTACCTCTTTTCCACACTGACACGGCGTTTCAAATTTGACCGGCCCAGCGAGCCTTATCCGGAGGTGGAATTCATCTCCGAACTGCGGGAAGACCCGGAGATCTACCCCGGCGTCAGTGACGCCCCGCCAATCGAAGACCAGCTCCGGGCAGCCGGCATGCTGCCCTTTGCAAACATGGGAGGTGAATAATGGCATTTACTCCCCGAAAAGAGCAGCTGGAGATCCTCTCCTACACCGGCGGACTTATGGGAATTTCGGCAGTCCCCGGCAGCGGGAAGACCTTCACGCTCTCGGCGCTGGCAGCTGACCTGATCGAAAAACTGGTCCGGGCTTCGGAGAACCAGGAGCCGGATCAGGAGATCCTGATCGTCACCTTTTCCAACGCCGCCGCGCTGAACTTCTCCGCCCGTATCGCCTCTTTCCTGGCAGAGCGCGGGCTGCTGCCGGGCATCGGCTACAAGGTTTGCACCCTTCACAGCATGGCGCTGGATATCATCCGGGGTCATACACAGCAGCTGGGCATTGAAGATGACTTTACGGTGCTGGATGAAGTCGGCTCGAACGCGCTGCTGCAGCGGGCGGTGGACCTGTGGCTGGACGCGGATATGCGCGACACCTTTGACCTGGTGATCGATCCAAACCTGCGTCCGGAGAAACAGGATGAACATTACCGGGAGAAATGGCAGCAGGACGTGACGGATATCGTCCGCAATGTGATTTCACAGGCGAAGGATTATCACATCACCCCGGAAGAGCTGCGAACCAATCTGGATAAGATGGAAGACCGCTTTGCCCGTCCGCTGCTGGAGATGGTTTGTGACATTTATGGCTTTTACCAGACCCAGCTGCGGAACTATCCGGCGATGGATTTTGCCGACCTGATGTTTAATGCCTACAGGCTGCTTGCCTCAGACAGCGCCTACCTTGCCTACCTGCAGAACCGCTGGCCTTACATTCTGGAGGACGAGGCACAGGACAGTTCACTGATCCAGGAAGAAGTGCTGCGGCTGCTGACAGCCCGGTCCGGCAACTGGGTGCGGGTCGGGGACCCGAACCAGGCCATCAACGAGACCTTCACCACCGCCAACCCGAAATACCTGCGCAATTTCATCGCGAAGGCTCAGCTGAACGTGCCCATGGAAACCGCCGGCAGGTCTCAGCGAAGTGTGCTTGCCCAGGCCAACCGTCTGGTGAATTATGTCGTCAATGCCCATCCCAATCCCGCCTGCCGCGATGGTTTGACAAAGCCTTTTATCCGTCTGACGCCTCCAGGTGACAAACAGGGCAACCCGCCGGACGACCCTTCCCGCATTGTTTATGACCCGCAGCTTTATTCCACCCGGGACGAGATCGATGCCATCAGCCGGCTGGCGGTGAAACATGCACAGGAGCGCCCGAGCGAGACCATCGCGATCCTCACCCCTTCCAATGAGTACGGCAAAGAGTTCGTGAACCGGCTGGAGGATTTCCCGATCGAAGTGGTTGAGGTACTGAAGAGCACCAAAAAAGCCCGGGCGTCCGCGGATGTGATCGCGGTAGTGCTGGACTGGCTCTCTCTGCCCCTGAACCGTAAGCACTGTCTGGCGTTGTTTCGTATGCTTTACGGAGAGCGGGAAAAGGGCGAGTTTCACCTGACCGCTGAAGACCAGGCGAAGATAGAAGCGGTTTTCGAAGCGCTGGAGCATCCTGAAGAATTCTTTTATCCGGTCTCAGAGGACTCCCTGCAGCAGCTGATCGAAAGCTTGGGCTTCGAAGAATTTCTGCAGCAAACGATTTTCCGTTTCCGTTATTTTCTCAAACGCTGGCTGGACGCCCGATTTCTGCCTATTGACCAGCTGATCCTGCTGATCGGTCAGGATCTTTTCCATACCTCGGAAGACCTCTGCTGTGCCGGACAGATCGGGATACTGCTTTCCCAGATCGTGCGCATGAACCCGGAGCTCGGCCTCGGTTCCATGGCAGCAGAAGTCCGAAAGATCGCTTCCAATGCCAATCTTTATGCCGGGCTGCGCGGCTCGGATTCGCAGTTCGACCCCAATGATTATCCCGGGAAGATCGTAGTGACGACTTATCATAAAGCCAAAGGGCTGGAATGGGATCAGGTGTTTCTCACCAGCTGCAACAATTATGATTTCCCGGATGGATCCGAGGCACAGTACGTCAATCGCCGCTACAAACCCCGCTACGTCCGCGACAACCTGGACCTGCAGGCGGAGATTTTGCAGGCACTGAAAGCGGTCTCCGGTGTGGAACCGGGGCTTCGCTATCGGCGGGGTGACGGCAGTCGGGAAGCCTGGCTGGATGGTGTAAAGGAACGGCTGAGGCTGCTTTATGTAGGCATCACCCGGGCAAAGAAGGGACTTTACGTCTCCTTCAACTCCGGGCGTTACGGCAAAACCACTGAAGCTAACGTTGTGATGAAGCTCCGCGCGACATGGAGGAATTAGTTGATAGCTGGCAGTTGATAGAAACTGCCAACTATCAACTACTAACTATGAACATACTCACTCAAACCCAAATCAACGCTTTTGAACGCTGCAGGCGGCTCTATTACCTCAGCTACATCCGCCGGCTGGTCTGGCCGGTAGAAACGTCAGCATCGGGTAATGTCCGGGAGGGCGATGACTTCCATCTGCTGGCGCGTCAGCTGATTCTCGGCTTTCCCCGTGAGTCGCTGATCCTCCCCGCCGATGAACCGGAGCTGGTAACATGGGTCGAAACCTTTTGCCGGAAACAGCCGATCGGGAAACCGCAGCAGCTTTTTGCGGAAAAAGAAGTTTCACTGAGCTTTGCGGATGTGTTGTGGCTGGGAAAGTTTGATGCCCTGGCTGTGACGGATGACCGGCTGACTGTCTTTGACTGGAAGACAGGCTCTCTTCCGCCGGATCGAGCGCATTACGCCCGTTCTCCGCAGACCCGACTTTACCGTTTTCTCGCCTGTCCCTGTGCTCCCCGGCTGTTGGGCGCCGGTATGCATGGGGTTCCGGCGGAAAACATTGAGATGGTTTATTGGTTCCCGCAGTATCCGGAGGGAACTCTCCGCCTGCCTTATTCGGAGGAGGAATACGGTCAGGACATGACATGGCTCCGGACCCTTGCACGGGAGATGCTGAAAACTGAAGAAGCGGACTACCCGCGAACGGAAAAATTGCGCCGCTGTGAGCACTGCGGGTATCGGAGTTATTGCTTTCCGGAAACAGCGCTGAACCCGATCGATCCGGACCTGCCTGATCCCGCTGAACCGGAGCCTCCCGATGACCTCTGGCAGGAAGAGCTTTACTTTCCCGATATTCCCACCGACTCCGACCGCGAAGAAACGATGTTTTAAAATGCTCGGGGTCGGATTCCGCAGACTCGCGCGATGTGCGGAGCACGAGCGAAGAGTTGGAGGAATCTGACCCCGCTTGAGAAAGAGGGACGGTACCGCGAAGTGGGCCTGTACCTCGGGGAGGACAGCGCCGATTGCCCGTTACCGGGTCTTCGGGGTCAGATCCTTCCGACTCATGCTTCGCACGAGTCTACAAAATCCGACCCCTTAAAACAAAAAAAGTGAAGTTGGCAATTTCTTACTCTCCCGGGAGGTCGCCCTCCAAGTACCATCAGCGGACACGCGC